>DWWO01000069.1 GCA_019119675.1 Candidatus Mediterraneibacter faecipullorum | reverse complement strand
CTCGTAATGAAGGGGTCGTCAGTTCAAGTCTGATTTCCGGCTTTATCAAAAAGAGGCGTAACTCCAAAATTTACAAGGGGTTGCGCCTTTTTCTGAAATACAGGATATATATAATAGCATAGGAGGACAAGGGTATGAGACCGTCAAAAGAAACTGTAGAGATGTTTGAGAACGACCGGTTTGCCACGGAGAACGGAGCCGTTATCGAAGAAGTCGACGACCATTATGCAAAGTGCAGCCTGAAGATTGAAGCCCGGCACCGCAATGCCATGGGAGCGGTCATGGGCGGCGTTTACTTTACCCTCGCGGATTTTGCCCTTGCGGTTGCAAGTAACTGGCAGAAAATGGGCTATGTCTCTCTGAATTCAGAAATCACATATCTGACAGCAGCAAAAGGAGAGAAGTTGATCGCGGAAGCGGTCTGCGTGAAGAATGGCAGAACGACAGGCTACTACCGGATCGATGTGAAAGACGAGCTGGGCAATCTGGCTGCGGCGGTGACTGCTACGACATTCTGCGTGGCAAAATAGAAGAGGATGTAGTCTGGCAGCAGAATCCGATATTGGAAGCCGGACGAAAGTTCTGTGTATTTCAACGAGAGGAAAATGAATTATGGAAAGATCTAAAGTATATTTTACAGATATGCGTGCCTTGCCCGGTACAAATCTTCCGGACAAGTTAAAGAAGCTGATCCGCAAGGCAGGAATCGGCGAGATTGATTTTGAAAAGAAAATGACGGCGATCAAGATCCACTTTGGAGAACCGGGGAATCTTTCTTTTCTTCGTCCGAATTATGCGAAAGCGGTCGCAGATGTGGTGAAAGAACTGGGCGGACGGCCGTTTCTGACAGACTGCAATACTCTGTATGTAGGCCGGAGAAAAGATGCGCTGGAGCATCTGAGCGCCGCGTATGAGAATGGTTTCAACCTCCTGTCTACAGGATGCCATATTATTATCGGGGATGGCCTGAAAGGAACCGATGATGTCAGCGTTCCGGTTGAGGGAGGAACTCTGGTCAAAGAGGCGAAGATCGGAAAGGCTGTTATGGATGCAGATGTGTTCATCAGTCTGAGTCATTTCAAGGGACATGAAATGACAGGATTCGGCGGATGTTTCAAAAATATCGGTATGGGATGCGGAAGCCGCGCAGGTAAGATGGAGCAGCATAACAGCGGGAAGCCTTCTGTGGATCACGCAGTCTGCACAGGATGCCGTGTCTGTTCGAAAAACTGTGCTCATGGGGCAATCACGTTTCCGGAGAAGAAAGCGGTTATTGACCACGAAAAATGCGTGGGATGCGGACGGTGTCTCGGAGCATGCAACTTCGATGCAATCTACAATGAAAATTCATCCGCGGTAAAAGAGCTGAATATTAAGATGGCAGAGTATACAAAGGCTGTCGTGTCCGGGCGTCCGGCATTTCATATCAGCCTTGTCATCGATGTGTCGCCTTATTGTGACTGCCATCCGGAGAATGACGTGCCGATCCTGCCGGATGTAGGGATGTTTGCAAGTTTCGATCCGGTAGCTCTGGATCAGGCTTGTGCGGACGCGTGCAACGCGCAGCAGCCGATGCGGGGCAGTATCCTGGATGAACACATCCATGAAAAGGGATTCTGCGATCATCATGACCACTTTACGAACACAACTCCGGAAAGTGAGTGGGAAACATGCCTCGCACATGCGCAGGAGATCGGGCTTGGCAGCAGGGAGTATGAACTGATCGAAGTGAAGTAAAAAAGGAAAAGAGAGGAAAGTGACAATGAAGAGAGAAAAATTTGGTTCCCGTATCGGGTTCATCCTGATATCAGCAGGATGCGCGATCGGGTTAGGGAACGTATGGCGTTTCCCCTATATTACAGGACAATACGGCGGAGCTGCGTTCGTGCTCATCTACCTTCTGTGTCTTGTCCTTCTGGGACTCCCGATCATGATCATGGAATTTTCCGTGGGACGCGGGGCGGGATGCAGTATTGCAAAGGCATTTGACAGACTTGAGCCTCTGGGAACAAAGTGGCACTGGTACAAATGGTTTGGGATTGCAGGAAACTATCTGCTCATGATGTTCTACACGACGATCGGCGGCTGGCTTTTGATCTATCTGTTCAAGATGGCGTCAGGAAGCTTTGAGGGATTGGATGCGGCGCAGATCGAAGGAGAATTTGGTGAGCTGATGGGACAGCCGGTACTTATGACAGTGTGCATGGCGATCGTTGTTGTCCTGTGTTTTGGTATTGTAAATCTGGGACTTCAGAAAGGCGTTGAAGGAATCACCAAGATCATGATGGTGATGCTCCTCGTTCTTCTGATCGTTCTGGCGATCCGCTCCATTATGCTGCCCGGCGCAGCCGCAGGACTTGAGTTCTATCTCCTGCCTGATTTTAACAAAATGAAAGAAGCGGGAATACTGGAAGTCGTTTCCGCGGCTATGAACCAGTCATTCTTTACCTTAAGCCTCGGTATTGGCGCTATGGCAATCTTCGGAAGCTATATCGATAAGAAGAGGAGACTTGCAGGGGAAGCAGTGGCTATTACAATACTGGATACGAGTGTTGCCCTGATATCAGGTCTGATCATCTTCCCGGCAAGTTTTGCATTCGGCGTAAATCCGGACAGCGGACCGAACCTGATCTTTATCACCCTGCCGAATATCTTTAATTCAATGGCAGGCGGAAGGCTCTGGGGAGCAATCTTCTTCCTTTGTATGTTCTTTGCATCGGCGTCAACGATCATCGCTGTGTTTGAGAACATCATCGCTTTCGCAATGGATCTGACCGGATGCTCCAGAGGAAAAGCTGTAGCCATTAACCTCGTTGCGATCCTGATCCTGTCCATGCCATGTGTGCTTGGCTATAATGTTCTGAGCGGATTCCAGCCGTTCGGGGAAGGAACGGCAATCCTTGATCTGGAAGACTTCATTGTTAGCAACAATCTCCTGCCTCTGGGCAGCCTTGTATATGTACTTTTCTGCACCACACGTTACGGATGGGGCTGGAAAAACTTCCTTGCTGAGGCAAATACAGGAGAAGGTCCGAAATTCCCCAAATGGGTGAGACTTTATGTGACATTCATCGTCCCCCTGATTGTCATCTTCCTGTTCATACAGGGCTACTGGAGCAAATTTGCAGGCTAGGCTCAAGCCATGCGTCATGAAAAAGAGTGTTCACATCATGCTTGCATGAATGTGGATACTCTTTTTTTATGACATAGGGCGCAGCCCGTGAGCGATGCATTGAGCACTTTCAGAAATTTCATGAAAATCCTTGACTGTATACCAGTTATATACTTTAACATTTGTGTATAAACAAACCGGAGCAACATATTCTCCGGAATAAAGACCAGACGGGAGGTGCGGGCTTGAATACGAAACAGGTAGAGGAACTGACTGGGATGTCCCGGCAGAATATCCGGTATTATGAGCGGATGGGGCTGTTGGAACCTGCCAGGGACGACAGCAATGCTTACCGGGATTATTCAGAAGAGGATGTCCGGAGGCTGAAACTGATCAGAATGCTTCGCATGCTCGATATGCCGCTGAAAGATATTTGGGATATTGTAAACGAAAAAGTGTCTCTAAGAGAGGCGGTCAGGCATCAGAAAGAAATCCTGCAGGCTCAGCAGAGGCAGCTGAATGCGGCGATCGAGGTTTGTACGAGCATAGGACGGGAGAAAGACGACCGGCCGGATGTGGACGGATATCTCAGCCGCATGGAGATGATGGAGAGAAACGGCGGGCTCTTCGCCCGGTTTGTGGACGATTATAAACAGGTGGTGCATGAGGAGCAGGAACGGAAATTTTCCTTTTATACGGAGAACCCGGTCAATACTGCGGCTGCGTTTGAGAAAGTGCTGAGAAAATATGCGGCAGATGACGGGCAGAAATTCCATATGCTGAAAAAGGGAAAGTACCCTGAATTTATGATGGGCACAGAGACATATACTGCGGTCCGGGTATTGGAGAAGAGAAAGGATGATGAGAAGCCGTCAGTGAAGATCGTGTGTGAGAAAAAGGAACCGGATCAAAGGAACGGACGGATGCCGGCAAAGCGTAGAAGAGCGCTCAGGGGCATCCATATTGTGGCGACGAATATCCGAAGATACGGGCGGAAGAGTATTTTAAATCTGATACTCAGCATGCTGACCGTGATGATTCTGGCATTTTATATCGGGAATATAGCGGGCACCCGCCGTCAGCTTGCGGAGATGCCGGAGGAGTTTACCATATCCGGAGAAATATGGAATGGATGTGGTGAGATGAATCACGGGCTGTTTATTTCTCATCAGGTACTGGATGCTCTGTATGAGTCTCCGCTGATCGGCAGTATCGCCGAGAGTGCGGAACTTACCGGGAATATCGCTATGGATGATCTGGACAGTAGAGATGTGGACAGCGGAGAGTCGGACGGGGAAGATGCAGGAGAGACGGAGAAAATTTCCCTTACAGGAGTCAACCGGACTGAGTGTCTGGAGGGGATGCAGAACGAAGATATCACATGGGAAGATGAAATGGACTGGGAATCTTTTCAGGAGAGCAGCGATGCCTGCCTTGTGAGCGATACATTTGCCGAGGAATCAGGGCTGTCGATCGGAGATGCAGTCAGGTTTGATCTGGCGAGATATTCTCAGGGGCTTGCAGGCGTAACTCTGACGAGAGAAGAACTGATGCCTGAGACATTCCGCGTTGCGGGAATTTATAAGGAAGCAGTGGGAAGAGACGGCGGCAATCCGGAAGTCCTGCTCCCGCTTGATGTGGTCAAAGGCATATATGAGAAAAATGACAAAGTATATTTTGCGTCAGCACTTTCCTTTGAAGTGACCGATCCGATGATGCTCAACGAAGCGAAGAAAGCGCTGTCCGATGCCGGGCTCAAAGAGATCATCTACGGTTCGCCGAACTCATATGTGGGGATTGGCGTGAAGCTGACGGATTCCGTGTTCATACGCTCAATGGAGAGTGCGGACAGGAGCCTGACGCTGCTTGAGAGCTTTCTGCCTTTCATCTTCCTGATCGTGGCGGCAGCAGGATATATCATTCCCAGTCTGCTGTTCCAGAACAGGAGAGAAGAGTACGCAGTCATGCGGGCACTCGGCACGGGAAGCCGGTTCTGCAGTCTGCTGCTCTATGCGGAACATATCCTGCCTGCGGCAGCAGGAGCCCTGGCAGGAGCTGTGGCGGGAATGGCAGCAGACGCGGTGGACGTGGGTGATGCATTTCTTGTATGGGGATTGTATCTGGCGGTTTATATGCTTGGGGCTGCAGCCGCCATGTGGAGATTTGGAAGATTCAGTATTGCGGCTGTGTTGTCACACAGAGATTGAGAGGAAGATATGGAACGGATCAAAGTAGAATCAGTGAGTTATTCTTATCAGAATAAATATCAGACAGTGGAGGCGGTAAAGGAAGTAACCTGTACCTTTGAGACCGGGAAAATGTATGTGATCACCGGGGAGTCCGGGAGTGGCAAGAGCACTTTCCTGTCGCTCCTTGCGGGGCTTGACATTCCGAAGAATGGCACGATCACCGTGGACGGAGAGGATTTAAGCCGGATTGACCGGGATGCATACCGCAGAGAAAAGGTGGCTGTGATCTATCAGGCTTTTCATCTCTTCCCCCTGCTCACTGCTTTGGAAAATGTCATGTACCCGCTGGAGATACAGGGCGTGGCGCGCAAAGAGGCAAGAGAGCGGGCGGAGGAGTATTTAAAAGAAGTCGGGATCGATGAGAAGAAGTTCGGAAAATATCCGCGCATGATGAGTGGCGGGGAACAGCAGAGAACGGCTGTCGCCCGGGCAATGGCATCCGGCGGCAGGATACTTCTGGCGGATGAACCTACGGGAAACCTTGATACGGAGAATGAGGAAAAGATAGTGGAACTTCTCATTTCCCTTGCACATGACCGGGATTTTACCGTTATAATGGTGACACATAACAGGCAGATCGCGGAGCGGGCGGACGTACGTCTCGTTATGAAAGACGGCAGGATGCAGGTGTTATCGGAACGAGATGTCAGTATAACAGGCCTGGCAGGACAGTGAGGTGTTGGAGGATGACATTTTATTACAGCATAAAACAAATAGCCAGAAGCCCGCTAAAGAGCCTCCTCTTCTTCCTCCTTATCGGGGGGTGTGCTTTCTTCCTTGCTCTGGGCGGTTCTTTCTGGTATATGGGCAGCGATGATCTTCAGAATTTTGATGAAAAATATACGACGATCGGTACAGTAGAGCAAAAATATGAAGGAACCACTACGACATCACACTGGGACCCCGAAGCGGAGGCTTATGAATATTACAGCGGCGGATACTACGGAGAATGGCTCGATGAAGATGTACTTGATTTCGAGGGCGCGGATTATATCCTGGAGCCCCGGCAGCGTCCGTTTTTCGGAGCATATATAGAGAATCTTTATGACGGGATCGGCAGTCCCGATATGGGGACGGTAGAGGCGACTCCGGTTGAGACAGGAGCGATGTATCCTTCGCTGCTCATGCGCGTTGTACGGACAATAGATGGAACGATGGAGGAGGGAGAACTCTTTTATCTCTGTGACCATCAGAATCCTGAGCCGGATGTACTGGAGGCGGGGAAGAGTTACGTGATGCAGATCCAGATGCGCACATTTGCCCATGGACCGGCAGTGAAAGAGGGGGAGGAGATCCTTGAATACTGGCTTGCTCCGGGAATAACGTCTACCCAGTATACTTTGGAAAATGAGCAGGTTTATGATCCGGTCAACGAAGAAGAACGTTATTATGACGAGGTGACAGACGGATTCTATGAGACAGAACGGGGAAAGCGGTGGCTGAAACTTGCCTCATTCCAAGAGCTGAAAATGAGGACGATTCCTGTTCAGCCTACGGACGGGACTGATCTGCTCATGCATTTTTACAACGGGGAGGCCCAGATCACAGAAGGGCGGGATATCACAGAGGAAGAGTACAGGCAGGGTGCAAAAGTATGTCTGGTTCCGGAATTTCTTGCGATGCGTCTTGGTGTGGGAGTCGGAGACAAACTGAATCTGCCTCTCTATTATGCGGATTATTCGTCCTCGGTCGGTGACGCGTCTATCCTTGGCTCACAGGGGCCTGTCCTCTTTAATATACTGAATGCTCAGGGAGAGCTTTACGAGGTGTTCAATGAACAGGAATACGAGATCGTTGGCATCTATACGGCGGAGGATAAAGGCTCGGGAAGTTACAGCGCGGGAGAAAATGAGGTCGTGATCCCGTGGAATGCCGTGCCTGAGAACTGCTGGAAGGACAATATCGTGGGCGTAGCCCCCATGACGGGAGCGACAACGTCATTTCAGATTCCAAACGGGACAATCGAAGAATTTCAGGAGAAGTGGAAATCACTCGGTATCGATGATCTGGAAATACGATTCTATGACATGGGATATACACAGCTTAAGGAAAATCTTGAGAACAGGGAGCTGATGTCGGTCGTATTTCTGGTAAGCGGATGTGTGATGGCAGTCATGATCCTGTGCTTCTTCTCCAACCTGTTCATTACCGGACAGCGGGAACGCATCGCGGCAGAGCGTCTCATGGGGCGGACCAAACGTCAGTGTGCCCTCTCGATCCTGACGGGAATGTTAATCTTAAGTGCAGCAGGATGCATCTCAGGGAGTGGTGCCGGCTGGCTGGCGTCAGAGAAAGCGGCGGAGAGTGTCGGGGATACGCTGGAGTTCGACCGGACATACAGCGACAATGCAGTTGCGGACGCAGAACCGGCAGAAGAACCGGAACCGCCGGGCGTTGGACTCCCCTGTGCGACAGGTGCTGTCCTTCTGGCAGCCTCGGCTGCGGTGTCTGCCGGATATATGGGGAAGACGCTTAAGAAAGAGCCTCTGAGGATGTTGGGGGAGATCGAAGAATGATCAGAAGAGTGGATAAGTGAATATTCAGATAAACGTGCAGTCAGAATGCCGGCTTTCCGTGAGTGAGAAGCCGGCATTCTGGCGTCCTGAAAGGGAAATGTCAAAATCTCTTTTCATACAATTTCTCCACCACCCCGATTACCGCATACAGTGCCATCGCCATGATACACAGCAACATGATCGACATGAGCAGCCAGTTCATTTTGAAGAGGTGAAGGGACAAAAAGACAAAATGACTATCGTCTTTTTTATGGTGGATTCTGCAAATATGTTTAATTTTAGAGATTCAGAGATTGTACTGAGAAAAATATGGAGATTATAATATAAATATATTATAATTCATTATAGTAGTTAGAGTAAATAATGGTATAAGGCGGAAAAATACTATGATTAAAAGTTTTATCTTTGAGAATTATAAAAGTTTTGAAAAGGCAGAATTAAATTTAGAATCTGTCACAAGTTTGATTGGCACAAATTCATCAGGAAAAAGCAATGCTATCGAAGGAATACAGATATTGTCTGAGGCTGCAACAGGTCTCGATTTAAGTATTATCCTTGATGGCACACGAAATAGCGACAGCCATATACGAGGGGGGAGTAGTTCGTGCTGTCGTTTTCGGACATCATCATTTAAGTTGGGATGTCTTGTAGACTTGGATGAAAACTATGATTTGTATTATTATATACGAATCAGTACAAATAAAAGAGTCTGGGTTGAAGAAGAAGCACTTTACAAAGTTTTGAATGGCAATTTGAGTCTTCCGGAAGGGGAGAAGATATTTAAGACAAAAAAAACTAATAAGGACAGCAGTGATATAAAGGCAGAGTATAACAATAAAAAGGTAGGGAAAAACCCAGATATCATGTGTATGAGAGTATCTTCAGTGCTGGCACAGTTAAAAAGTAAACTTCCACAGGAGACAACGCATGATCAGGAATGCCTTAGTTATATTAATCTGGTGCTTGATAATCTGAAAGGGATATTTGTACTTAATCCTATACCTTCGATAATGCGTGATTATGTGAGAATTACGGATACAGATTTAAAATCGAACTGTGAAAATATTTCTCCTGTCTTGTACCATTTGTGCCAGAATGAAGAAAAAAGAAATGAACTGTTGAATATGGTACGGAATCTGCCTGAAAATGAAGTCCAGTCAATTGAATTTATTAAAACGCAGTTGGATGATGTTATTTTCGGACTAAAAGAAAAGTATATGAGCATATCTGAAATTGTAGATGCAAAAAAACTATCAGATGGAACCCTTAAGTGTATAGCAATTCTGGCAGCTATTTTATCTATGGCAAGAGGCGGAATATTGGTTGTAGAAGAAATTGATAACGGAATTCACCCAGGAAGAGTATATGCGCTGATAAATACATTGGAAAGAATTGGAAAAGAAAGGAATATAGATATCATTCTTACTACCCATAATCCAACATTATTAAACGGATATGATAAAAATAAATTATTGGGAGTATCCGTTGTTTACAGAGAGGGCGAAAAGGGAACAAGTAAGTTTGTTTCTCTGATGGATATTGAACAGTCCCCTGAACTTTTTGCAACGGGGGGAATTGGAGATGCAATGATAGATAATTCATTGATTAAAATGATTAAAGAACCCAGACAAACACCAGACACTTCATGGTTGGGGGTGTAGTAATATGAGAGTAAGGTTTATAGATACTTCAATTATTATGAATCTTCTGGAAATTCCATATATGTGTGCTGATGCAGGAAAAATAAGAGCAGAGTTCAAAGCGGCTGTAAAAAATGGAGAGATTTTGATTTTACCGTTTTCTACTATTATAGAAAGTGGAAATCATATTGCACATATCTCTGATGGAACAAAACGGAGGGCACGGGCGGTAAAATTCAAAGAATTTCTAGAAAAAACAGCAAATAATGAAGCCCCTTGGAAATTATATGGCGTTAAACTGGAAAAAGATGATTTGCTTGCGTTAGCAGAAAAATTCCCAGATTATGCACTTCGATATGAAATGGGATTAGGAGATATGAGTATCATACATTTCTATGAAAAATATAAAGAAGAAACACCGGCTGTGGGACATATTATGATTTGGAGTACAGATAGACATTTGTCAGGGTATGAAGAAGAGGTGTCGATAAAACGCAGAAAAGACAGATAAATTAATGAAAAAATATACATACCAGAAGAAAATCTTGTTATAAAAAATAGTATAAATCCAACGGTTTTACGGGATTTATGTTTTAACTATGACAACAAAGAGAAACTCTGGGAGGCAGTAACAATGCATAATATTAAAAAAATTCAGGTATATCATGGTTCTGATCATATTATTCAAACTCCGGTCTATCTTGGAGGCAAGGATGATAACGATTATGGAAATGGATTTTACACAACTGAATATGAAGATCGTGCGAAAAGCTGGGCTGCTTTAAATGGTGATCCGTCTCATTCTATCGTAAATAAATATGAATTGGATCTGAATGGTTTAAATGTACTTGATCTGGCAGATTTCGGAGTACTTACGTGGATTGCTGAGGTAGTCTCTAATCGGGGAACAAGTCAGGAAATGACAGAAATACTTGGGAAAAGGCTTGTTGAAATGTATAAAGTGGACACGTCGCTATATGATATTATTAAAGGGTATCGTGCAGATGACAGTTATACACAGGTGATAGAAGCGTTTCTGTTGAATCAGATTAACATTGCAGAAGTAGAGAGGCTGTTTTATAAAGGATCGTTAGGAAATCAGATATTTTTGAAATCTGAGAAAGCTTTCAGTCAGATTAAATGGTTTGGATCATATGAGACTGCATCAGAAGAAAAATATGCAGATGATGATCTGAAAGCAAGGCGGGAAGTGAATAAATTTATGCAGGGGCGTATGCAGGCAATTCTGATGGAGGGATATACTGTTCCGGGAATTACGGCGCGATATGCAATTCAGAGAAAACTGATCTATCATAAGGAGAATGATTATTATGAATAAAACGGCTTATGATATGTGCTATTATGACAGCATGATCCAAAAAAACAGATATCTTTTCAAGTTGATTGCCCGGAATACGGACGAGCCGTTTCATGTGATAAAAGATTATATGAAAAGCGACTACCGTAAGGCTATGGATCGTGGGAATCCCCTGTATTTGAACAAGACGCCAAAGCAGATCTTAGGAAGCATCGGGATCAGAATACAACCTGAAGCCGGAATAAATGAGAAGTATGATGAGTTTATTTTAGAGTGGATGGCAGATGTATATACTTATATGCAGTGGAAATATGATTTGAAGTCAGAGAATATTGTAGATAAGATTAAGCCGGAGGAATTATATAATAAATATTTCCCGTTACATGAAGCTTCGTTGGAAAATGGCGCAGAGAAATTGAAGAAAATTTATAATATATAAAATAATTTGGGAACATCCTGGGAGGTGTTCCTTTTATTTTACAGAAATAAAGTTATTTATCGTCTTAAGCACAGCATTACAGGCCATGCTTAAGGCGAGTATCGTTTTACCCTTGCCAGGGCGTGAGACAAATTTGGTATATTAGAATTTTTTCTGATATATTTTCTCCACCACCCCGATCACTGCATAAAGGCCCATCGCCATGATGCACAGCAGCACGATCGACATGAGCAGCCAGTTCATCTTGAACACCTGGCTCGAATAGATAATGAGATACCCCAGTCCGTTCCTTGCAGCCAGGAATTCCCCGATCACCACTCCCACGAGGCAGAGCCCGATATTGACTTTCATGTTGCTGATGATCGCCGGGACCGAGCTTGGCAGTACGACCTTAAACAGTGCATGCCTGCGATTCCCGTGAAGGGTGTAGATCAGTTTTATCTTTTCTTTGTCCACTGTGGTAAAACTGGTGTACAGGTTCATGATGCTCCCGAACACGGCGACGGACATGCCGGCCACGATGATCGTCGTCGGGGTGGCTCCAAGCCATACAATGAGAAGCGGCGCCAGTGCGGATTTGGGAAGGCTGTTCAGCACGACCAGATAGGGCTCGAGTATCTCGGAGAGTCCCCGGCTACACCAGAGCAGGACGGCGATCAGGATACCGGAAAAGGTTACGAGCAGGAAACTCACGATTGTCTCATACAGTGTGATGCCGATGTGCAGGAAGATCGAGCGGTCCAGTACCATTTCCCAGAAGCACAGTGCGATCCGTGAGGGGCTGCTGAAGATAAAAGAGTCGATAATGCCGTGATCAGCGCACAACTCCCACAGAAGCAGGAACAGGATCAGAATAAGGATGCGGGCGGCACATACAATCATACGGTGGCGGCGCAGTCTGTATAAAAACAGTTCCTGTCCGTCAGAGCGCTTTTTCAGTGATTTGTCCATCATGGTTCAGCTCCTCCCATATTTCATTAAAATACGTTTTGAATTCAGGCGCATTTCTGCGGATCAGCGGCGTGTCATGTTCCAGATTAAATGATATCGGAACGATACGTGCCACAGTCGCTGGGCGTTTCGTGAGGATGATCACCCGGTCAGAGAGACTGACCGCCTCCGAGAGATCGTGAGTGACAAGGAGGGCGGTCTTCCCGGATTTCCGGATGATCTGACCGATGTCATCACTGACAGTCAGCCGCGTCTGGTAGTCAAGGGCAGAGAATGGCTCATCAAGCAGCAGGAGTTCCGGTTCCAGAAGGAGGGTCCGTATCAGCGCCGCTCTCTGGCGCATTCCGCCGGATAATTCGGAGGGCTTTGACCGGGCGAACTGTTTTAATCCGTACTGTTCGAGCATCTCTTCGGCACGCTTTTTTATCTCAGGAGTGAGTGTTCCTCTGATCTCTGCGCCGAGCAGGATATTGCGGTACACGGTGCGCCACTCAAAGAGATGATCGTGCTGCAGCATATACCCGATCTTTGAGGAGTTTTCTGTAAGCGGCGCTCCGTTCATCAGCAGTTCTCCGCTCTCCGCCTTCATCAGGCCGTCGATCAGGGAGAGCAGTGTGGATTTTCCGCAGCCCGACGGGCCGACGACGGCCGTGAACTCGCCCTTTGTAAGAGAAAATGAAATATTGGACAGGGCCTTTGTCTCCCCGTCCAATGTATGATAGGAATAATCGATATTTTTTAATTCCAGTATTGGAGTCATAAGGTCACTTCCATCCATATTGTATATCTATAGTTAGTGTATGAAAAAAAGCAATCCTGTGTGCGGGGAAAAGTGTGAAATCCCGTTGTCTGTCTGCACGAAGAGGGGTATAATATGGGTAACAGATGACGTGAAAAACCGGAAAGGAGGAATCTATATGACCGGACATAAAATTATTACGATCGGACGCGAATTCGGAAGCGGCGGACATGAGATCGGACAGAAACTCGCAGACAGACTGGGAATCCCGCTCTATGACAACAGGCTTGTGAGTATGGCGGCGGAAGAACTGGGCGTGAAAACAGAGGACGCCGAGCGCGTAGATGAATCGAGCCTGAATACATTTGTAACCGGCTATACTGTGACGCCTGGTATGTATACGGAATTTATCAATGCAGCGTCATACCTTCCGTCCTTCGATACGGAGGTCTACCGGAAACAGGCGGAGATCATCAAAAGGCTTGCGGAAAAGGGTCCATGTGTGATCGTGGGGCGGTGCGCAGATTATGTTTTAAAAGACCGTGACGACTGTATCAACGTATTTATCTGTGCAGACAAGGCAGACCGGAAGAAACGGATCATGGAGCTGTACGGCCTGAACGAGAGAAAGGCGGCTGACCGTATCCGCAAGACCGACAAAGAACGCAGATATTATTATGAAGTACATACCGGACAGGATTGGGGCAGCATTCATTCCCATCAGATGCTCTTTAACGTGAGTATGCTCGGGATAGACCGTATTGTCGAAATCCTGGCGATGATGTATAATGCATAAGCATTCAGCGTTTGAATATATTTCGTGCCTTATGTAGTGTGATCATACCGGAACTGCATCGGGAAAAGAATTCTGGGATCAGATATCAGAGATTTTCCCGTCACAGTTCCGGTATGTTGTGCGGGGCAAAACACGGGACACTGTCTGCACGGTTGTTATAAAGTAAATTTTACAGGAGATTCGCAGATGAACGTACAGAAAGTAAATTACCAGAAAGAACTTGAAAAGCTGCTCAAACAGCTCGGGGAGGAACAGAGGGTCCCATCTCTTCTGATCCACAGCTGCTGTGCACCATGCAGCAGCTATGTGCTCGAATATCTGTCGGAGTATTTTATGATAACGATATTTTACTATAATCCGAATATCTATCCTGAGAGTGAGTACACGAAGCGCATTCTGGAGCAGCAGAAACTGATCCGGGATATGAAGTTCCGGTATCCTGTTTCATTTCTCGCAGGGAAATATGATAAAGAAAAGTTCTACGAGATGGCGGCGGGCATGGAAGACCTAAAAGAAGGAGGCGCCCGCTGCATGAAATGTTACGAACTGCGGCTTGCTGAGACAGCGAGGCAGGCTGTGGCTGGAGAATTTGATTATTTTACGACAACGCTCAGTATCAGTCCCATGAAAAATGCGCAGAAGCTCAATGAGATCGGCGTTCGGGTTGGTGAGGAGTACGGCGTGAAATATCTTGTGTCAGATTTTAAGAAGAAAAACGGTTACAAGCGTTCTATCGAACTGTCAAAAGAATACGGACTGTACAGGCAGGATTACTGTGGATGTGAATTTTCCATGAGGCGTGCAGATGTATTGTAACAGCTCATTCCGTGCTATTCGCAAAGATGAACTGTTTAAAGAAAAATGTAGTTTTAAGTAGACATTCGTACTTTACTGTGGTAAACTAAGTCGAAAATACAGGACAGACTGAATGATCTGGACTGTATTTTATTTGCAAAGGCGACGAGCCAAAGTCCGGGCTTGCCCGGGACCTTGGCGACCGCATGCAATCCCGGAATATGCCTTTTGGCATTTCCGGTGATTTCAATCAAAAACAGGAAACAGAAAAGAGGAAAGAGAAATGGCACAGTTATGGGGCGGCCGCTTTACAAAAGAGACGGACAAGCTGGTATATGATTTTAATGCATCGATCTCTTTCGATCAGAGGTTTTACGAGCAGGATATCCGGGGCAGTATCGCACATGTGACGATGCTGGCTAGGCAGGGAATCCTGACAGACGAAGAGAAAGAGCAGATCATAAAAGGTCTGGAGAGTATCCGTACAGATGTAGAGAATGGTACTCTTAAGATCACAGAGGAATACGAGGATATCCACAGCTTTGTTGAGGCAAACCTGATCGACCGGATTGGTGATGCAGGCAAGAAACTCCACACCGGACGAAGCAGAAACGATCAGGTGGCTCTGGATATGAAGCTCTACACAAGGGACGAGATCCTGGAACTGGACAGCCTTTTAAAAGAGATGCTGGAAGTGCTCTTAAAGCTGATGAAAGAGAATCTGGAAGTCTATATGCCGGGGTTTACACATCTGCAGAAAGCACAGCCGATCACGCTGTCCCACCATATGGGAGCATATTTCGAGATGTTTAAACGAGACCGCTCCCGTATGAAAGATATTTATAAAAGGATGAATCTCTGCCCGCTGGGTTCCGGTGCGCTGGCAGGAACCACATATCCGCTTGACCGCGAATATACAGCAGAGCTCCTGGAATTTGACGGACCGACACTCAACAGTATGGATTCCGTGTCAGACCGAGATTATCTGATCGAACTCCTGTCGGCAATGTCCACGGTGATGATGCATCTGAGCAGATTTTCCGAGGAGGTCATCATCTGGAACACCAATGAATACAAATTCGTGGAGATTGACGACGCTTACAGTACAGGCAGCAGTATCATGCCCCAGAAGAAGAATCCGGATATCGCCGAGCTGGTACGGGGCAAGACCGGAAGAGTGTACGGTGCGCTGATGTCCATGCTGACTACGATGAAAGGCCTTCCGCTGGCATACAATAAGGATATGCAGGAGGATAAAGAACTGGTCTTTGATGCCATTGATACGACGAAGGGATGCCTGGCGCTCTTTACGGGAATGTTAAAGACTATGAAGTTTAACTCAGCCCGCATGGAGGAGAGCGCAAAGCACGGATTCACCAATGCGACAGACGCCGCAGATTATCTGGTAAATCACGGGGTTCCTTTCCGCGACGCACATGGAATCGTGGGACGTCTTGTCCTCTATTGTATCGATAAAGGGATCGCGCTGGACAATATGAGCATGGAAGAGTTTAAGGCAATTTCACCGGTATTTGAAGATGATATTTATGACGCTATCAGTATGAAGACTTGCGTGGAGATGCGAAATACTATTGGAGCGCCGGGAAAAGCTGCGATGGAGAAAGTAATCAAGGCGGAGGAAGAATATCTGGCCGCTGAATAAGTGTGGAATATAGCTGAATAAGTACAGTATATAACAGAAAGGATGTAGAGAAGAAAATGGATCAGAAATTACGAGTAGGAATTTTGGGTGCAACAGGAATGGTGGGACAGAGATTTATCTCTCTGCTGGAGGATCATCCGTGGTTTGAGGTAGTGACAGTTGCTGCCAGCCCGCGTTCAGCAGGCAAGACATATGAAGAGGCAGTAGGCGACCGCTGGAAAATGGACACTCCGATGCCGGAGGCAGTGAAAAAGCTGGTAGTGCTCAATGTAAACGATGTGGAGCA
>DWWO01000068.1 GCA_019119675.1 Candidatus Mediterraneibacter faecipullorum | reverse complement strand
CCATGATTAATTCCTCCTAAAAGTTTAAAAAATATTTGACTGTAACCCAGTCATGGCAATGAATCCTTACAAAATCATGATTGTTAAGGATTCATCAACTAGGATAATTGTACTAAACCGGGAACAAAAATTCAAGACCCAAATGCATTTTTATTCAAACAGTTCAGCCATAGGACCGGCGCTCCTTACGGGATCTTCTTAAACACCGGCCTGCGCCCTTTAAATTCTGTATAATAATGAAATCCGCAGGACTTGAGGATCTCCCCGGCCTCCTCGAAGTCGTATGCCACGTGCTCGGGCCTGTGGGCGTCCGCTCCCACCGTAACGATCTCACCGCCGAGCTCGCGGTAGCGTTTCAGGACATCCGGATGGGGATTGGCAAATCCAAGGCCGTACTTGATCCCTCCCATATTCATTTCAAGTCCTTTGCCTTCGCTGATCAGTTTTTTCAGGATCTCATCAATCTCATCAGAAAATGCTCTGTAAGAATACTCTTGTGCCTTATTTCTTCCATATCGCACCACGTAATCCAGATGCCCCAGCACGTCAAAAGAGGAAACTTTCTCCAGGCAGTGCAGTGTCTCCCGAAATGCCTGCCGGTACACTTCACCATCTGTCTTTCCTTCAAAAACTTTTCCGTAATATGGATCCATCCCCTGCACAAGATGAAGAGAACCGATCACAAAATCAAAAGGATATTCCCCTGCCAGCTTCTCATACGCGTTTCCAAGGTGAGGCTGCAGGCCAAGTTCTACTCCTATTCGCACATTCAGTTTCCCTCTGTACTCTTCCCTGACCTTTGTCAGCATTTTAAAATATTCTTTCAGATCAAGCTGAAACGGTTCCGGCCCCAGTTCTTCGTCTTCCGGATAATCCAGATCCAGATGATCTGTAATGCAGACTGTCCGAAGCCCCCGCTCCACGGAAGCATCCAGCATACTTTTGACAGACGCCTCACTGTCTGTAGAAAAATCCGTATGCATATGGTAATCACACCGTATCATTGAACGACCAAGCCTCATAGTATAGTGCCTCCCCCGAGTACATGCTCTCCGTCGTAAAGCACAACCGCCTGTCCCGGAGTGACCGCCCTCTGAGGCTCCTCAAAATGACAGACGATCTCGTCTTCCCCCGTTTTTTCAACCGTACACCATGCGCCTTTATGATTATAGCGTATCTTTGCAAATACGCGTTTCGGTTCTGCCAGATCTTCCACCGACATAAAATTCACATGGTTTGCGTGTACGGTATGGGTCAGCGAGTCCTCATAAGTGCCAATGACGACTTCATTGGTCTCCGGCCGTATTTCAAGGACAAACGCGGGATGTCCAAGCGCCAGTCCAAGCCCTTTGCGCTGTCCTACCGTATAATGGACAATGCCTTTATGCCGTCCGAGTATCTGTCCGTCCTGCGTGACAAAATTTCCTGCAGGGAGTTCCTCCCCGGTCTTCTCTCTTACTGTATCCTCTATAAAAGAAGCATAATCCCCGTCCGGCACAAAACAGATATCCTGGCTGTCCGGCTTGTCTGCCACGATAAGGCCGATCTTCTCGGCAATGGAACGGATTTCATCTTTTGAGTAAGCTCCTACCGGCATCAATGTCCGGGCCAGCTGTTCCTGTGTGAGGTTATAAAGGGCATATGTCTGGTCTTTTGCAAGTGTTGCCGAGCGGCGGAGTGCATAGCGTCCGTTCGGGAGCCTGTCTATCCTTGCGTAATGTCCTGTCGCGATATACTCTGCCCCGATAGCCATGCTGCGATCCAGCAGAGCTTCCCACTTTACATACCTGTTGCAGGCGATACACGGATTCGGAGTGCGTCCGTTCAGATACTCTTCCGTAAAATAGTCGATCACATTCTCTTTAAATTCTTTTCTGAAATTCATGACATAGTAAGGAATCCCGAGAGCGGCAGCAACCCTTCTTGCATCCTCCACAGCGCTCAGGCCGCAGCATCCGCCATTTTCCTCTATGGAACATGCGTCTTCTTCCTGCCATATCTGCATGGTGACCCCAATCACGTCATAGCCCTGTTCTTTCAAAAGCCAGGCTGCCACAGAAGAGTCTACGCCTCCCGACATCCCGACAACTACTCTGCTCATCAATATTCCTCTTCTTCCTCTTCCTCACCTTCATGGATGTCAGACTTCGGCTTTTCCAGCCCCTCGATCTTGATCCCATTCTTTTCTGCATAGTCCCACAGCGCTGCATGGATCGCTTCTTCGGCAAGCAGGGAACAGTGTACTTTTACCGGCGGGAGTCCGTCCAGGGCTTCCATGACTGCTTTGTTTGTCACCTGCATTGCCTCCTGGATATTTTTTCCTTTCACAAGCTCCGTAGCCATACTGCTGGTTGCAACCGCAGCACCACATCCGAATGTTTTAAACTTCACATCGCGGATGATCTGGTTTTCATCAATGTCAAGATAAATCCTCATGATGTCGCCGCATTTGGCATTCCCCACAGTGCCGACACCGCTTGCATTCTCAATCTCTCCCACATTTCTCGGATGCTGAAAATGATCCATTACTTTCTCTGTATACATAATATGATTCCTCCTGTATTCCTGTCAGATTTTACTTTTTCTCCTGCTTTTTTACAAAATCCTCATACAGCGGAGACATGCTCCTAAGCTGTGCAACGATTTCTTTTAAATTATCCACAACGTAATCTATATCTTCTTTTGTTGTCTCCTCATCGAGCGTCATACGGAGTGATCCGTGGGCGATCTCATGGGGCAGCCCGATGGCGAGCAGCACGTGGGACGGATCCAGTGAACCCGATGTACACGCTGAACCGCTGGACGCGCAGATACCTTTCATATCCAGCATGATCAGAAGTGACTCTCCCTCAATGAACCGGAAACTGAAGTTCACGTTGTTCGGGAGACGTTTTACGCGGTCTCCGTTCAGTCTGCAGTATGGGATTTCATTCTCGATCCGGCTGATCAGATAATCTCTGAGATCCGTCTCATAATCCATGCGTTCTTTCATGGACGCAGCCGCAAGCTCCACTGCTTTGCCAAGGCCGGCGATTCCGGGAACATTCTCCGTGCCTGCACGGCGTTTTCTCTCCTGCGCGCCTCCGTGTATAAAGGAGCGGATCTTCACGCCCTTTCTGATATAAAGGAATCCGATGCCTTTCGGGCCGTTCAGCTTGTGTCCGCTGGCGCTGAGCATATCAATATTGCATTCGTCCACATTGATAGGCACATGGGCAAAAGCCTGCACCGCATCTGTATGGAACAGAACACCATGCTCGTGGGCGATACGCCCGATCGCAGCGATTGGTTCGATCGTTCCGATCTCGTTATTTGCAAACATTATGGAAATAAGGATCGTATCCGGCCGAATAGCAGCTTCCACTGCTTCCGGGTCGACCAGTCCGTTCTCATCCACGTCAAGATATGTCACATCATATCCTCTTTTTTCAAGATATTCACATGTGTGCAGGATTGCATGATGTTCGATCCTGCTGGTGATGATATGCTTTCCTTTCGACACATATGCTTCTGCCGTTGCTGTCAGCGCCCAATTGTCCGACTCTGTCCCGCCGGCAGTAAAATAAATTTCATTTGCCTTTGCCCCGAGAACTCCCGCAATGATCCCCCGCTGCTTTGCGATAACTTCTTTGTTCGCCGCGGCAAATCCGTATACACTGGACGGATTTCCAAAATGCTCTGTGAAATAAGGCAGCATTGCATTGACGACTTCCGGAGACGTCTTCGTCGTTGCCGCGTTATCCAGATATATCAGTTTTTCCATTATATTACCTCCGTATTTTTTTATCGTATATTTCCTGCTCTTTTCAGTTTTTGCAAACCCGGTGATCTATGTCAGCGGAGCATTTCTTCCTGCTTTCTTCCACAAGCTGATCCAGCATGATCTCGTCGACCGTCCGGTTGATGCTGTCATTGATCCGCTTCCAGACATATTTTGTCACACAGCTGTCAGCCGCTTTACACTCTCCATCCGGCTCCAGCCCCGGGCATTCCACCGGTTCCAGACTTCCTTCGAGGGCCCTCAGGATATCTCCCACAGAAATCTCTCTCATGTCTTTTGCCAGAATATAGCCGCCTCCGGCTCCTCTCACACTACTGACCAGCCCCGACTTTTTCAGCATGGACATAAGCTGTTCCAGATACCGTTCCGAGATATCCTGCCGCGCAGATATACTCGTGATCGAGACCGGAGCCTCTCCACTGTACTGGGCCAGGTCGATCAGTGCACGCAGCCCGTATCTTCCTTTTGTAGAAAGTTTCAAGTTCTCACCTTCCCTGCTCCACATTCTCCGGATTCTAATTCCCGGTAATTTATACCCTATCTTTTTACTAGGATTTCCTTTTGTAGAATATCATTACCCGGCAGTTCTGTCAACCCGGGATTTCACATATGTTATAAAAAGTTGAAAAGATCATCGGAGAAGCAATATTATGTCTTCAAAACATAAACTTTTCGAGGGCGCCATGGTTCTTACAGCAGCCGGCTTTGCAAGCCGTATCATGGGGTTCTTCTTTCGTATTTTTTTAAGCCATGCGTTTGGCGAAGAAAATGTGGGACTGTATCAGCTGGTATTCCCGGTATATGCTCTCTGTCTTGCGCTGAGCACATCCGGGATCCAGACTGCCGTCTCTCACATGACAGCAGAAAAAACAGCACTCAAAAAAAACACAGAAGCCAGGAGCATCCTCGGAACAGCTCTTGGCCTTACACTTCTTATTTCCTTCGCAGAAATACTATTTATACAGAAAAATGCTGCTTTTATCGCCATGTCTTTTCTTGGCGACGAGCGGTGTACAGATCTGCTGATGATCATATCATACGCGCTCCCGTGCGCCGCTGTACACAGCTGCATCTGCGGCTATTATCTCGGTCTGCAGAAAACAGGACTGCCGGCAGTCAGCCAGCTGATCGAGCAGGCAGTCCGCATCCTCTCTGTTCTGCTTCTCTTCGTCATTACCCGGAACAGCGGCAGAACACCGTCCATCCATCTTGCCGCTGCGGGCATCGCGGCAGGAGAATTTGTCTCTGCCCTGTTCGCCGCACATTCTCTCTCACGTTACGGCAGTCTGCTTCAGACATTCTCCCTAAAAGATCTGGGCAAGAACCTCCGGGAACTTCTCGGACTGTCTGTACCTCTTACCTCAAACCGTACCGTCGTTACATTGCTTCAAAGCATAGAAGCGGCATCCATACCCGTCTGTCTCAGGCTTTACGGACTGAACACTTCCGAAGCACTCAGCCTGTACGGCGTTCTGACCGGCATGGCGCTGCCCTGTATTCAGTTTCCCTCAGCTGTCACTAATTCTGTCGGGACCGTTCTCATGCCGGCAGTCAGCGCGACAAGCACTACAGGAAACCGTGCAGCTGTTATCCGTCTCCTAAAAAAAGCTGTAGGAAGCTGTTTCATACTCGGTCTGTCCTGCTGCCTCTTTTTTCTTGTCTTTGGCCGGCTCATCGGAACACTTCTGTTTCACAGTGATACCGCCGGAAGTTTTATCATCACATTGGCCTGGATCTGTCCGTTTTGGTACACAAACACTTCTCTGTTCAGCGCGATCAATGGTTACGGTAAGACAGGATATACTTTTCTCATCAATACGTGCGGTCTCCTTATACGCATCGGCAGCGTCTTCTTTGTCATCCCGCAGTTTGGCATACAGGGGTACCTCTGGGGTCTGCTTGTAAGTCAGCTCACTGTATCTGTCCTGGCTTTTACAGCCCTTCTCACCCAGGCTTCTAAAGAGTAGAAAGAAACGCCTTCACCACGACCGGATTTACATATAGTTCTGTGATAAGCCCCAGCGACATAGCAAGGATAACAAAGACTGTCTTTTGTCTGTTCCAGTGGCTCTGTGGAGCTGTATAACAGTACCAGAGCAGTACGACAAAAGCAGGTATATAGAACAAAAACTGTGGGAAAAGTGCAGTCACGCACAGCAGACATCCTTTCATCCCAAGATCCGCAGCGGCGGAAGAGAGCAGGATCCCTCCGGAAGTCCCCGCCCAGACAAGAAATAAGACAACAGATGCTCTTCTCACTTTAGTAAATGAAAGAGCCGTCAGCGCAAGAAACGGAACAGCACGGAGCCGCAGCAGATACCATAGATATTCCCGCACATCAATCTGTACATCCAGGAACTGATTCAGAAAATAATCGCTGAATATCCCCGGATCTGCCACGTACCTTCTCGCTATAAAATTCACATAAATGACTCCGAGCAAAAACCCCGGCATAAAAAAAGCAAGGAATTGTTTCCTCGTATGAAATATCTTCATGCTGCCTCCTGTTTTGCAATGAACAGTGCTTGTATACTTCTTTGATATTTCATTATATGCCGGGGTATTATGATTATTCGTGATACTTTACAGCGTATGCCATCAGGGAAGCTACTGTCTTTGCGTCCTCGATCTCGCCGGTAAATATCTTATTCTTTAATTCATCCATTGAGTATGCTTTCAGATCGATAAATTCATCTTCATCAAGATGCTGCTTTGAGGGGATCAGGTCCTTTGCCACATATACCTCGATCCGTTCATTACAGAATGCAACAGTCGTCCGCAGAGTGATCAGCCACTCCAGGTTCTCGCTCCTGTAACCCGTCTCTTCTTCCAGTTCTCTGGAAGCGCATACAAGCCCCGGCTCATCCTCAGCATCCAGAGCACCTGCAGGGATCTCCAGCGTATAGCGGTCCAGCGCATTACGGTACTGTCTTACCATGAGTATCTTCCCGTCCTCTGTTACCGGAACGACCGCTGCGGCTCCTTTATGCTTTATAAAATCCCATACGACAGTATGGTCTCCGTCCACTTCAATCGTATCCTGGTAAAAATCAATGATCTTCCCTTTAAATTTGAGTTCTCTGTTCAATCGTTTGATATGTTCGCCCATCTTGTTCCTCCTCATACATCCGTTATTTCTGACCTGTATAAAAGAAAGCCCTCGTCTTTCGACAAGGGCCGGTCTTTCATTAGCTGTTATGATCCTGATTATTTTGCGTAATCTGTTGCCCGCGACTCACGGATAACATTTACCTTGATCTGTCCCGGATATTCCAGTTCGAACTCGATCTGTTTTGCAATATCCCTGGCCAGAAGCACCATATCATCATCAGATACCTGCTCCGGAACTACCATAACTCGAATCTCTCTTCCTGCCTGAATGGCATAAGACTTATCCACGCCTTTAAACTGGTTGGTAATATCTTCTAACTGTTTTAATCTGTTCGTATATGTCTCTATCGTTTCCCTTCTTGCCCCCGGTCTTGCCGCTGAGATTGTATCGGCGGCCTGAACAACACAGGCAATCAGGCTCTGTGGCTCCACATCCCCGTGATGCGCTTCCACTGCATTGATGACGGTCGCAGACTCTTTGTACTTTCTGCAGAGATCTGCGCCGATCTGAATATGTGAACCTTCCACATCATGATCAATGGATTTTCCTATATCATGCAGAAGTCCTGCACGCTTTGCGACTCTGACGTCCAGCCCGATCTCTCCGGCGAGAAGTCCCGCAAGCTGTGCAACCTCGATCGAATGCTTAAGTGCATTCTGCCCATAACTCGTTCTGAACTTCATGCGGCCGAGGAGACGGATCAGCTCCGGATGGATGCCTGTAACGCCCACTTCAAGGGCTGTGGCCTCTCCTTCTTCCCTGATCATCGTATCTACTTCCTTCTGCGCTTTCTCCACCATCTCTTCGATTCTTGCGGGGTGGATCCTTCCGTCCACGATCAGCCTCTCAAGTGCGATTCTTGCAACTTCCCTGCGGATCGGATCAAATCCTGACAGAACGACTGCTTCCGGTGTATCATCGATAATGAGCTCTACACCGGTAAGAGTCTCCAGGGTTCTGATATTACGCCCCTCTCGTCCGATGATCCTTCCCTTCATCTCGTCATTCGGAAGCTGTACTACAGAAATCGTAGTCTCAGCCACATGGTCCGCTGCACATCTCTGGATGGCATTGACAACATACTCTTTCGCTTTCTTGTCCGCCTCTTCCTTTGCCTGAGCCTCCAGCTCTCTGACCATCTTGGCTGTGTCATGTTTGACATCGTCTTCAACAGTTTTTAACAGATATTCCTTTGCCTGTTCGGAGGTAAGTCCTGAGATTCGTTCCAGTTCCTG
>DWWO01000067.1 GCA_019119675.1 Candidatus Mediterraneibacter faecipullorum | reverse complement strand
CAGCTTCGATATATTTCTTTCCTCGTTTCATTTTACAATAACCTCCTTGTGGTATTGGCGGGAACGTGCCCCTCCCACTGTCTATAAACTATTCAGATGCTCTATTCCTCTACAACTACGCCCATGGAACGGCATGTTCCGGCAACCATGCTCATGGCTGCTTCAACTGTCGCCGCATTCAGGTCAGGCATCTTTGTCTCTGCAATTTCTTTCAGCTGCTCTTTGGTAATTGTAGCAACTTTGTTCTTGTTCGGCACACCGGAACCGGACTGGATCTTGCATGCCTTCTTGATCAGAACTGCCGCCGGCGGTGTCTTTGTAATAAAGCTGAAACTTCTGTCATTATAAACTGTGATGACAACCGGGATAATCAGATCACCCTGATCAGCTGTTCTTGCATTGAACTGTTTTGTAAATTCAACGATGTTTACACCGTGCTGTCCAAGTGCAGGACCAACCGGTGGTGCCGGAGTTGCCTTTCCGGCAGGAATCTGTAATTTGATATAACCTTCTACTTTTTTTGCCATTTCAATTACCTCCTTGTGGTATTCGCGGGGTCAAGCCCCTCCCACTCATTTTTAATCCATTTTTTTCACTTCTGAAAAACCAAGTTCAACCGGTGTCTCACGGCCAAACAGCTCAACATTGATAGACAGGCTCTTCTTCTGTTCGTTCATGCTCTGCACAACTCCGACAGTACCTTCCCACGCGCCGCTCAATACAACGACCGTGTCACCTACGCCGAAGTTGACAACAACATTGTCGCGCTTGATACCCAGATTCGCCATCTCACTCTCCTCGAGCGGCACCGGCTTGGATCCGGGCCCTACGAACCCGGTCACACCTCTTGTGTTTCTGACCACATACCAGGTGTCGTCATTCATGATCATATGGATCATGACATATCCCGGGAACATCTTGCGCTGTACCGCTTTCTGGACGCCGTTCCTGAGTTCTGTCACTTCCTCCATGGGAACACGGACTTCAAGGATCTGGTCTTCCAGATGACGGTTCTCGATCGTCTTGTCAATGTTCGCTTTCACCTTGTTTTCATACCCTGAATAAGTATGAACTACATACCATTTTGCTTCTGACATAAAATCACCTTTCTGCTGCGGTCAGCTATCCAACCAAAAACTTGATTCCATAGCTCAGGAGCGCATCGATCACCGCGATGATCACTCCGAGAACTACCGAGACAGCAACTACCGCTGTGGTCTGTCTTGCAAGTGTCTTCTTGTCTGGCCAGATGACTTTCTTAAACTCTGCCTGAAGTCCTTTGAACCAGCTCTTCTTCTGAGTTTTTGCTTTATCACTCATGTGTCCACTTCCTTCCGACGACTACTTCGTTTCTTTGTGCAGTGTGTGTGATTTGCAGAATCTGCAGTATTTCTTGGTCTCCATGCGTTCCGGATGAGCTTTCTTGTCCTTCGTCATGTTGTAGTTACGGTTCTTGCATTCCGTACACTCCAGTGTAATTCTTGTGCGCACAACTTCCACCTCGCTTTTAACTTATTCACTACGTGTTACTGATGGTTGCGAAGCCATCGATTTTTAGGCATAAAAAAAAGACCTACTTCCATTCGCCGTAGTAGTATACCACGGCGGATGGATATTCGTCAAGGTCTTTATAACATTTTATCCGTCTCTTCCGGCTTTACCCGTTCCTTATTTCCAGTCTTCAGATCACGATGCTTTTTCCTCAGCCTCTTATATACACTCGCTCTGAATAACGTATAGATCACCGACACGATCGGGATAAAGATCAGCATACCCACAATCCCCATCAGACTGCCTCCGATCGTTACCGCTGCCAGCACCCAGATAGACGGAAGGCCGACAGAAGCACCCACAACTTTCGGATAGATCAGATTCCCCTCGATCTGCTGCAGGATCAGGAACATGATCACAAAGCCCAGTGCCTGAATCGGATCCACCATAAGGATCAGAAAGGCTCCGATAAAACATCCGATAAACGCTCCGAAGATCGGAATCAGTGCAGTAAATGCGATCAGCACGGCCACGAGCAGTGTATATGGCATGTTCAGGATACTCATGACGATGAAAAACATCATTCCCAGGATCAACGCCTCAACACACTGGCCTGTCAGGAAGCTTGAAAATGACTTTGCAGTCAGCGTGCACACTTCCAGGCACCACTCCACACGTTTTTCCGGCAGGAATGCATACAGCACTTTTGTAACCTGTACGCGCAGTTTTTCTTTCTGCAGCAGGACATAACATGCGAAAACAAATGCGATCACAAACGTTGTCACTCCGCTCACAATAGATCCGATGGCGGACATCGTTGAGTTCAGCACGTCTCCTGCACCGTTCTGGAAGAACGCCACAGCACTTTCTATAATTCTGTCCGCATTCAGGTTTAAACTGCTGAGCCAGCGGTTCACCTCGCTGTTGTCCGTAAACAGGTCATCGAGAAAGCGCTGTGCCTCCGGTACAAAATCGCGGATTGTCTTTCCCAGCGAGATCAATGTCGTAGTCAGTTCCGGGATCACGACAAACATGACCAGGACTACCACTCCGATCACGATCGCGATCGTAAGCACAAGGCAGACGGGCCTGGCAAGCCTTTTTGCAACTTTTTTATCTTTCATATACCTGTTTCCGAAGATCTTTTCCTCCAGGAAATTCATCGGCACATTCAGCACAAACGCGATTGCCCCTCCCAGAAGAAACGGAAAGATGATGCCGAATGCAAATCTTATCCAGCCGAATATGATATTATAATTCCAGAACGCGATCAGGATAACTATTGTAAAAAGAATGAGCTGCCGCAGTTTTTTTATATTTTCTTTGTCAAGATTCATATTGCCTCCTCGAGCAGAGATGTACATTACACAAATAAGTATTGCCAGTTCCGGCGTCTACTTATTCTATCACGCCTCAACTGACACAACAAGACTGCCGGCAGAAATTTAATAAAATCTCTGCCGGCAGTTCTTTAAAATTTAAGAAGTTCTTTATTTTTCACTGTAATGATGCGCATCCTCCAGCATCATATCCTTCACTTTCATCAGACGGATCTGAGTACTCCTCTCGTTCTCATCCAGTTTCATTGTGATATACTTGATGCTCTCTTCCGTCTCCGGAATGATCACATGTTCCAGTGCATTGACACGGCGTCTCGTCTTCTCGATCTCCGCAGCCATCAGCTGACACGCTTTCTCACATTCCGCAAGGCGGATCATATCTGGAAGAACATCTGCAAGCGACTTCACCGCTCCGTCAAGATCACTGGATGTGAACGCGAAACCGTAGGAGTAGATGTCATTCTCATCCGCAGTCCTTGTCTTATAATCGAAAGTCGGGATATCGACACTCATAACATTCTTCTCGCCCGCCTCCAGGCTGATCTCCTGTTTGGGCGCCATCAGAGCGGTGTTAAGCGCCGCCTCTGACATTCCCGCCTTGGCGATGACAAAATTGCGGTTTGCTGACCTGATGCCGGATTCCACTTTCTTGCGCACTTCCATATTTTCACGGACCAGATCAAGATACTGCCGCATCAGCTCATCACGCTTGTCTTTCAACAGCTTGTGACCGCGGATCGCAGTGATCCGCTTCTTCTTCAGACGCGTCAGCTCCATTCTGGTCGGATTCACCTGTTTTGCCGCCAAAACGCCACCTCCTTTATCGATTTAGTAGAACTCATCCAGATATTTGTCGTCGATTCGTTTGAGTTCGGTTCTCGGCAGCATTCTCAGCAGTTTCCAGCCGATATCCAGTGTCTCTTCGATACCGCGGTCAGTGTTATATCCCTGAGAAACGTATTCTTTCTCAAAGGCATCCGCGAATTTCGCGTACAGCAGGTCGATCTCGGTCAGAGCTGCCTCTCCGAGGATGACCATGAGTTCTTTTGCGTCTTTTCCGCGGGCATATGCGGCGAAGAGCTGGTTCATGGTGTTGGAGTGGTCTGCGCGGGTCTTGCCTTCGCCGATTCCCTTGTCTTTCAGACGGGAGAGAGACGGCAGCACGTCGATCGGAGGCGTGACACCCTTGCGGTAGAGCTCACGGCTTAAGATGATCTGTCCCTCTGTGATATATCCTGTCAGGTCAGGGATCGGATGGGTCTTATCATCCTCGGGCATGGTCAGGATCGGGATCATTGTGATACTTCCCTTCTTGCCGTTCTGACGTCCTGCTCTCTCATAGATCGACGCAAGATCCGTGTACATATATCCCGGGTAGCCGCGGCGTCCGGGCACTTCTTTTCGTGCGGCTGACACTTCGCGGAGCGCGTCCGCATAGTTCGTGATATCCGTCAGGATGACGAGCACGTGCATGTCTTTCTCAAATGCAAGATACTCTGCCGCTGTCAGCGCCATCTTCGGTGTTGCGATACGCTCGATGGCCGGATCGTTCGCCAGATTGATAAACAGGACGGTACGATCCAGTGCTCCTGTCTCGCGGAAACTCTCTATGAAGAAGTTTGATTCCTCGAATGTGATACCCATTGCAGCAAATACAACGGCGAAATTCTCATCTTTTCCAAGCACCTTTGCCTGTCTCGCGATCTGCGCGGCAAGCTGTGCGTGCGGAAGTCCGGATGCCGAGAAGATCGGCAGCTTCTGTCCCCTTACCAGTGTGTTCAGTCCGTCGATGGCAGACACTCCGGTCTGGATGAACTCCTCCGGATAGCTTCTGGCGGCCGGATTCATGGGCAGGCCGTTGATATCCATGCGCGCCTCCGGCAGGATCTCCGGCCCGTCGTCGATCGGACGGCCCAGACCGTCAAAGACACGGCCGAGCATATCCTCGGATACGCCGAGCTCCATGCTCCGTCCGAGGAAACGCACCTTACTGTTGGACAGGTTGATTCCCGTAGAACTCTCAAAGAGCTGTACGAGCACGTCGCTTCCGTTTACCTCGAGCACCTTGCATCGTCTTGTCTCGCCGCTGGCAAGCTCGATCTCTCCGAGCTCATCGTATGTCACGCCTTCCACACCGCGCACGAGCATCAGCGGTCCGGCTACTTCCTGTATGGTTCTGTACTCTTTTGGCATTTAGCGGCCCTCCTTTACAAATGCATTGGCGATCTGAGCAGTCAGCTCCTCGTCCACTTTCTTATATTCCTCGTCAAGCGCATCTTCATGCACATATTTGAAACGTCCGATCTGCTCCCTCACCGGCATGGAGATCAGCTTCTGCAAGGACGCTCCTTCTGAGAGAGCCTTTACAGCCCTGTCGTAGAATGCATTTACAAGGAGCATCATCATATGCTGTTTCTTGAGCGACGTATAAGTGTCGATCTCATGGAAAGAGTTCTGATGCAGGAAATCTTCACGAATGGAGCGCGCTGCTTCCATCTTCAGCCGGTCGCCCGGTGAGAGTGCGTCCATACCGACCATCTTCACGATTTCTTCCAGTTCTGCCTCTTCCTGAAGGAGGGTCATCATCTTCTGACGTCCTTCCATCCAGTCCGGAGCTACATTTCCATTGAACCATTTTTCCATATCATCCAGATACAGGGAATAGCTGTTCAGCCAGTTGATAGCCGGGAAATGTCTCTTATACGCGAGAGCTGAATCCAGTCCCCAGAACACTTTCACGATACGAAGTGTCGCCTGGGATACAGGCTCTGACGTATCACCACCCGGAGGAGATACCGCACCGATAACGGAGAGTGCTCCTTCACGTCCTTCTCTGCCGAGTGAGATCACATGTCCCGCACGCTCGTAGAACTGCGCCAGACGGCTTCCCAGATATGCCGGATATCCTTCCTCGCCGGGCATCTCTTCGAGACGTCCGGACATCTCTCTTAATGCCTCCGCCCAACGGGATGTGGAGTCTGCCATCAGCGCCACGGAATATCCCATATCACGGAAGTATTCAGCAATAGTGATACCTGTGTAAATAGACGCCTCACGGGCAGCCACAGGCATATCCGAAGTATTTGCGATCAGGACAGTCCGCTGCATCAGGGGCTGTCCTGTCTTCGGGTCTTTCAGTTCCGGGAACTCGTTCAGAACGTCCGTCATCTCATTGCCGCGCTCGCCGCAGCCGATATAAACGACGATATCTGCCTCTGCCCATTTCGCAAGCTGATGCTGAATGACGGTCTTACCGCTTCCGAACGGTCCGGGCACTGCCGCCACACCGCCCTTTGCGATAGGGAAGAATGTATCGATGACTCTCTGCCCTGTCACAAGCGGCATTTCCGGCGGGAGCTTCTTCTGGTACGGACGCCCGCGGCGTACCGGCCACTTCTGCATCAGTGTCAGTTCCTTGTCGCCCTCCGCAGTCTCAAGGATGGCAACCACTTCCTCAACTGTAAATTCTCCTGCTTTGATCTCCTTTATGGTTCCCTTCATGCCGTATGGAACCATGATCTTCTGCTGTACGAGTACAGTCTCCTGTACTGTACCGATCACATCGCCGGCTTCCACCTCATCGCCGGCTTTCACCGTGGGAACGAACTCCCATTTCAGATCTCTCTTTAAGGACGGCACTTCAACGCCGCGCTTTAAGTTATTTCCTGAGATCTTCATGATATCGTCGAGCGGTCTCTGAATACCGTCATAGATACTTGTGATCAGTCCCGGTCCAAGCTCGACAGACATCGGAACCTCCATGGATTCGACCGGCTCGCCCGGTCCCAGTCCCGATGTCTCCTCATATACCTGGATCGATGCTTCGTCTCCGTGCATCTCGATGATCTCACCGATCAGACGCTGATTCGACACACGGACCACATCGAACATATTTGCATCGCGCATTCCCTCTGCGATAACAAGAGGTCCTGCGACTTTTTTAATCACTCCTGTGCTCATTAGCTTACTCCTCCAAACAGAATATCTGATCCGACTGCCTGTTCCACCGTCTTCTTCACACCCTCGACACCTGCTCCGGTGTTGCCGGATACACCCGGTATCTGGATGATCGCCGGCAGAGTCTTCTCACGATACATTTCCAGTTCATCACTCACTTCGGCTGCCGCCGCTTCCGTGATGTAGATGATCCCATAATCCTCCTCCACAAGGCTGCGGAGTCTGTCACGTATTTCCTCCCGGTCCCTCACAGGGCAGATGCTAAGCCCCAATGTGGCGAAACCGTAGATACTGTCGTAATCGCCTACCACTGCAATCTTATACATACATCTCCCTTATCCTTTCCCGGATCGCCTCATCCGTAAAACCGTTTTGTTTTCCGGTCAGAATGATCCGAACTGTCCTGATCTCGTTCTGCCGGGCAACCAGATAGCCCAACAGGGGGCCGACAGAAAATGTCTCATATTTCTGAGATCTCAATGTCTCGATCATGCGGTTATCGCACCAGCGCTCAAATGCAGACGGTGACTCTCTCAAAGCGTCAGCTCCGCCGGCGTAGGATGTGCCCTCGAGATACTGGGCGATCTCCTCTGCGCCCGAGAGCGCCGCACGGATAAGCTGATCAATGCTTAAACTATCGCATTCCGCCATGGCGCTTCTCATGAAATCCGCACTCTTCCCTGTCTTCTGGGAGCGCACGGCAATCTTGATATCCGCGATGGCAACCGTCGTGTCCGCATAGTTCTCTATGATCGGTTCCCCCGACTTCTTCCCCGCTTCTTCGATGGCTTCAAGCGCCGCCCTGTCCACGATGATATCGCAGAGCTGTCCGTCTCCGGTGTGAAGAAGCGTATCCAGTGCTTCCTGCGCCGTCCGGGACATATTGCCGGGGAGACGGGAGAATTCCCGGCTCTCTATGATCTGATACATCTCCTCGCCGGGAATCGGACAGTCGTCATAGAACATGGCCGGATTCTTCACTCCCATGCACACCTCTTTGACCGCAGCCTTCAGATTGTGGTACAGCTTCGGGTAAGAGAGGACGTCGAAGACACTCATATCCGGCGCTACATCACGGATGACTTCCCATGCCTTTTCTTCCTCACGCTTTAATACAGCTTCCGCATCATTCCCGGTGTCCATATCGCCCCAGCCCTTTTCGACTACGGACTGCAGGACCTGCTCCGCGCTCTTGCACGCTAAGAGCTGCTCGATAAATGCATCTGAGAACAGGGATACTTCCAGTGCGCGGATGCGCGCGACCGCATAAGTATATTTTGTATTACTCAAGTTAACCCTCCTAACATCTGCGCTTTATCCGAACAGCAGTCTGTTCACCTGATCTGATAATTCTTCTCTCTTCGAGTCAAACACTGCCCTGATGGTGCAGTTTTCTTCAATGCCGCCGTAGACAAGCAGGAATCCGCCGTCCACTTTCTCCGGTTTTTCTGAAAGAGTCAGGCTTCCGCCTTTTGATGCGGCGATATTCCTGATCTTCTCCGGGAATCCCTGAGGCATACGCTCCAGATCTTTTGCCGAGAAGCAGATCATACCATCCTCAGCAAGAGCGTGTTTCTCAAGCAGCTTTTCAAGCATTTCAAAATATTTCTCATCGTCCAGATCCATCACTGCGTCGTACGCTTTCTCAAGCACGCCGCCGATCACTTCCTGCTTCGCGGCAAGGACAGCCTGCTTCCTCTGCATGTCCATCGAGGAATCTACGCGCACTCCGTAATCTGCCGCGTCACGCTTCGCACGCTCAAGGATCTTTGCCGCTTCGGCTTCGGCTGACTCTTTTGCGGCCTGTACTGCCGCTTCGGCATCTGCCTCAGCCTTGCCGGTGATCTCCCGCGCGGTGCTCTGCGCCTCTTCGAGAATCCGGGCTTTCATTTTATCCAGTCCACTCATTTCCTCGCTCTCCTTCTTGTTTCTGGTCTCTTATGTTTCACTGTCTCTTAGCGGATATACAAATTTACATATCCGTATCTTCCCGGCCTATACCTGGATGCCGCTGACAGACAGGAAGGAGATCAGAAGTGCGAGGATCGCATATGTCTCAACCATCGCCGGGAAGAGCATAGCCTTACCGAACTGATCCGGTTTCTTAGCTACGATACCGATAGCAGCCGCAGCAGTCTTGCCCTGCGCGATCGCTGAGAGAAGTCCTACCACTCCGATCGGCAGGCACGCAGCCAGGATGAGAAGTCCGGTCTGGACAGAAATATCTGCAAGGCCTCCGCCAAGCACACCGATCTTTGACAGTGTGATAAATCCGATCAGAAGTCCGTACAGACCCTGTGTACCCGGAAGCAGCTGGATGATCAGCACTTTTGCGAACTTACTCGGATCTTCGGTCACAACTCCCGAAGCCGCCTGACCCGCGATACCTACGCCAATAGCAGATCCCGTACCTGACAGAAGAACAGCAACAGCCGCTCCAAGTAATGCATACACAATTCCTAATTCACTCATGATAAAGTTTCCTCCTTAATCTCTGCATATTTTGTGTTTTCTCTGAATGGGTTGAACGGCCGTCCGCCGCCCTCATAAAACTTCCCGAAAAATTCTACGAACTGCAGGCGGTTTGTGTGTACATACGCACCCAGCAGGTTGATCGCCAGATTCATTGCGTGTCCGACGATAAAGATCAGGATAAAGAAAATGATCCCGATCACATTGTTCGGCAGCATACTGCCCATCTGGTTGATGACCGATGCGATAACACCCGTTGCAAGGCCCAGAGCCAGCAGACGGGAATAGGAAAGCACGTCGCTTAACCATCCTGTAATGTTGTAAAGATCATACGCACCCAAAGCGATCCGAAGCGCCGGATTCTTATTCGAGCGTCCCGACATCAGTACGATTCCCACAGCTCCGATAATCGCAAGCGCCTTTGCCGTAGTGTTGAGCCATCCCGGAAATACGATCTCCATCTGCGCGATCGATGCAAAAAGATCGCTTGGGAGCAGCATCAGGATCAGTCCGATGAGGAGCATGAACCAGAGTACCACATCGCAGAAGAAATCCATGATCTTCCCGTCTCTGATACACAGATACCCTTTGATCGCAAGCCCTGTGAACAGGTGGATCACTCCGAAGAGCAGGGAGTACAGCAACAGCTTCATCGGCTCATTGAGCGGAACAAACCACAGCGCCGGCGGCGTGATCGTCGTGCCGAAAAATTTCGCCGAGACGATATCCACGATATTTCCAAAATATCCGCCAAACAGGACACCCCACACGATGGTCGAGAGTCCGCAGTAGAAGAAGAGCTTTAACGACTTCTTCATCCCCGGCGACATCCTCGGGAATTTCAGTACAAGAATTCCACACACGATGGATACGATTACTCCGTATGCCGCATCCGAGAGCATCATTCCGAAGAAGAATACATAGAAGAACGACATGATCGTCGTCGGATCGATCTCTCCTTTTACCGGAAGTCCGTAGGACTCCACAACGCCCTCCATATTGGCGGAGAACGGGTTGTTCTTCAGGATAACCGGCGGTTCTTCGTCTTCTTTTAACTCTTCCACATCCACCATGCAGTCATACTTCTTCATCAGACCGTCCGCCACCTTGCCTGCCACGGCCTCCGGTATATATCCGCTGATGACAAATGTCCTCTCTGACTGGGGCAGCGTCCCGAGCACTTCATACTTATCGGCGCGGACTCTGTAGTAATCTGCTACGATCTTCAGTCTGTCCCTTTCCGCCGCAAGTGCTTTTATCTTCTCTTCGATCTCTGATATCTTCTCTCTGTATTCCGAGATCTGCTGTTCCAGTTTCTCTTTCTGACGGGCAGGCACTTTCTCCCACGTCTGTGACGGTCTGGCAAATCCTTCGCTCCTGAGCGCGTCTTCCACCGCGCCCGCGTCTTCTTTCAGGCAGATCACCGCCAGATAGACCGTGCTCTGCTCCTGTGAAACGATATACACATCCGCACTTTCCGCGTCCGGAGCTTTCTCTGCCAGTATCTCGTATACTTTTTCCGCTGTCGTGCCGCCGGGCATCGTACCCGGGAAGAAGACCGTCCTGTCCGTCTTCATAGTCTGGAGCGGAACATCCAGGTTAAGCCAGGGCGTCAGGCTCTCGATACTGTTTGTCAGCTTCGCTATAGATGCGAGCTGCTCTGCATGTTCCCGGTCCAGATCATAAATCTGTTTCGCAGTCCTTAAAAGGTCACGCCGCTCTTCCTGAACTTTCATTCCTTCTTCCGCGGAAATCAGTTTCTTCCCCTCAAGGGCTGCGAACATGGATTTTTCCTCAGGAGCATATCGCTCAAGGATGTCCAGTGCCTGATCCACGGATGCAGACGCCTTCTCAAATCCCTGCTTCTTTCCCGCAGTATCCATCCGGTGAAAATCTTCATCTTCATCCAGAATATGATCCACTTCAAGGGTTCCCAGACTCTGGAGCTTTTCAAGGATCGCTTTACGGTCTTTCTTTAAGGCGCAGATGCTGATTCTCTGCATCTTAAGTACCGCCATTTATCTATCCCTCCTTTACTTCTGCTTTTTATAACAATTCAGCTGTCAGGCACGTGCTGAACCGATATGCTTTCCATCAAGCGAGCAGTGAGATCACCATCTCCACCGCTTCTTTTTCTTTCTCTCCGGCAGAAGTCTTGAGCTTTGCTGTCTCAGCCTCATATGCGGCTTTCGCGCTGCTCTCTTTCTCTGCTCCCGCCATTCTCGCGCTCTCGATCTCAGCTGCAGCTTCATCCTGCGCTTTCTTAATGATTTCCTCTCTGAGTTCTTCCGCGCGTTCCTGTGCATCTTTCATGATGCATTCGCTCTCCTGGCGGGCATTCTCCACGATTTCATGTGCCTGCTTTTCAGTCTCGCGGATCGTTCTGATCGTATCTTCTACCATATTTTATCCACCACCTTCCCGGATCGATTCTGTTTTCTTAGTTTTTCCATTCCTGTCTGCTTCATACAGAAAATGGTTTTTAGCGCTATCTTAACACGACCTTGTGACCATTATATAACATACTTTATGATTATTCAAAACATTTATCAGCATGTTTTATAACTAATCATTAGTACGCCTGAATATATTATGTATTTCTAAGTAAAAAAATTTGCTCCAACTATGCGGATAATGGTTTTATCACATAGCGGAGCCCTTTTTAATTTTTATATATGGATTTATAATATCACAGATCACTTCCACGAAAGCCTGTGCAGCTGCCCTTCCTTTTCCATCCCCGCAAATCCGTTCTGCCGCAGTGCCTCGTACAGCACGATCGCTACGGAATTACCAAGATTCAGCGAGCGTATCTTCTCCATCATCGGGATCCGGATACAGTTTTCTTCATTCTGCACAAGGAATTCCTCGGGTATTCCCGCGCTCTCCTTCCCGAACATAATATAGCAGTCTTCTTCATAGGAAACTTCCGTGTAGACTCTGTGAGCTTTCGTCGTAGCCATATAGATCTTCGCCCCCGGATTCTTCTCAAGGAAATCCTGATAGTCGATATAGGTCGTCACATCCAGATCTTTCCAGTAATCCATTCCCGCACGCTTCAGCGCTTTTTCACTGAGGCTGAACCCCAGAGGTTCGATCAGATGGAGCCTTGTGCCGGACGCGACACATGTCCGTCCTATGTTTCCTGTATTAGCCGGGATCTCCGGCTCTAGAAGTACGATATTCAGCATTACTCTTATCTCCTGTCGTTTTTCTCTCTTTCCGTCTCAGGCGGTCCAGGAAGAACTATTTCTTTTCTCTAAGCCGGGTAATGAACCGCTCCACCCGCCCCAGCGCTTCTTTCAGGTCTTCCAGAGAATATGCATATGAGATCCGCAGGAATCCCTCCCCGCATTCTCCGAATGCAGTGCCCGGAACGACAGCCACTTTTTCCTCCTGCAAAAGCCGTGTGGCGAATTCTTCGGAACTCATGCCGAATTTCTTTATACTCGGAAACACATAAAAAGCTCCGAACGGCTCAAAACACTCCAGTCCCATCCGCTTAAACTCATGCATAAGGAAACGCCGCCTCTGATTGTAGGATCTACGCATTTCCTCCACTTCATCTTCGCAGTTCCTTAAGCCCTCGACCGCCGCATACTGGCTCGTCGTGGGCGCGCACATGATAGCGAACTGATGGAGCTTTGTCATCTGCTCTATGATCGCCTCCGGGCCGCAGCAGTAGCCGAGCCGCCATCCCGTCATGGCAAAACCTTTGGAAAATCCGTTGATCACGACCGTTCTCTCTCTCATGCCCGGCAGGCTTGCGATGGAGACATGCTCCGTCTGGTAAGTGAGTTCGGAATAGATCTCATCGGATATCACGTAGAGATCATGTTCCTTTACAAATTCCGCGACAGGCTCAAGGTCTTCCCTTGTCATAATGGAACCGGTCGGATTGTTTGGAAACGGCATGATCAGGATCTTTGTCTTTGGTGTCGTATATTCCTCCAGATCTTCCACTGTCAGCTTAAATTCATTTTCATATTTGAGTGGAACTGTCACCGGAACGCCGTCCGCCATGACAGTACAGGGCAGGTAGGACACATAGCTCGGCTGGGGAATGATCACCTCGTCGCCCGGGTCGAGCATACAGCGCAGCCCCACATCGATCGCCTCGCTTCCGCCTACCGTGACCAGTGTCTCCTTCATCGGATCATAGGACACATGGATCTTCCGTTCCAGATACCTGCAGATCTCCTGACGAAGCTCTTTCAGTCCGGCATTGGATGTGTAAAAAGTCCGCCCCTTCTCAAGCGAAAATATCCCCTCATCCCTGATGCGCCAGGGCGTGTCAAAGTCAGGTTCCCCGACACCTAATGAGATGGCGTCTTTCATCTCGTTTGCCACGTCAAAAAACCTGCGGATCCCCGAGGGCTGTATATTTATGATCTTCTTCGATAACGGACTTCTCATTACGGCATCACCATTATCCTTTCCGACTCTGTTTTCGGTGTCATGATCGTGCCGTGGTCTTTGTATTTTTTCAGGATAAAATGCGTCGCCGTGTTGAGCACGCCTTCAATGGGCGACAGTTTCTCCGAGACAAATCGTGAAACCTCCTTCAGGCTTTTTCCTTCCAGTGTCACAAGCAGATCATAACTTCCGGAAATAAGATAGACCGCATAAACTTCCGGGTAATTGTAGATCCGTTCCGCAAGGCGGTCAAATCCGCGGTCTCTCTGAGGTGTCACGCGCACTTCGATCAGGGCCGTCACCATCTCGACTCCCGTCTTATCCCAGTCGATCAATGTATGATAGCCGCAGATGATCTTCTCCTTCTCCATCTCTGCCATCTCATTGGCAACCTCCGCCTCTTCCGTGCCCATCAGGGCCGCAAGATCGTTTAAGTTTACCCTGCTGTGCTTCTCAAGATATCTGAGTATCTCAATCCTCAAAGCTTCTTTGTTTTCACTCATCTTATTCTCCTCCCGCTGATCAATCACTGTTTCAGTCTTTCTGCCCGCCACCGTTCCAGTTCGTCCGGAGCCGGCCTGTCCAGATACCGGATCTCCTCTCCGTTTCGGATCACTCTTGCATTCTGATCCCTCGCCGCGCCGAGTCTGACCGCAGATACCCCCGCATCTTCAAGTACACGGACAACAGCCTCTGCTTCCGAGGTCAGTATGAGGTAACTTCCTGCCGATGTCATAAGATACGGATTCAGGCGATAGAACTCGCAGATTTCCACTGTCTCCTGCTTCAGGGCGATCTGCGGCATATCGATCTCGAATCCGGTATGCGCCGTCTCCGAAAGTTCCCACAGTGCTGCCAGAATACCGCCGCTCCCGATCTGGCGCACCACTGCTATACTGTCTGATTCAAATACGTTCAGCAGCTGTTCCGGTCTGACCATCGCGCCCGTCAGTGCCTCTGCCTGATCGAGAAACGTGGATACAAACCTCTCCTCCAGATCTTCCCGGGATTCCCCGAGAATGCGAAGCGTACCCTCAAGCCCGGCATATCCGCACTGGACGATCTCACGGTGCACATCTCCCTTTTTCAGACTCTTGGGCACACTGCAATCTGCCTGTACCCGTTTCTTCTGCGATAACGGGAGTTTTCCTGTGCCCGCAACACTTGCAAAGACGACCGTCTGTCGTACCGCGCCGGTCACCTCCCCCTGAAAAGCTGTCACCTGCATATCCAGTTCACTGCATGCGCGATCCACGCCAACAGCGAGCCCGCCAAGCTTCTCCTCACTGCCCTGAGTCGGAAGCATGACATGTACAGACGCTCCTTTTGCGCGCACGCCGCGGGCGGCAAGTTCACCGGCCGCATGATATACGGCATAGTATCCTGTTCTTTCGTCATCTCCGGCCGCATGGGCGTCCGCCCACACATACCCGCCTGTCTCCGACTCTAATCCGGAGCACGTCTCCCACGGAGACGGACCAAACATAGTCCTGTTGTCTCCTGTATGCAGCTGTTTTCTGACAGACCGCTGCCACGCAGTCTGTGTAATCTTTCCGATCCTCATTCCGTTTTTTCCTGACATTGTCTGCCGCCTCTCCTGTATCTTCTCCGTAAATCTGAAATCACTACACAATGTATGGCAGCACCATTGTCAGTACCATGGCAGCTATCACAAGCAGTATAATAATAGAAACAATACGTCTGAACCGTTTATCATGAAAATTCATTTTCGATCTTCCTTTCCTGATCTTCTATTTTATATGTCTTTGCATCCCCGCTGAGCGGGTTTCTCTCTCGGTAATCAAACAGGATCAGCCTGCCGAACAGCCGCTCCATATGGGTCATCTTGCGCATCTGCCTTCTGTCGTATCCAGTGTATGATCCCAGATATCGATGTTCCTCTTCCTCCGCCTTGTAAAATGCGGCCGCCTCATCTGAGCTCACTTTATTATCCGGGAGAAACTGCGGACGGTTTCTCACATTATCTCTCAGATACAGGTCCAGTGTCAACCACTGTGCATACTCGTCCAGTTTTTCCTTATGTTTCTCTGTGCGTTTCTCCAGAAAGCGGAACAGGATCTCATATCTTGCGATCCGCGAGTGGCTCACGCCGAAAAGGCCGTTCTCCTCATAATAATCCGCCAGTGCGCCGTACATGGCAAATGCACCTGAGAACTCCTTCTCTATATGCTCCATCGTATTCCTGAACTGCCCGCTGTTATAATAGACTTCCACCATCTCCTCGATCTTTTTAAGACGGATCACATCACCATAAGGGAGCCATTTGGTGGAGAGAACTTCATAAGGAGGGCGGTCCTGATACACAAGCCCGTATTCCTGCGTTTTTTCATGCATGAGAGAGCCTTTTAACACTTTCAGGAAACCGAGCTGGAGCTGATCCGGCTGCATTGCGTACACGCGGTCAAAGGACTTCGCGAAGCTGTCATAGTCCTCATACGGCAGTCCGGCAATAAGATCCAGATGCTGATGCACATTTCTGTTCTCCCTTACCTTGTCCACTGTATGCTCCACCATGTCCAGATCCATCTTCCTTCTGATCTCGCGTATCGTCTCTTCATTCGCAGACTGGATACCAATCTCAAGCTGTATGAGTCCCGGCCGCATGCTCCTGATCAGAGAGAGTTGTTCCTCATTGAGAAGATCTGCCGCGATTTCAAAATGAAAGTTCGTAATGCCTCTGTCATGCTCTTTAATATATCTCCATACTGTCATGGCATGATCATGCCGGCAGTTGAATGTGCGGTCGACAAACTTCACCTGCGGGACCTCATGATCAATAAAGAACTGAAGCTCTTTCTTCACAAGCTCAGGATCACGAAACCGGAGACATTTGTCAATAGAAGAAAGGCAATAGCTGCATGAAAACGGGCACCCTCTGCTCGACTCGTAATATATGATCCGGTTGCGGAAATCTTCAATATGATCGTATACAAACGGTACTGTGCTCAGATCGAGCACCGGTCGGGGCTGCGTCTCCATGATACTTCCATCACTGTTTCGATATACGATCCCCCGGATTTCTGAAAGATCCGTGACCATCGATTTGCAGCAGTCCGTGTCTTTTCTCACTGCTGCAAGCTCTATTCCGGAATGATAGTAGCCCATGAGCTCCAGAAACGTTTCCTCGCCCTCCCCGCAGATGATCCCTGTCAGTCCGGGATACTTCTCCAGCATTTCTCCGGCATTATAGGAAACTTCCGGACCTCCCAGCCATATCTTCGTATCGGGCAGCACTTTCGGTATTTCCCGGATGAGCTGCTCCACATAGCTGATATTCCACAGATAGCAGGAAAAGCACAGGATATCCGGTCTATGTGTATAGATGTCCATGAAGATTTCATCTATGGGCTGGTTGATCGTGTACTCTTCAATCTCCGTTTCTTGGATAAACTTGCGGGCATATGCTCGCAGGCTGTACACTGCAAGATTGGAGTGGATATATTTTGCGTTTATCGCTGCTAAAAGAATATTCATATTAAATGCTCCGTTTCTTTATCGCACAAATTTTACACCGGCCGTTATAGCCGGTGTATACATTAAATAGTTTCTTTCATCAAAAAACTTTATAACTTTTCCAATATTCTGCGAATAACTTTTTCGTCCTCTTCTAATTCATCTGCAATCTCCTGCACGGATTTACCTTTCGCATGTTTCTTTGCTACCTGCTGTGTAAGAAGCTGTTCTTTGCCTTGTTGTATTCCTTGTTGTATTCCCTGTTGTATTCCTTGTTGT
>DWWO01000066.1 GCA_019119675.1 Candidatus Mediterraneibacter faecipullorum | reverse complement strand
GTTACTTTGTCTTATGACCTGTAACCGGAGCCGGAAGCATTACAATCCCGCCTGATCCGAATACGTATTTCATTCCACTGTATCCGAGTGATTTTCGGACGTTTTACTGAGAAAATATCTCTCCGGCAAACACAAATTTACACTTGCATTTATATTCCACTAGTGCTATCCTTTATTTTGCTGTGTTCATACACAGTGAAAAAGTACTCAGGAGAGTCTCTTTTACAGTTCCATACCGGTCAGCGAAACCGGCATATCTGTAGAAGGGCGCCGAAGGTGTAAGCGTTGATACTCTGGTATTCCTGCTCTTGTAGGAAAGCGGAGCAAAAACGTGAGTCTCTCAGGCAAAAGGATGGAGGTATAAAGGAATGTTGGAGCAGATCAACAAAATTATTACTGCAGTTCAGGGCGCTGTGTGGGGGCTGCCGCTGATTCTTCTTATCCTGTTTACAGGATTTCTACTCACAGTCAGGCTGGGGCTTTTACAGGTAAGACATCTCGGCAAAGCATTCAAATTCATGATCAAAAATGAAGAAGAAGGACACGGGGAAGTGACCAGTTTCGGGGCACTGTGTACCGCACTGTCCGCAACCATCGGGACCGGAAATATCGCCGGTGTGGCGACTGCGCTTGCGGCCGGAGGACCGGGAGCACTGTTCTGGATGATCGTGGCAGCGTTTCTCGGAATGGCTACGAAGTATGCGGAAGGACTTCTGGCGATCAAGTACCGTACTGTGGACAAGGACGGACACATTCTGGGCGGACCGTTCTATTACATTGAGAACGGCATGGGAAAGAAATGGAAATGGCTGGCGAAGATCTTTGCGTTTTTCGGTGCGTGTGTAGGTCTTTTCGGGATCGGTACATTTACTCAGGTGAACAGTATTTCATCTGCAGTGACGAATTTCTTTGACCCGAATGCAGGCAATGTTGTTTCACTGTTCGGGAGAACATATTCATGGAGCACAGTGATCACATGTATTATTCTGACTCTCTGTGTCGGACTTGTCGTGATCGGAGGAATCAAGAGGATCGCGAAAGTGTCTGAGATCGTTGTGCCGTTTATGGCAATCCTGTATGTTGCACTGGGACTGATCATTATCTTTACTAATATTACGGCTGTTCCGGCCGCGGTTGTTTCTATCGTGAAGTCTGCATTTACAGGAAGTGCGCTTGCGGGCGGCGCAATGGGAAGTATGGTAGTTGCCATGCAGCAGGGTATCGCGAGAGGTATTTTCTCCAATGAATCCGGGCTTGGTAGTGCGCCGATCGCAGCAGCAGCCGCTGTTACGAAAGAGCCGGCACGTCAGGGGCTTGTATCTATGACAGGAACATTTATAGACACGATCGTGATCTGTACGATGACAGGTATTTCTGTTGTAATCGCCGGTTCATGGATGAATCCGGATCTGGAAGGCGTGGAAATCACGATGGATGCGTTCCAGAAGGGACTTCCGTTCCCGCCGGAAGCAGCGACATTTTGTCTGATGATCTGCCTGGTGTTCTTTGCATTTACAACGATCCTTGGCTGGAACTACTATGGAGAACGCTGTGTGGAGTATCTTTTTAACAGAAATCAGTCTGTTGTAAAAGGGTACAGATGGCTGTATATCGTGGCAGTCTTTATCGGACCTTACATGACAGTAGCGGCGGTATGGAATATCGCAGATGTATTTAATGCGCTGATGGCGTTCCCGAACCTGGTAGCGCTGCTGGCATTAAACGGAGTTGTCGTCAGGGAGTCAAAAGATTATTTTGCAAGGCTGAAGACAATGAAGTAAACATGTCTAATAAATGATTTATGATATCGCTAAGAACAGTCTTTATCCGGGATGACCGAGTACAGACTGTTCTTTTTTGTTTTCTGAAAATAACAGAATATTCTGTAGAGCTGTTTTAGTTGTCATTACAAAAATATAAAATGATTTCTTTTTCCTGCTAATCATCTGAGAAAGCAGTGTTGTTCTGAAAATACATGATAATGTGTTTTGGGGATTGCAATATACTATATTTTGTATTAGAATGGATTCCAGACGGATATACAGCTCCTCACGGGAAGACTCCCGGGGCTGTTCCAAATAGAGGCAATTAAGGAGAAGGCAGTATGAAGATTATTAAAAGAAACGGTTCCGAAGAGATATTCGACAACAGGAAGATCGTGAGGGCGGTCACAAAAGCGGATATAAAAGCAGAAAACAGAAGCCTGACAGACGCGCAGATCGAGGATATCGCGGAATTTGTGGAATTTAAGTGCAACAAACTGAACCGCGCCGTGTCTGTTGAGGAGATACAGGATATGGTAGAGAACCAGATCATGGCGACAGGCGCGTTTGATCTTGCAAGGAGATACGTGAGATACCGCTATAAACGTTCCCTTGTGCGTAAAGCAAACACAACTGATAACCGGATCCTTTCACTCATCGAGTGCAACAATGAGGATGTAAAACAGGAAAATTCCAATAAAAATCCGGCTGTCAACAGTGTACAGAGAGATTATATGGCGGGAGAGGTGAGCCGTGACCTGACCCAGAGGATGCTCCTTCCGGAGGATATTGTAGAGGCTGACAAACAGGGGATCATTCATTTCCATGATTCCGATTATTATGCTCAGCATATGCATAACTGCGATCTGGTAAATCTCGAAGATATGCTTCAGAACGGCACTGTCATCAGCGGAACAATGATCGAGAAGCCGCACAGCTTCTCAACGGCCTGCAATATCGCCACACAGATCATCGCCCAGGTAGCCAGCAACCAGTATGGTGGTCAGAGTATTTCGCTTGCGCACCTGGCGCCTTTCGTACAGGTGTCAAGAGACAAGATCCGCGCAGAGGTGGAAGGGGAGATGCGCACGATCGGCTTTGACTGTCCGGCTGAGCAGCTCAATGCAATCGTTGAGGGACGCCTGAAAAAGGAGATTACTAAAGGTGTCCAGACCATCGAATATCAGGTCATCACACTGATGACAACGAACGGACAGGCTCCGTTCCTCACAGTGTTCATGTATTTAAATGAAGCGAAGAGTGAGGCGGAGAAGAAAGATCTTGCCATGATCATCGAAGAGACGCTCAAGCAGCGTTACCAGGGCGTGAAGAACGAGGCGGGAGTCTGGGTGACTCCGGCGTTCCCGAAGCTTATCTATGTGTTGGAAGAAGATAATGTGGAGGAAGGAACCCCGTATTACTATCTGACAGAACTTGCCGCAAAGTGTACGGCAAAGCGACTTGTACCGGATTACATTTCTGAGAAGAAGATGAAAGAACTCAAAGAGGGAAACTGTTTCCCGGTAATGGGATGCAGGAGTGCCCTGAGTCCGTGGAAAGATGAGAATGGTCAATATAAATTCTACGGGCGTTTCAACCAGGGAGTTGTGACGATCAACCTTGTGGACGTGGCACTTTCTTCCGGCGGAGATATGGAGAAATTCTGGAAGATTTTTGATGACAGACTGGATCTGTGCTACCGCGCCCTCATGTGCAGGCACAACAGACTGAAAGGCACGCTCTCCGATGCGGCTCCGATCCTCTGGCAGTTCGGAGCTCTTGCACGGCTGCAAAAGGGCGAGACGATCGACAAACTGCTCTACGGCGGATATTCCACAATATCTCTCGGTTATGCAGGGCTGTACGAATGTGTGAAATACATGACAGGCAAATCCCATACTGATCCGGAAGCAACACCGTTTGCACTGGATGTTATGAAGCATATGAATGATGCGTGTGAGAAGTGGAAAGAGGAGACGAATATCGGATTCAGCATCTACGGATCACCGATCGAGAGTACGACTTATAAATTCGCAAAATGCCTGCAGAAGAGATTCGGCATTGTGCCGGGCGTGACGGACAAGAGCTATATCACGAACAGCTATCATGTGCATGTAAGCGAGGAAATTGATGCATTCTCCAAACTGAAATTCGAGTCACAGTTCCAGGCCCTCTCTACAGGCGGCGCGATCAGCTATGTGGAAGTGCCGAATATGCAGGACAACATACCGGCAGTGCTTCAGGTAATGCGGTTCATTTACGATAATATCATGTATGCGGAGCTGAATACGAAGAGCGATTACTGCCAGGTGTGCGGATACGACGGAGAGATCCAGATCGTGACAACAGAGGACGGCAAGCTTGAGTGGGAGTGCCCGCACTGCGGCAACAGAGACCAGGACAAGCTGAATGTGGCGAGACGTACCTGCGGCTACATCGGAACGCAGTTCTGGAATCAGGGAAGGACGCAGGAGATCAAGGAGAGAGTGCTGCATTTGTAGTAACAGTTCAGCCATCTGGTGTCAGGAGACGGATGTATGCCCGCATATGAATCCGGCGACTGACAATCAGAAGGCTGAACTGTTACTATCTGGCATAGTGAATATGTGAAATAGGCGGGAGAAAATATGCACTACGGAGAAATTAAAAAATGTGATATCGCTAACGGAGAGGGAGTCAGAGTCTCCCTCTTCGTTTCAGGCTGTACCCATCACTGTCCGGGGTGTTTCAATCAGGATACATGGGACTTCAGCTATGGAAATGAGTATACAGATAAGACGGAAAAAGAAATTCTGGATTCACTTTCACCGGGATATGTAAATGGTCTGTCGCTGCTTGGAGGAGAGCCGTTTGAGCCACAGAACCAGAAGGTGCTTGTACAGCTCTTAAGGAAAGTGAAAGAGCGGTATCCGGAGAAAAATATCTGGTGCTATACCGGTTATCTCTATGACAGAGAATTGCTCAGCGAAAGCCGTGCAAGATGTGAACATACGGACGAGATGCTGTCCATGATAGATGTGCTTGTGGACGGGAGGTTCGTGGAAGCGTTGAAAGACATCAGGCTGGTGTTCCGCGGATCGTCCAATCAGCGGATCATTGATGTGAAAAAAAGTCTGGAGAGCGGTGAGATTGTGCCGTGGGAAGCAAAAGTGAAGCGCGGAATGTAAATTGTGCCTTTTGTTTTCATGCCTTTTCCGGCACATCCTGAGAATCCGGATCAGAAATCTCTTGACTTATTTTAATGTTCTTTTTATAATGGTTGAGTATATTGCAAAGACTTAGAAGAGAAGTAGTAGGAGCGTAGCGTTTTCAGAGAGCTGCCGGAAGGTGAGAGGCAGCAGCGTAAACTCTGAACTGGTCTCGGAGTCCTTCTGCTGAAATTATAAATGGAAACAACCATGCCGCTAGGCTCGAAAACACCTCGCCAAGCCGGCAGGTTGTACTTTACCACTAGGCTCGAAAATACCTCACCAAGTGGTATAAGTAGGCAGAAGCGGGAATTCCCGTTACAGAATCAATGAGTGCATCGGACTTTGGTCAGATGAATGAGAGTGGTACCACGGAAAATAAGCCTTTTCGTCTCTTGATATGAGAAGAAAAGGCTTTCTTTATCAACTAATGTATGAAAGAGAGGAATCGTCAGATGGGTACAAAGATCGTGTACAACCACAGAGCAATTGAGAAAAAATGGCGTGAGAAATGGGAAGAGAATCCGGTCAATCCGAAAGTGGATGACAGCGGAAAAGAGAAAGAGAAATATTACTGCCTTGATATGTTCCCGTATCCGTCAGGAAACGGACTTCATGTGGGACACTGGAGAGGCTATGTGATCTCCGATGTGTGGAGCCGTTATAAACTTCAGCAGGGTTACTATATCATCCATCCGATGGGATGGGATGCTTTCGGACTTCCGGCTGAGAACTATGCCATCAAGATGGGCGTTCACCCGGCAAAATCCACAGCTGAGAACGTAGCAAACATTAAGAAGCAGATCAATGATATCGCAGCGCTTTATGACTGGGATATGGAAGTAAACACAACAGATCCGAATTTCTACAAATGGACACAGTGGATTTTCGTGAAAATGTTCAAGGCCGGCCTTGCATATGAGAAAGAGTTCCCGATCAACTGGTGCCCGTCCTGTAAGACAGGTCTTGCAAACGAGGAAGTTGTAAACGGTAAATGTGAGCGCTGCGGCGCGGAAGTGACGAAGAAAAATCTCCGTCAGTGGATGCTCCGTATCACAAAGTACGCAGACCGTCTGTTAAATGACCTGGATAAGCTGGACTGGCCGGAGAAAGTTAAGAAGATGCAGACAGACTGGATCGGAAAATCCTACGGCGCTGAGGTTGATTTCCCGGTTGAGGGAAGAGATGAGAAGATCACGGTATATACGACAAGACCGGATACGCTTTACGGCGCAACATTTATGGTACTTGCACCGGAGCACGAGCTTGCGAAATCCCTCGCTACACCGGAGACAAAAGACGCGGTAGAGAAATATATCTACGAAGCGTCCATGAAATCAAACGTAGACCGTATGCAGGACAAAGAGAAGACAGGTGTATTTACGGGAAGCTATGCGATCAACCCGTTAAACGGAGCGAAGACGCCGATCTGGCTGTCCGATTATGTGCTTGCTGATTACGGTACAGGAGCCATCATGTGCGTGCCGGCTCATGACGACCGTGACTTTGAGTTTGCAAAGAAGTTTGATATTCCGATCGTTCAGGTCATCGCGAAAGACGGCAAAGAGATCGAGAATATGACGGAGGCATATACAGAGGCAGCCGGAACAATGATCAACTCCGGCGAGTGGAACGGCATGGAGTCAGCCGTGCTGAAAAAAGAAGCCCCGCACATCATCGAGGAGAGAGGACTGGGACGTGCGACAGTGAATTATAAGCTCCGCGACTGGGTATTCTCCCGTCAGCGTTACTGGGGCGAGCCGATACCGATCATTCACTGTCCTGACTGCGGATGCGTGCCGGTGCCGGAGGAAGAACTTCCGCTTACACTCCCGGACGTAGAGTCATACGAGCCGACAGGAACCGGAGAATCACCGCTTGCGGCGATTGACGAATGGGTAAACTGTACATGCCCGGTATGTGGAAAACCGGCCAAGAGAGAGACAAACACTATGCCTCAGTGGGCAGGATCTTCATGGTATTTCCTGCGCTATGTGGACAATCATAACGATAAAGAACTGGTTTCCAGAGAAAAGGCGGACAAATACCTGCCGGTAGATATGTACATCGGCGGTGTGGAACACGCGGTACTGCATCTTCTGTACTCCAGATTCTATACGAAGTTCCTGTATGATATCGGAGTGATCGACTTTGACGAGCCGTTCC
>DWWO01000065.1 GCA_019119675.1 Candidatus Mediterraneibacter faecipullorum | reverse complement strand
TCCGTAGGCATCATAGTTGGGGGCTTTTGCCCCCAACATCATATAATACGAGGAGGAAATCTGATGACAGGTTCAGACAGAAGAAGCGCGATCGTAGAGCACATCCGGAACAGTGAGATACCTGTATCCGGAAAGACGCTTGCCGCTGTGTTTGATGTGAGCCGGCAGGTGATCGTTCAGGATATTGCACTGATCCGCGCAGCCGGGTATGACATTATATCTACAAACAGAGGATATATTATAAATGAGCCTCATTTGGCAAGACGTGTCTTTAAAGTGAGGCACACGGATGAACAGCTGGAAGAGGAGCTCAATGCCATTGTCGATCTGGGAGGCAAAGTCTGTGACGTGATAGTGAACCACAGAGTATACGGGCGGCTGGAGGCGGAACTCAACATTACTTCCCGGCGGAAAGTGGCAGAGTTTATTGCTGATATAAAAAACGGGAAATCCAGCCCGCTTAAAAATATTACATCCGATTACCATTATCATACAGTTGAGGCGGACAGCGAGGAGACGCTGGATCTGATCGGGAACATGCTGCGTGAAAAAGGATTTCTCATAGAAGCATAGTGGAAATGGAGAATTTATGGAAGATATCATCAAATTACTCGACAGAGTTTTAAATATAGATTTTATCCGCGCGGTGCTCAGTAATCCGCGGGATAAAGAGGGCATAATAAAGGTGAAAGTCCGGCCGCTGGAGAAGAGAGGAAATTTGTTATTCCAGTTCGAGGCTTTTACGGCGAAACAGGCATTTCACAGAAATCTTGAAAAAGAGGATGCCAAAGCACAGTTTGCAGAGTATGCGGAGCAGTTCCGCCAGATGCAGATAGAGACTGTAAGCGACATATACACGGTGCTCATCAGCAAGAAAGGCAAGATCACGGTCAAGAGAAAGCAGCGCCGGGAGAAGGCGCAGGCGGCAGATCTGTCCCATAACCGTAAGAAACAGTATATTCTGGAAGAAGGGATCCCGGTGCCGTTCCTCAGAGATCTGGGGGTAATGACAGAGGACGGGAAGATTGTGAGGACAAAGACCGATAAATTCCGCCAGATCAACCGTTTTCTGGAATTTATAGAAGATATTCTTCCGCAGCTCGATAAGGAGAGAGATTACGATCCTTGATTTTGGATGTGGGAAATCTTATCTTACATTTGCCATGTATTATTATCTGCATGAGTTGAAAAAATATGATATCCGCATTATCGGTCTGGATCTGAAAGAGGATGTGATCGGGCACTGCGGAAAGCTGGCAGAGAAATATGGCTATGAGAAGCTGACGTTTCTGGTGGGTGACATCGCGGATTATAAGGGCGTCGATCAGGTAGATATGGTCGTCACGCTTCATGCCTGTGACACGGCGACAGACTATGCACTGGCAAAGGCAGTCGGCTGGAATGCAAAAGTGATCCTGTCGGTGCCGTGCTGTCAGCATGAACTGAATATACAGCTTTCGGATCCCGGCCGACGTGAGAGGGAAAACGGCGGGGAGATCAGAGGAGAGGTTTCGGAGATGCTTGCTCCGGTCATGGACTACGGGCTTCTGAGAGAACGTTTCGCAGCTCTTGTGACTGACGGCCTGCGTGCAAAATATCTGGAGAATATGGGGTACGAGACACAGGTGCTCGAATTTATCGATATGGAGCATACGCCGAAGAACATCCTGCTCCGCGCGGTGAAGAAAGAATCGTCCGGAGGAAATGTGTCAGATGCCGGAAAAGATCCGGACAGGAACCGGACCGCAGAGCAGAAAAAAGAGAAAAAAGCAGCAGAAGATATTGCAAAATGTGAACAGTTTCTGCAGGCTGACCTGACATTGGGACGTCTGCTTTCAGATAAAAGGGAGAATAAATAAGGATGAAAAGAAGGATCATCAAAGTGGGAGTGCTGGTCGCTGTGTTCATCACGGCACTTGTGATCAGCAGTCTGGTGATAAACAGTGGAACAGATGACGAGATCGTTGATATGGGGGCGCCTACGCTTCCGCGGATCTCGTTTACGGTAGACGGGACAGAAGTGAACCCGCTCTTTGGTTATGTACAGGATATGGATATCACGGCAATGCGGGATACGATCACGCCGCTGGAGACAGACGGTTCACTGATAATGAATATAGAAGCGGACGGAAATGAAATCTCTGATATCCGGTATGAGGTATATTCGCTGGACGGAGAGGACATGTATACGGACGGTGAAGCAGATGTACCGGCAGAGGGAGAACAGGCAGCCCTCTCCATCGGAAACATTCTCTCCGGTGACGTGCGTGAGGCGGTGCTCAAGATAATTCTGACAGTGGATGAGGAGACAGTCAGCTATTATACAAGGATTGCTTCACCGTCGGACCTGACAACATCCGAGTGTCTTGCATATGCGTTGGATTTTCATGACAAAGCGATAAATAAAGAAGGAACAGAGGATCTGGAAAGCCATCTGGAGCCGGGTGAAGAGAGCGATAATACGACGTATCAGACGGTCAATATCCATTCTGATGTCACGCATGTACAGTGGGGAGATCTCTCGCCTGAGATCGTCGGAAACGTGGAGTGGAGCATCAAGGAGAGCAACACGGTATATACTTCTATTTTGGCGAAGTATCAGGTTTCCTGCCAGGATGAAAACGGCGATACCGCCCTTTACAATGTGAAGGAATTCTTCCGTGTGCGTTTCCTCGTAGATACGATCTACCTGCTGGATTATAACAGAGATATGGAACAGATCTTCCAGGGAACTGCATCGGAGTTCGATGATAATGGGATACTGTTCGGAATTACATCACAGGATGATATCCAGTATGAGACAAACAGAGATGAGACGATCGTTGCGTTTGTCCAGGAGAGGAATCTCTGGCTGTATAATGGCGAGGCAGATGAACTGACGGAAGTATTCAGCTTCTCAGATCAGGAAGGCCGCGATATGCGGAGCAGGAATGACCAGCATGCAGTCCGGATCATCAGTATGGATGATGACGGAAATCTGGCATTTGCAGTTTACGGATATATGAACCGCGGCTATCATGAAGGAGAAGTCGGGGTCGGGATTTATTATTTCAGTGTGGAAACGAATGCAATCGAAGAGAAAGCATTTATACCAAGTACCAAGTCCTATGCGATCGCGGCAGATGAACTCGGGAAAATGGTGTACTACAATCACGACCAGTCCATGCTCTATGTGCTTGCTGACGGAACCCTGTATCAGATCGATCTGGACAATGATGAGCAGACGACGTTAGCAGAAGGTCTCACGGAAGAGCAGTATGCTGTATCCGATGACGGACGTCTCATGGCGTATCAGACAACAGGCAGCACAGAGAAGAAACAGGGAGACAGCACAGGAGAAAATGGTTCGAATGGCAGTACAGATACAGCAGGTTCCGCTATCTGCGTGATGAACCTGAGAAGTGGTGATACGTATATGATAGATGCTGCAGAAGGCGAAAACGTACTTCCGCTCGGATTTATCAATGGAGACTTCGTATTTGGAAAAGTACGTTCAGCAGATGCCGGCGTGACGGTCGCCGGGGAAGAGATCAGCCCGATGTATGAGATTGAGATACGAAATTCTGATAATAAAACAGAAGCGCAGTATTCATTTGAAGATCAGGGCATATATACGACAGATATCCTCATAGACGGAAATCTTCTGACTCTTAACCGGGTTGTGAAAGAAGGAGATACCTACAATTCTACTTCTCAGGAATATATTACAAACAATCAGGAACGGGAAGAGTCAGCTGTTTCGCTGGAGACATATGCAACAGATGTCAAAGAGACGCAGGTCAGACTGACGTTTGCTGACGGAATCAATAATGCAGAACCGGAACTTGTAAAGCCCGGACAGATCGCTTCACGTGAACCGCTGACAGTCGCTCTGAGCGGTGGTGACAGTGGAGAAAAATTCTATGTGTATGGCATGGGTGAACTGGTTGCGGTATATGACAGGGCAGGATATGCGGTTCAGAAGGCCAATGAAGTATCAGGAGTGGTGATCTCGTCAAATCAGCAATACGTCTGGGAGAGGGGCAACAGAGATCTTGTATATTCCACGGATGCGGCAGCATTTGGCAAAGAAAGCGGGGAGACTTCGCTGGCAGCCTGTGAACGGTATATGGAACAGTATGAAGCCCATCAGATCGATCTGACGGGATGTACGCTGGATCAGGTGCTCTATGTGGTCAACAGGGGATGTCCGGTGATCGCGCTGATCGATGCGGATCATGCGGTCCTGCTGACAGGATACACAACGACAGATATAACGTATATCGATCCGGATGACGGCGGATCCCACACAGTAGGGATAAGTACGCTGGCAGGCCAGACGGAGAGCAGCGGAAATGTGTTTATTGGATATATAAGGTAACAGTTTGACCTGGACTGTATTAAGTAAAAAAGCTTCCCGGATGCGGAATGGCCCGCAATAGGGAAGCTTCTTTGTGCGATACGCCCGGCAAGCAGCCGCCATGCTTGCATGAGTGGATATTTGCCGGGCAACGGACAGCGAACGACTTGTGTCGTGAGCTGAGCGAAGTATCGCGTGAGCGGATGGGGAGGCGAAGCCTTTCCTATCCGATTATACTTTCTTGTGAAAGATCATACATTTGTCTTAAATAATAATCCTCTGTATCTGTTCAGCGCTGTGTACAGGATCAGTCCTAGCACTCCGCAGGAGATCACTTCTCCGATACCGACAGTCAGCATCATAAACGGGATCGGCAGCGGCACCATGTAACCGTATTTTAACACAAACGGCACAACGAGCACATTTGCAATGATCGGCGGCAGCGGCGCAAGATATTTGCTCTTGTTTCTCAGCATCCATGTGAAAACTGCTCCGGCCAGTGTGGCAAGGCTTCCGAAGATGATGTCCGGAAGGATGCATCCGCCGAGGATATTGCTGATGAGACATCCCAGAAATACACCCGGGATAGCTGCGGGGGTAAACGCCGGAAGAATGGTCAGTGCCTCGGAAATACGGACCTGGACCTCTCCGTAACTGAATGACGCGCCGATGAGAGTCAGCACGACGTAGATCGCGGCGATCATAGCCGCCTGTGCTATGAACAGCACTTTGCCTGATTGATTGTTTTTCATTATTCTGTTCTCCTTTAGTATTTTTTTAACGTGTGGAAGGTCTCGAACACACGGCACATTTAACGGCGGTGACCGCCGGCAGACCTTGAAAGACCTTATTTTTAAACCGGTCTGCAACGTGGGATAGTATAACACGGCGAGGAGGGAAATTCAAGCTGTACCCGCAATTTGCCTGCTATAAAAAAATTGCTTCTCCATCAATCTCCGTATCCATGGACCAATTGTTGGAAATAATGAGGACAGGAATTCCTTTCATCGTCATTTTCTGCAATAAATCCTTTGTAATATAGTTTAGAGATGGATCAATGATAGAAAATGGATTTATGCAGACAAGCAGGTCAGGCACAGCCAGGAGCCAACGGCAGTATATCACTTTCTGTACGATTTCAGCAGGAACAGTACTGATTTTTTCTGAAAAATATCTGGCAGGTATTTCGTCCTGAAGTGCGCATTCGATTCCTTTGCGGTATCTGCTGCTGGCAAGGACCCCGTGAGTTTTCCGGTCAATAGAAAAGCACAGATTGTCCAGTACAGACATGTTATGCAGGATCATTGTCTGGCGCGGATTGGGTAAAATCATGCCGCATTTTCTGCTGTAAGTATGTGTGTCTATGGAAGCCAGCGGGGTGCCGTAGAAAAATATTTCACCGGTGCCAGGGCACTGCTGTTTGCAGAGAAAACTGTATAAAAGTTCTGCCTGACTGCTGTTTGCGCAGAAAATTTTTATGATCTTTCCTTTCTTTAGCGTGAAAGAAAGATTTTTCAGGAAAATGTCCGTTACTTCCTGAAACTGAAGGGCTGTATCGGAAGAACCGTTCTGAGGATGAAATATCTGCTGAGAATTTATGACAGAATATGATCCCAGGGATTTTTGGATTTCCTTTTGACAGATCAGGGAACCGGTAAGAATGCGTATAATCTGTCCGTTTTTAATTATGTGGAGCGTATTGGTAAGGCGGAAAAGCTGCGTGTCAAATGTTTCGCCGATCAGGAAAGTGATGCCGCATTCTTCCAGCTGCGTGAGCAGAGTCATCAGAAGACCATATTCTGTGCTGTCAAGCATGGAGGAAATGTTAGAAATAAAAACGACGGTCTTTTTTTGTGAAAGCGCTTTGATCAGTTCCAGAGCGATTCTTTCGTACTGTGACAGAGAGCTTACTGTCTGTGTGACATTTATATTCAGGTTAAATCGAGAGAGTAAAGACTGCGCGGCTGCCCTTTGTTTATGGGCAGAGATCCATATGCTGGGAAATTGTTCATAGAAAAGGTTCTCGTATACAGTCAGATTGTCCATAAGACGGCTGTTTTCCATTACAAGTGCAAAGTTGGCGCGGGCAATTTTTACATAATCGCTGAAAGATACAGAATGTTCTCTGTAATATATGCGTCCCCCGGCCGGACAAAGAGTCCCGCTGAGAAAATCGGCAAAAATATCGCGTTCTTTAAAACTGTTAAATAAAATACCGGTGTGTTCATTTTCAAAAACCTGAAGATACAGGTTAGTCAGAAGAGGGATCTGCTGTTGAGAAAGTGTAAGATTATAGATTCGAAACAGTTCTTTTTTCATATGGTCAGATCCTTTTCTTTTATTTTGGGCAGTATAATCCGCACATCTGTACCGATTCCGGGTGTGCTGTATACATGAAGGCCATATTCTGCTCCAAACAGAAGTCTGATACGCCGTGACACATTTTTCAGTGCGATGCTTCGGTGGCCGGTTGGAGACGGCGTAGTATTTTCGGATGTACTATTTTCAAGCGCCTGATTGATGTTATGCAGAATATCTGGGTCAATTCCTATTCCTGTGTCTGAAATATTAATAAAGAGAAACTTTTCTGTTGTTTCAATTTCTACCGTGATATGTCCGATGCCACTTTTTTTCTCAAGACCGTGAAAAATTGAGTTTTCGATAATTGGCTGGAGAGTTAGCTTGGGCAGCAGATAATTCATCGGCTTTGGCTCGTTTTCCGGCAGGATTATCTTCATATCAATTTTGTCCTCAAAACGATATTTCTGGATTACAAAATAATTTTCTGCATGTTCAATTTCATTTTCCAGAGAAGTAAGGTTTCCGGTATCTGTGATAGTATAGCGGAAAAATGTGGCAAGAGCTTCAATAACGGACGCAACGGAGGTCAGCCCCTCGTATAAGGTATCTCCTCGGAGAGCTTCAAGAGTGTTATAAAGAAAATGCGGATTAATCTGATTCTGCAGTGCCAGATATTCGGCTTGCTTCTGTGCATCAGCAAAATTTCTGCTCTGATTTCTCATTTCATATACGGAGCTGAGAAGATCAGGCGGAAGAAGGCCGGAAACCGCAAGGGAAAATTCGTCCCAGTTGTGAGAAAGAGAAAAATCTCTTACCGCATTTTTTAGTTTTATGAAAGGACGATATATAAGCAGGCGGAAAACAAATAATAATACAGCGTCGATAGCGATAATAAGGATGATCATACCTGTGGCTCCCTGATGGATATAAGCCAAAATAATAATAAGCAGGTCTATTATGGCAGCAGATGTTAAGAACGCTGCTGTAATTAGGATAAACAATTTTTTACTCATTTTATTCTGTTACCGAAGACTAAAAATACTCCGGATCTCCCGGGTTCGTTGTCGTAGTTTATGAAAAAAGTTTTCTGTAAGCCGATGGAGTCATGCCGGTTATTTTCCGGAAACATCTGCTGAAATACTTCATGTCATGGAATCCTGTCTGTTCGGCAATTTCTATGATTTCCAGATCTGTGTCAGTTATAAGCTGCCGCGCATTTTTCATTCGGATCTCCGTCAGATATTCCGTAAAAGTGCAGCCGCTTTCTTTTCGGAATATATTAGAAAAATACGAGGGGTTAAGTCCTACGATCTGCCCGATCTGATCCAGGGTGAGCGGCTCGGCATAATGTTCGTTAATGTACTGCTTTGCCAGAAGGACGGATTTGGACTGAGATTTTTGCCGACGAAGATGATGGTCTTTTAAAAGTTGTATCCAGGCGCCTGTTAGATATCCAAAAGCATCGGATATAGACTCAAAGGTACTAAAAGTATCATCCCAATGCTGGCGGAGAATATCATCCGAAGCAATTGTAATTTTATATTGTTTTATGCTGAATAAAAACAGATCGGTCAGTTCGCTGTAAACCTGATATATAAAATGTCCTGTGATAGAGGGCGTGCTTCGGAGCTCATCGGACAGTTGAGTGATCAGATCAGAAAAGGCATCACACTGAAATGTTTCAATATATGTCATAAAACGGCTGCGGAATTCAGACGTTATAAAATCATCGGGGACTTGTTTTATAACTGGCAGATTCGAATATAGAAAAACAGAGTCTCCGCCGGAAATGACTTTTTCGTGCAGGCATATGGTAATTTCTTCAAAACATTCCGGAATCAGGTGGAAAGAAGACCGGATGTTACTCTGGGCGATAAGGATATGAAGAGAAGGGCAGATTTCTCTCAATGCAAGTATAGAACTTCTCAGGGATTTTAAAGCCGGGTACAGATCTTTTTTTAATACCTCCGCTGCATCGTTGACAAGAAGAAAAATCTGTCTTCTTGCAATAGCGACAAGGTTTTCATGAAAAGACTGAAGTCCGGCGGCAGCCATGGACATTATCTTAGTTTGGATGAACCGGTTTACATCCGGAGAGAGTTCCGGTTGGGCAGCATCAAAGCTTATGCAGGCAAGGGCAAAAGATGATGGATCAAAATGTGTGTAGTAAGTCTGGTTCAGCTGCATGATATCGGAGTAATTATGAAGCAGCCGTGGATTGAGAAGCAGTTCATTAATGAAATTTGAGCGGATCCTTTGCTGTGTATCGCTGAGTTCATTCTGTATTTCTTTTGTTTTTTGATTCTGTATTGAAATGTTATTATGCTTTTCAATAATTGAAATGAGAGTGTTTTTCAGTTCTTTTTCTTTAATTGGTTTTAAAAGATAGTCGGAAACTCCGTACTGGATAGCTTTCTGGGCATAGTCAAACTGACCATATCCGCTGATAATGATAAAATGCAGATACGGATTGATCTCCTGCGCTTTTTTGATCAGTGTTAATCCATCACATCCGGGCATCCGGATATCGGTGATGATGATATCCGGCATATAAAGGCGGATCGCGTCCATAGCAAGAAATCCATCATGGCAGGTGCCGACCACTTCCAGTCCGAGTTCTTTCCAGTTGATAAGACATTGGATCAGACGGCATACTTTTACTTCATCATCGATGATCAATACTTTAAGCATAAAGAGTACCTCCCGGTTAGTTTAAAACGAACTCATTATATATAATTGTTTCTGAATTTTCAATGGTTTTAGTTGAAAAAATACAAAAAATAATATAAAAGGAATCTATATATATGAAAAGTGCATAAAAATCTAAAGATTTTACACTATTATCTAAAACCAGTGAGTTGAATGAAGAAGAGGCAAACTCTACAATAAACTCATTGAAGCTAATAAATAAGGCATGCCGAAAATCAACAGGAGGAAACGAATGAAAAAGGAAGGTTCATATCAGATCATGACAAAACCGGTCCGCACAGACCGCATTGACAAACTGTATAAGTATATTACGTCATTTAAAAGCGGGATCTGTGTGGAGAGGGCAAAGTATCTGACAGAGTTTTATGAAAAAGGGCCTGATCTCCCCAATGTACTCAAAAGAGCAAAAGCAATCCAGTATGTGCTTCAGAATATGACGATCTATATTATGCCATATAGTCTTTTTGCGGGGAACCAGACCTCCAGTCCAAGATGGGCACCACTATTCCCTGAATTTGAAGTGGAATGGATGGAAAATGAATTTATTAAAGGGGAGCCGTATTTCCCGGCTGACCGTCCGGCAGACCAGTATATTCTCCGAGATGAGGATATGTCTGTGATCCGGCACATCTGCGAGTGGTGGAAAGGAAAGACTCATACCGACAGACTGAGATATCGACTTCCGCGAGAGGCTCTGCAGACACATTATGAATTAAAAGCAGCAGACATTGGCGCGTATTTCCAGGGCGGAGACGGGCATTTCGCGACAGATCACAGATGGCTGATCAATCACGGCCTGGAAGAAATTATAAGACAGGCAGAAGAAGGTCTCAAAAATCTGGACTGGAAAAATGATCCTGAAGCAGTGAAGAAAAAAGATTTTTATGAAGCGGCGATCGTGACGGCAGAATCTGTTATCCAATATGCACATCGATGCGCGGATCTTGCCGACGAGCTGGCGGAAAAAGAAACAGATGAACAGCGGAAAGCTGAATTAAAGGAGATGGCGGCAATCTGCCGTTATGTACCGGAACATCCGGCTAGAACATTCAGAGAGGCGATCCAGTTTATCATTATTACTCACATTTGTCTTCATATTGAGGACAATGGAGTGGGGATATCTTTTGGCAGATTTGACCAGTTTATGTATCCGTTCTATAAGAGGGATATTGAAGAGGGAAGACTTACCAGAGATGAAGCTGTGGAAATGGTGGAAAACTTTTACCTTCAGATTTATACGAGCAATAAAGTCAGAAGTTGGGGGGATACAGATTTCTTCCGTGGTGTGCCAATGTTCCAGAATCTGACGATCGGAGGACAGGATCCGGTCAGAAAATGTGACGCAACGAATGAAGTCAGCTATATTTGTCTTGAAGCGATTTATAATACAAGGATCCCACAGCCTTCGCTGACGGTACGCTTCCATAAAAATACACCGTATGAATTTAAGATGAAAGTGGCAGAAGTGGTAAGACTTGGGACGGGACTTCCGTCTATCTTCAATGATGAGACGTATATTATGGCTCTGATGAATCGAGGATATCAGATGGAGGATGCCTATGATTATTGTATTATCGGCTGCGTAGAGCCAGGACCTGCAGGGCTTCTGGGAGGCAGAACGGGAGGAGCATGGCTTAACTGCACAAAAGCGTTGGAAATGTCACTCTACAATGGAAAGGATCCTCGGACCGATATATGTCTGCATAAGAATAAGAATGGAAAGGATCTGTCCACATTTGAGAATTTTGATGAGGCGAAAGAAGCCTACAAAGATCAGATCAGTTATTATATCCGTATGGAAGCTATTCTGGAAAATACGATTGATCAGTTGTGGGAAGAACATATGAATGAGCCGATGACTTCTGTGTTTGGCGGACCGTCCACTACGCTTGTAAGAGGAAAAACATTTAAGCAGGGCGGGGCAAAGTATGATTTTACCGGACAGCAGACAATTGGTACGGCCAATATTGCAAATAGTCTTTATGCTATCAAAAAGCTGATATTTGATGATAAGATCCTTACCGGAGAACAGTTACAGCATGCTCTTTTGACTAATTTTAAAGATATGGAGACGAACCCGACAGGACCGCAGATCCAGGCATTGTGCCGTGCTGTTCCGAAATATGGGAATGATATTGACGAAGTAGACGAACTGGCAAGAGAGATGCTTGCATTTGTGGCGAATGAACTCTGCTCTTATAAAAATACGCGATATGGACGAGGCCCGATTGGCGGGACACTTCACTGTTCTACCAGCACGGTTTCAAGTAATACCCCATTTGGCAAGGTGTGCGGAGCGACACCGGATGGAAGGGAAGCATATACAGCTGTGGCGGATGGACAGTCTCCAATGAAAGGCACTGATACATGCGGACCGACAGCAGCGATCCGTTCGGTCTCAAAAATTAACAATGTACTGCTGTCATGTGGTTCACTTTATAATCTGAAATTCAATCCTTCGGAATTATATTGAGATATACAGGAGGTGCAGATGAATGGAAAAAGTAGTAAAGAATGATGGGTTAAAAAGATTTGTTGGTTTGATCGATGAATATTTTTCATCCGGCGGAGCGCAGATGCAGTTTAACATTGTGAGCAAAGAAACGCTGCTCGACGCACAGGCCAGACCTGAAGAATATGCAGATCTGCTTGTGCGAGTTGCAGGGTATAGTGCATATTTTACTCAGCTGTCGAGAGAAGTGCAGCAGGATATTATAGAACGCACAGAAGAGAAACTGTGATCAAGAGGGGAGAAATGGTTATGAAGAAAAAATTAGTCAGTATTTTGCTCTGTCTGGGGCTTATCGGTTCGCTGGCAGGCTGTCAGACGGCAAGTGAAAAAAAGAGCGCAGAAGGCGCGGCTCAGGCGGAATCAACAGGCGGTGGGACATTTACAGCAACGCAGGAACAGCTGGATACCATGCCAGAAGAGACAATTGGAGAAGAGGGAGAATTTGAAGGTATGAAAATGGCGTTCTCCCAGAGGAATATTGCCGGATCCGAGTGGTATGAGCAGTTAGTTAAGGTCGCAGAAAAAGAAGCAGAGTACCTGGGAATCGACCTTACTGTTTATGACGGCGGGGATGACATCACTCAACAGATGAGTGATATTGAAACAGCAGTCAATATGCAGGTGGATGCGATCATTGTTAATCCAAAAGAATCCGCTGGACTTCTTCCGGCGATTGAAAAAGTCCACAGTGCAGGAATTCCGCTTACTGTAGTTAACAGTGCAATGGATGAAAGTGCGGCTCCGTTTACATTCGTATCTGCAGATGTTGAAAACAGCGGATATCAGGCGGGATTTGAACTTGCAAAAGCGTTTGATGAAAAAAACGGATGGCAGGATTCTGTAAAAGCACTGGTGCTTTCCGCAGCGGCTCAAGAGACCGAGTCTGATCTGAGACGGTGGGGTGAGATCATGGGATATAATGATTATATGCTTGAAAAATATGGGAAGTCCAATCTGGATATCGTGGCATATCAGTATTATAACTGGCAGCCTGAACCGGCGATGACCGTTACTCAGGATGTTCTTCAGGCAAATCCTGATCTGGATATTATTTTCTGTGCATGTGACGGCGGATGCCAGGGGGTTATTTCAGCACTTGAGTCATCAGGCAAGCTGGGGGATATTATGATCACTTCGATCGATGGAAGAAAATCTGTGCTGAAATGGATCAAAGACGGAGATAAAGGTGTTGTTGCAACTGTAGCGAATGATCCGAGGATCATGGGTAAATGGGCTGTTTACCTTGCGGCTCAGCAGGCTTCAGGCGTATCCACTCCATCGACGTTCTATGTGCCGAATACATGTTATACAGCGGCAAACGTAGATGAGATTTATGATCCTGATTCAGCATACTAAAACAGGAAAAGGCTGTCGGACGGCAGCCTTTCCTTTTCAGAGGAGAAAATTCTATGGAATATGCAGTTGAGATGAAACATATAACAAAAGCATTTTCCGGTGTCAAAGCGATCGACGATGTGACTTTTCAGGTCGGCAAAGGCGAAATACACGCATTGATCGGTGAGAATGGAGCGGGTAAATCCACATTGATGAATGTGTTGAGCGGCACCTTTTCCTATCATTCTTATGAAGGAAGTGTTCTGGTAAACGGAAAAGAAATGAAATGCTCTGTCCCCGGGGACGCTAATCAGCATGGCGTTGTTATGGTGCATCAGGAGTTGGCGCTGATTCCGGAAATCAGTGTTGCCGAAAATGTATTTCTCGGACATCTGCCCAGAAATTATACAGGTGTGGACTGGAAGAAAATTTACACTGACGCCAAAGAAGTGCTCGGCAAGCTGTCTCTTGATGTGGATGTAAAAACAAAAGTAAAGTATCTCAGTGTCGGACAACAACAATTGGTCGAGATTGCCAAGGCAATCATGCTGGGAGGAAAAATCCTTATTTTGGATGAGCCGACAGCGCCGCTTACAGACCGTGAAACAGATGTCCTTTTCCGGATCCTGAATGATCTGAAAAAGGAAGGCATAACGATTATTTTTATCACACATCGGCTAGAAGAAGTATTTCGGCTTACAGACCGTGTTTCGGTTATGCGCGACGGGAAAATGATCACCACAAAACCGACTTCTGAACTTACAGCGGACACGCTGGTATCTTATATGATCGGAAGGGAAATGAAAAATATGTATCCTTCTGATGTGACAGAAAAAGGAGAGCTCATATTTGAGATAAAAAATTATTCCGTAGAGCATCCGGAATACGCAGGCAAGAAGATCGTGGATAATGTAAGCATGAAATTCTATAAAGGAGAGATCGTAGGGATATCCGGACTGCTTGGCGCCGGTCGGACAGAACTTATGATGGCGGTAACGGGAAGTTACAGAAAAAAGGGTACGGGAAGTATATTTCTGGAAGGAAAAGAGGTAGTTATAAATAATCCGAAACAGGCAATACGTAAGGGGATCGGTTTTGTGACAGAAGACCGTAAAGGCAATGGACTGATCCTCGATCAGTCGTTATCCTTTAATATCTCGCTTGCTTCTCTCGACCAGATAGAAAAGAATCATATCCTGAGCAGAAAAAAGGAAACGGCAACGGCTGGCAGATTCCTGAAAGAGCTGAAAATAAAGGCGCAGGGAGCTTCCGTTCCGGCAAAAAGCCTGAGCGGTGGAAATCAGCAGAAAGTAGTACTGGCGAAATGGCTTGCAGTAGATCCCGTCATTCTTATACTTGATGAACCTACCAGAGGCGTGGATGTGGGAGCCAAATACGAAATCTACAGTATAATGAAAGCACTGGCGAAAGAGGGAGTTTCTATTATCATGATCTCATCCGATCTTCCGGAAGTTATCGGAATGAGTGACCGGGTCTATGTAATGAGTGAAGGACGGGTTACCGGAGAACTTGAAAAAAGTGAATTGTCAGAAGAAACTATCATGCGGTATGCGACAGACAGTGCCAGAGTACGGGAGGAATCAACATGGGTAAAGTAACAGCCGGAAGTGCGGCAAGTATTAAACCGGGAAAATTTATTAAAAATAATTTCGTAATTATTGCATTTATTCTTATTTTCATATTCAGTTGCTTTGCAACACCTGTATTTTTGACAGTAAGCAACATTACCACAGTTCTTATACAAAATTCAATCTATGCGATCTGTGCTCTTGGAATGCTTATGATAATCATAACAGGCGGAATCGATCTTTCGGTCGGATCTTATGTTTATATCTGTGTATGTCTGACAGCCGGATTTATCCAGGATGGGATGGGTGTTGCAGCTATTCTTGTCGTAGCAGTTATGAGTATGCTGTTCGGATGTGTCACAGGAGTACTGGTTGCATATGCTAAAGTTGCCCCATTTATTGTGACATTGGCAATGACATCTATTCTTAAAGGTCTTGCCTATATGTATCAGGTGGGAGAGAGCAGACGGATTGATGGAACGTATTGGCCGGAGTTTATTCAGGGATCCATTCTTTATATTCCTACCCCTATTTTTATCATGGTTGTAGTTTTCCTGATCGTTCTGTTTATTCTTAATAAGACCAAATTCGGAAGAGGTCTGTATGCAATAGGTGGAAACGCTGAAACGGCAAGACTGGCCGGTGTTAATGTAAAAAGATATCTCGTCATGGTCTATGCGATAGGAGGCTTCCTTTTCGGACTTGCAGGAATGATCCTGGCAGGAAGACTGAGTATGGGAACAGCTACAGTAGGAGACGGATATGAACTTGATGCCATAGCTTCAGTAGTGATTGGTGGTGCATCGCTGGCCGGCGGAACAGGCAGTACCACAAAAACATTGATAGGAGCTTTCCTTATGGGAATCCTACTGAATGTAATGAATCTGCTCGGCATTGCATCATATCCTCAGATGGTATTTAAGGGAATCATTATTGTTGTCGCGGTATTGGCAAACAGAAATGACTGATGATATTAAAAGGGGAAAAACATGGGAATTGTTTCCAATATAGAACGTTATGCATTAAATGATGGACTGGGTGTGCGTACTACGGTATTTCTTAAAGGGTGCCCGCTGAGATGCAGATGGTGCTGTAATCCAGAGACTCAATTATTTCATAAAGAACTTACCTTTTTTAAGGATGAATGTATCGGCTGCGGGATGTGTGCGATTACCTGTCCCTATGGTGCGGTTACAGCCGGACCTGAGCCGGACCGGGAAATATGTGAGGACTGCTATCGCAGGGAAAAGAGTTTTGCTTGTGTTGAAAAATGTTATCCGGGCTGCAGAAAGATAAGCGGGGAAGATCAGACACCCGAAGAAGTATTGAGTATAGTGAAACGAGATATGAAGTTCTATTTAAGAAGCGGGGGCGGAGTCACCATATCCGGAGGCGAACCGCTGGCTCAGCCGGAATTTCTTCTGGAACTTCTGAAAAAATTAAAAGAGAACTGGATAGATACGGCAATTGAAACATGCGGAATGGGAAAAAGAGAGGATTATGAAAAAATACTGCCTTATACAGACATGATCTTTTACGATTTGAAATGCATGGACGAAAAGAAGCATGAAGCGTGGACAGGGGGCAGTAACGAACAGATCAAGTCCAATCTTATGTATATTGCCGCTCTTGCCCCTAAATATGATATAGAACTTATTGTCCGTACACCGGTCATCCCGGGATTTAATGATACGGAAGAAGATATCCGGGATATATGTGGATTCGTGAAGAAAGCCGGAAACGGAGTGTCGGGTATGGAATTACTGCCATATCATAAACTCGGGAGAGGGAAATATAAGAGTCTTGGAAGAACTTATCAGTTGGAAGATCTTCTGCCTCCGGACGAGGAAAAAATGGACTTACTGAATAACATTATTGTATCCAGTAACATTGCATGTCTCAAATTCTAGTGGATAAAAAACGGATGTAGGCTCTGGAGCTATACATCCGTTTTTCATTATACTCAGATATCTATTGAACTGAAATCAATCTCCAGATCATCATAGATCCCGGCTTTAACAGCGTCAGAAAAGCTATATTCTGCGGTATCGTCAGCCTCAAAGGAATAAACCGTGATCCTGTTTTTCTCCGGATCAACGATCCAGTATTCCCGGACACCGGCAGTGCGGTATTTAAACAGCTTAGTGTAGTAGTCTCTCCGTCTGCTGCCAGGAGAAACGATCTCAATGATCCAGTCCGGTGCACCTGTACACCCTTTTTCGGTGAGTTTGTCAGGATTACATATAACGCTGATATCCGGCTCCACATAGTTTCTGTCGTCTGCATTCAGGAATACGGCAAACGGGGCGATATCCACCTCGCAGGAGCCGCCTTTTCTGTCGATGTAGTCTGCAACCTTACGGCTGAGAGACAGGAGTATCTGCTGATGCCTGCGCGTAGGCGGCGCCATCATATACATCTGGCCATCGATTAGTTCCGCCCGCTGTCCGTCCGGCAGGGCATAGATGTCATCAATGGTATATTCTTTATTCTGCTGCGGTAATGGCATAGTAACACATCCTTTCACGGTGAGAGTGTTGACGGTACACTTGAAGTATAGCATATGACCAAGAGAAAGGTAAGGCATATATGTCTCATTTTTTCAGCAGATCCTCGATCAGTCTTGAAGCCTCGCTCCGGGTGATCGTCTTCGGATCCCACTTTATGGAAGCACATTTTTTGCGGATCAGGTTTTCCAGAAACGCGACCTGCTTCGGCGTGGCGGGCTGAGGCTTTTTTATTTTATATGTAAGCTGTACCGGTTTGAAGATTTTGGGATCTTTCTCTTCAAAATAGTGCGCCAGTGTCTGATAGAGTTTGGCGGTTGCCAGCGCATCGTGGTATGCACGGTGGGCGGACTTGTTTTCGATATGATAGTAGTCGCACAGGCTGCCGAGGCTTTTAGATTTCAGGTCTTTATGTACTTTCTGTGCGATCTTCAGCGTATCGATGCCCATTTTTTCAAAAGGCAGTCCGTCTGCGGAGGCGCTGCATTTCATAAAGCTGTAATCAAAAGATACATTGTGCCCGATCAGTATATCCTCCTCGCAGAAATCGAGAAAATCCGCGACAACACTGCACCTCGGGCGCGCCTCCGCCACCATCTCATTTGTGATCCCGGTCAGGGATGTGATCGCGGGAGAGATGGAAACGGTCGGTTTGATGAATTCCATGAAGCGTTCCGCTACTTTCCCGTCCCGTACTTTAAGGGCGCCGATCTCTATGATCTCATTTTCGAGCGGATTTAGTCCCGTTGTTTCAACGTCAAATGCTATATATGATTTCAACATGATGAAAATCTCCTTTTCTTTCGCTATTATACTTGAAAATTACAGAAAATGACAACAAAGTTTTGCAGTGATTTATATTAAAACTTGATCTTTTTTAATCTTTATAAATATAACTAAAATATGAAAATTATAAACAATTTATAAAAATATATCATTTACATCTTTTTACTGCATTGATATACTGTTTTAGTGCAATAAAGTTTCCTTAATATATCTAAGGAAAAGGAGGGTGTTTTAAATGATTACATTTATCATTGGTCTCGTGATCCTTTTCGTGGGCGCTGCGCTCTACGGAAAGTTCTGCGAGAAAGTATTCGGCCCTGATGACAGGAAAACTCCTGCCTATACAAAAGAGGACGGTGTCGATTATGTACCTATGAGAGGGTGGAAGAACAGCCTGATCAACCTGCTTAATATCGCAGGGACAGGTCCGATCCTCGGACCGATCCAGGGTATTCTGTTCGGACCGATTGCTTTTATCACAATCCCGATCGGAAACATTATCGGCGGTGCGATGCATGATTATTTCTCCGGAATGATCTGTCTGCGTGATGGCGGAACACAGATGCCGGATATGATCCGCAAGTACAGCAATAAGGGTGTCTACACATTCTATCAGATTTTCTGCAGCCTGCTGCTTCTCCTTGTAGGTGCGGTGTTCATTTACACACCGGGAGATATTGCTGCGACGCAGGTGTTTGGATATGATGGTGCCGTAACATCCGTATCCACATGGGTGATCTACGGAGTGATCTTTGTATACTACCTGATCGCGACTGTATTCCCGATCGATAAGATCATCGGACGGATCTACCCGATCTTCGGTGCGATTCTGCTGTTTTCTGCAATCGGGGTATTTGTCGGTATATTTGTGCTCGGATTCCCGCTCACTGAGATTTGGGATGACTGGAATGCTGGCAGTGTTCTGTACGGTGACTATTTCAGTGCAAATCACTTTATCCCGATCTTCTTCATTACGGTTGCATGTGGTATCCTTTCCGGATTCCACTCTACACAGACGGCGATCATCTCCCGTACGATGAAGAGCGAGAAACAGGGACGTATGACATTTTACAACATGATGGTAGTAGAAGGATTTATCGCTATGGTATGGGCTGCAGGTGCAATGGGGGTTTACAACCTTGGTCTTCAGGAGGCAAATGCATCTCTGGCAACAGCTACGATCGGCGTTGTATGCAAACATATCCTGGGACCGGTCGGCGGCGTTATTGCTCTTCTCGGCGTTATCGTACTTCCGATCACATCTGGAGACACGGCGCTGCGTGCACTTCGTCTGGCAGTTGCGGACGGACTTCACATTGATCAGAAGTCAACGAAGAAGAGGCTAGGACTTGCCGCAGTGATCTTCGTACTGGTTGCAGTGATCCTTGTATTTGCCAAGAGCAATGCTGACGGGTTCAATATCCTCTGGAGATATTTTGCATGGTCTAACCAGAGCCTGTCCCTGTTCGCTTTCCTTGCGATCACGGTATGGATGTTCGAGACGGGCAGGACAAAATTTGTCTGGATGCCGCTTATCCCCGGCGCATGGTATACATTTGTTACGATTACATATATTGCAAATGCCCAGATCGGCTTCAATATTCCGTGGCTCGGCGCATATATCATCGGTGTTGTCGCAGCGGCAGCATATGTTGCAGTGCTGCTGTGGTATGGCAAGAAACGTTCGGAAATCAAGGCAAGACAGGCCGGGAAAGTAGCATAATGCGTATAAGACAGTGATGAAAATTATATAAGGAAATAAAAAGATTGATAGTATAAAAGTACGGAAACGAGGGGGCATCAAAGACTCCCCGACTCCGTACTTTTTGTTATAGATAATCTTTCAGCTTCTTCATCAGTTCTTCCTCAGTGCGTATGATCTTCTGCGCCAGCTCCGCCGCTTTTTTGTCTGCCTTGTCATACTGGTGTGCCTTCTCTCCAAGAGTTTTGATTCCCATGGCGCAGCCGTCTATGAGAAGCTTTGCGACCTGTGTATTGTCACTGTTGAATGTCAGCTTCATTTCCGTAGTAAACCAGGAAAATGTACTAGCCATGACACCGGGAGATTTTGCTTCGTTTCCGGAATCTTTGAGGAGAGAAACAGTCTCATCTTCAAGGGCCCGGTGCTTTTCGGTATAATCATTGATCAGTTTTTTGAATTCTGTGTCCTTTACATATTCCTTTATCTGCTCAAAGCTCTCCACGGCCATCCTGCAGCCGACGCTGCACTCCTCCAGCAGTTTCCGTGTCTGTTCGTCCATATTGATTCCTCCTGCAATGTGATTACAGTTATACTTTGTATTTTTTTGGATAATATGCATGAAATACCGGCAAATTCAGGCCGCAGAAATTGATTTTTCCGGATTCATGCAATATAATGAACCCGAACCGGAGCAATCCCGATGCAGATGCGGGATGTTCACACTTATAGAGATCGGTTCCAGTAAATTCAGAAAGGGGGATGCCTATGTTAAAAGGCAAGACAGTTCTTCTCGGCGTATCCGGCAGTATAGCGGCGTATAAAACAGCATATCTTGCAAGCGCACTCAAGAAGCTGGATGCGGACGTCCATGTTCTGATGACGCAGAATGCAACGAATTTTATCAATCCGATCACATTCGAAACGCTCACGGGCAACAAATGCCTGGTCGATACATTTGACCGGAATTTTGAGTTCAGTGTGGAGCACGTGTCGTTAGCAAAACAGGCGGACGTAGTGATGATCGCTCCGGCCAGCGCCAACGTGATCGGAAAGCTTGCGCACGGGATTGCGGACGACATGCTTACGACAACGGTGATGGCATGCAAATGTAAAAAACTGATCGCACCGGCGATGAACACAAGTATGTTTGAAAATCCGGTGGTCCAGGACAATCTTAAGACGCTCATTCATTATGGGTATGAAGTCATCAGCCCTGCCGTGGGCTATCTGGCGTGCGGGGATACCGGCGCAGGAAAAATGCCGGAGCCGGAGCTGTTGCTGGAGTATATCCTTCAGGAGACTGCCTGTGAAAAGGACATGCAGGGAATCCGGCTGCTTGTGACAGCAGGACCTACGCAGGAAGCCATTGATCCGGTGCGCTATATCACGAATCATTCCACCGGAAAAATGGGATATGCGATCGCAAAGATGGCGGCAAGGCGGGGCGCTGCGGTGACACTGGTGACCGGACAGACGGCACTGAAAGATCCGCAGTTCGCAGACGTTGTGCCGGTGAAATCGGCAAAGGACATGTTTGATGAAGTGACCGCCCGGGCAGCGGAGCAGGATATTATCATCAAGGCCGCAGCAGTGGCAGATTACCGGCCTAAGTATGTGAGTGAACAGAAAATGAAGAAGCAGGACGGAAATCTCGTCATCGAGCTGGAGCGGACGGATGATATCCTGGCGAATCTCGGAGAAAACAGACAACCGGGGCAGTTCTTGTGCGGATTTGCCATGGAGACGGAGAACCTGCTGGAGAATTCCAGAAAAAAACTTGAGAAGAAGCATCTTGACATGATCGTTGCCAACAGCCTGAGGGTAGAAGGCGCCGGATTCGGCGGCGACACAAATGTAGTGACCATGATCACGGAAGAAGAGGAAATCTCACTCGGGAAAATGTCAAAAGAGGAGACAGCCTCCCATATCCTTGATCAGATCATGAAGATGCGGCAGAGCAAAGAGAACAGAAACTGAATAACGAAGCAGAAGACATTTCTGCGCCAAAAGTATTGTATCCCGTAAGGGAATGATAACAAGGAGGCAAAATCATGAACAATTCAACAACACAGAAACCTGCAGGAAGCAGATACAGCACGATGAGCATGGTCCAGGTGGCGATATTTGGTGCGATCATATGCATTATGGCCTTTACCCCCTTTCTGGGCTATATCCCGCTTGGATTTACAAGGGCAACGATCATCCATATCCCTGTCATTATCGCTTCACTGCTGATGGGACCGAAGAAAGGCGGCGCGCTTGGCTTCCTGTTCGGTCTGACGAGTTTTATTAATAACACGATCAATCCCAGCGCTACGTCATTTGTATTCACGCCATTTTACAGCTTGGGTGAGTTCAGCGGCGGCATCGGGAGCGTGATCATCTGTTTTATCCCACGTATTCTGGTAGGAATCGTTCCGTATTTTGTATATAAATTAGTACTCAGACTTTCAAGCGAAACAACAAAGAACCGGGGCGTGTCCAATATCGGGCTCGTATTGGCGGGAATATCAGGAGCTCTTGTAAATACACTCCTGGTCATGAACCTTATCTATATTTTTTTCGGAGATGCCTATATTAAGGCAAGTGAAAAAGCGGTATCACTGGGATATATGGTTATTCTGTCTATAATCGGGATCAATGGAGTTCCGGAGGCAATCATTGCAGGCATCCTTACCCTGTGTATCGGCAAAGTACTCCTGAAGAAAAATGTGAGAGAAAGGCTGGGATTTTAGCGATGATCTTAGCAATTGATATTGGAAATACAAATATCGTGATCGGGTGTATCGACGGAAAGGAATGCCTTTTCGTCGAGCGCCTTTCCACAGTCCGTACAAAGACAGAACTGGAATATGCTTTTGATGTGAAAAATGTGCTCGATATTTACCACATTAAGAGAACGGATATCGAAGGCGGTATCATATCGTCTGTTGTGCCCCAGATCACGACAGTGGCAAAGCTTGCAGTTGAGAAAATATTGAAAAAAGAAGTGCTCGTTGTAGGTGCCGGTATCAGGACCGGCCTCAATATCCGTATTGACAACCCGGCGCAGCTCGGCAGCGATCTTGTGGTAGATTCCGTAGCAGGCATTGCCGAATATCCTGTGCCTCTTCTTATATTTGATATGGGAACGGCGAATACAGTCTGTGTGATCGATAAAAATAAAAATTACATTGGCGGAATGATCTACCCGGGAATCGGAGTGTCGCTGGATTCTCTGACCGCACATGCATCCCAGCTGGGCGGCATCAGTCTCGAGGCGCCGGAGCATATCATCGGAAAAAACACAGCGGAATGCATGAAGAGTGGAACAATCTACAGCGCCGCAGCCGCCATCGATGGAATCATCGACAGGCTCCAGGAAGAACTGGACGGTCAGGCGACTGTGATCGCTACCGGCGGGCTGGCAAAAAAGATCGTGCCTTACTGCAGGAGAAAGGTTATACTGGATGATAACCTGTTGCTCAAAGGGCTGGCGGTGATCTACCGCAAAAATAGGAAGTGAGATTCGTATTTTTCGTACTAACAAAGTATCCGCCGGGAGACAGGTATTGTTATCGCACC
>DWWO01000064.1 GCA_019119675.1 Candidatus Mediterraneibacter faecipullorum | reverse complement strand
AGTGAAAAAATGAGGAACTCGCAAGCTCAAACAACCTCATTTTTCCACTTAACACCATTTCCCTGCTTTTAACTTTTCCTAATTTCCCTCCACAGTCGCCGTTTTCAATCTTTTCCCCCTCTGCGCAAGGTGCGTCAATGCGGATGTAATCGTCCTTTTTGACGTTTACCGACTAACAAACCAATCCTAAAAATCCTCATACAAACAGGATGAAAGCGTAAGTTTCCTGGCTAAGATTTTATGGATTCTGCCTGAATACAATATCAGTTAAACTGTGGAGGCGAATTCAAGCCGCTTTGATTTCTGCAGATATAAAACAGACAAGCGGAACCAGAAATCTCTATAACCGGAACCGGTTATCCTTTTCTCATGCATATTTGTAGATATATATCCATTTGCGATAAAGCTCCGACCTCTTCCGGTTTGCAAGCGGATTTATTGAACTGGCTCATGAACAGGAAAACGCAGAAAGGCAGATACAGCCGATTTGATGCACGTGAGTTATTTGTGCTGTATCCGTCTGGTTTGTCGGAATGACTGCCGGTATGGATAAATCAGAAAACGGATAGAGATGGGCACAGGAAGATTTGAAAGGAGATGACTGGTTTGTGAATAAGGCGACTTCGGAATAATCTGTCAGAAAAAGTTAAGGATCTGGAAGCTGATGTTAAGCCGCAAAATGGATTGTCTGAGCCAAAGGCGAGTTGTCCATTTTGCGGCTTTGTATTTAATCAGATTTCAGACCCTTTAATTTTTCTCAGATTATGGAGCGGAGCCTGAAGCACATATCGGTCGTCTCAAAGAAGTATTTCAGTGCCCCATCTCCATCCGTTTTCGGACGTTATACTTATCAGCACTCAGTACGATAAATCCAAAGTTATCCTATGCCTCCAAAGAAGATTCCCAGTACATACACGACCAGTGCCACACCGCAGAACACGTATCTTGTCATGGGCTCGAACCAGCGGCCGAGTGTGCGTTTGCGGCCGAGCTGAACGGCGTTGCGGGCGAATGTCTTGCCGCAGATCCAGAACATGGTAATGCCTGCGAGCAGGGCTCCCAGAGGGATGACATAGATAGAGATTGTATCCATCCACGGGCTTAAGAGATCGCCCTCGACGAACAGCCCTGCAGCAGCGGTTACAGCTCCCACGAGGAGCAGGGCTGAGCGTCTGCTCCATCCGAATCTTGACTGCAGTGCCTCCACCGGACTTTCCAGAAGGTTGACGAGGGAAGTCGCCCCGGCAAAGAGCACGGCAAGGAAGAAGATGATAGCGAACATCTGGCCAAAAGGAATGCCCCGGATCACGGCAGGTATCGTGATGAAGAGGAGCCCCGGGCCGGAGTTCGGTTCCATGCCGTAGGAAAAGACGGCCGGGATGATCACAAGACCTGCAAGGAGTGCGGCGAGGGTGTCAAAAAATGCTACATATTTAGCACTGCTGACAATGTCCACGTCGGATTTCAGATAGCTTCCGTATACTACAGTTCCGCTGCCGGCGACAGACAGGGAGAAGAAAGCCTGTCCCATGGCGTACACCCAGGTCTGCGGATTGGCCATGGCGGACCAGTCCGGCTTGAACAGGTAAGCGTAGCCTTCAGCGGCGCCGTCGAGGAATGCGACCCTCACGGCGAGAAAGAGGAACAGTATAAAGAAGGCGGGCATCATGATCTTGTTTACTTTCTCAATACCCCGGGCGATCCCGAAGGACATACAGATCAGGACGAGCACGAGCCCCAGAAGATGCCATGGTATGCTGCCGAAGTTCCGGGAAAGTGCGGCAAATACCTGTGCGGGATCTTCGTCATTGATGATTGTGCCGGTGATGGAATCGGCAAGGAATTTTAAGATCCAGCCAATGATCACGCTGTAACCGATGGTGATTCCGAGGGAGCCGATGACGGGAATCAGGCCAATGACAGTGCCCGGTTTCGAGTCGTGCTGAGGGCTCTTCATATCAAACGCTTTTTTGAATGCGCCGAGGGGGCCTGAATGCATGGCGCGCCCGAATGCCATCTCTCCGATCACGCCGGTGAATCCGATGAGCAGGACGAAGATGATGTACGGAATCAGAAATGCCGCCCCGCCGAATTCGCCGATCCGGTAGGGGAACATCCATATATTTGCCATACCCACGGAGCTGCCGATGCAGGAGATGATAAATCCCCACTTGTTATTGAATTTATCTTCTGATAATATGTTTTTTGAAGTCATGGATTATTCTCTCTTTCCTTATTTTATTCCGGATACCCGGCAGAAAGACAGTATACTGCCGGAGAGACGGAACAGCAGTATTATAACATGTCCGGCACGGTATGTAAAAAAGATAACGAAAAAGATAACAGAAGGAGAAAAAATAGTTGACAAAGCAGAGCGGATATGATAGATTAAACACTGCGTGAAGCAAAAAACAAAGTAGAGTATCCACTCTCACCATAGCACGATCGGGTGACTATTGGTCTGATATTGATGCAGCGGTTCCGCAGGTGCGGAGCGTTTTATTGATTGTCGGGTGGATATGATATTCACTCGTTTTTTGTGCGATAAATCCGGAATATGGCTGCGATGCCTGCATCAGCAGACATTTGACGGATAAGTACAGCGAGCAGTCCGGCTGCGAGCTGTGCGGTATCGCAGGGAGCGTGCAGGAGACACCTGCACGGTCGTTTTCGCATAGGAAACCTGAAGGAATTCATGTGACGGAGGTATACGACAATTAGCGATTTAATGATTAACGAGCAG
>DWWO01000063.1 GCA_019119675.1 Candidatus Mediterraneibacter faecipullorum | reverse complement strand
TGGTTCAAGTCCAACAGGGGGAGCTCACAAAGCCCGTAAATTCAACGTTTACGGGTTTTATTTTATTCCGAAACTCCTGAGAAATTTACCAGATAGTGCTATTTATCGTGTCTATCCTGTCATGGCATGGTTAGATAGGGGGGAGAATAGAATGCTTATATTTTACGCAATTTATTAAAGAGGTATTTAAGCGGGTATTTAATCAAAAGACATACCCGCCAAATACCTCTAACTAAAAGAACTCTATCTGTTGTTTCACATCCAGTCTGCAGAATCTCTATCTCTTTTCCCTGCGCGTTTCGCCACAACAATCCCCACGATAATAACCATAACACAGATCACGGCAAAGATGACCGCTGCTCTTATAAGCGTATTATTCCCTGCATTTCCGACGTGCATGATATTATCCGCGGTCTCCTCAAATGTCTGGCCGATGAATTCTGCGATACTCAGATTCAGATTATTATAATTCATATCAAAGTAACTCCAGAAGATGGTCTCAGCCTCATCGTCCATGATGGAATATGCAGCGGAGCCGTAATAGAAATAAAACATTCCATCCATATCTTCGGTATCATTCTCGCATGCAAAATAAGCAAAGATCAGATGCCCGTTATCAGAGAATGTATCTTCATATACCTGCGCCAGATATTCTTCTGCAGCGTTTTCATTCCAGTTCCCGTTGAGCCATATGGAATCATCATAGTTGAGCAGCATGACATAGGGCTGGATACCGGTCTGCGAGTAAAAATATTTCAACCCGTCGGTCAGATCAGTGTCATGATCGATAAATCCAAGCTCATCCAGATACCAGTCACCGTATGTATTCGTTCCGGTAACAGCAGTACGTTCGGTACGGGATACAGTTACTTCGATATCCTGCCGGGAAGAACCAAGGTCCGGCGCTATCGCGCTGACGACCGCGAGTATGACCACCACCAGGAGTATGACCGTAGAGCAGCCGCCCGGGCCTCCCCATCTGAAACCGCCTCCCGGAAATATGGGACCGCCCCATCCTCTGCGGGGGCCGCCCCATCTTGGGTCCCATCCTCCGGGACCGCCGAATCCCGGCCCTCCAAATCCAGGTCCTCCGGGACCTCTTCCGCCTCCACGGATGCCGCCGAAACCGCCGCCTGAACGTCCGCCGAAAGACCTGCCTCCGGAATGGCCTCCTCCGCCGTGTGAACCTCCGCCTCTGCCCATACTGTAATTCCCCTTTCTATTTATCTGTTTCCGGTTAGTGTCTGCTCCGCGCCTGTAGAGACGGAAGCCTGCTTCTATCTGATATATTACCACGATTTTAATTCGGAGTTAATGGAAATTCATCCTATTATTTTATACAATATATGTTAAAATATCATAAGACGGGATGAGCCAGCTTGTTCTGTTGCATTAAGAAAAAAGGTGGATACAAATATGAAGAAAAATAAGCAGGTATTTTTTCAGCCCGCACAGACAGAACAACAGAAAAAGAAACGGATAAGAAACATTATCATAACGGCAGTGGTCCTGGCGATCGCGGCAGTGGCGTGCTATTTTGCGATGCCGAAAAATAAGGATCTTTCCCAGAGCAGCATATTCGATAAGGCAGAAGTTGAAGCGCTTGCAGAGCAGGTGGTGGATTATATTAACGAGGAGAATTTCGACGGATTAAAAGAAATGGCTGTCGACGAGATGTCCTCCATTATGAATAAAGAGAGGATGGACGAGGCAAAAGCCCGTGTATCCGAGGATTGGGGAGAATTTCAGTCTATCACCAATATCTCCACCACAGAGGTAACGCAGCGCGGGGTTACGGCAGCCCTTGCATATGTAACGGCGGACTATGAAAATGCAGAGATCCGATATACGTTTGCATTTGATGAAGATATGAAGCTGGCGTCTTTGGGAATACAATAGCAGAAAGAGGATATATTAATGAAAAATGATGATCCGCAGATCGTAATTATCGGAGCTGCGATCCTGGATGTACTCGTGCGGCCCGCAGATGCTGATGTTTTCCGGACAGGTTCGTCTCCGGCGGAGGAAATCCTTCTGTCCCCGGGCGGGGATGCGCTCAATGAAGCGGCCGTGCTGTCAAAGCTCGGGAAAAGGGTGCGGCTCGAGACGATCATAGGAAATGACAGGGCGGGCAGGTTTGTCATTTCCTACTGTGAGGAATGCGGGATAGAGCTCCCCGGAGACTGCATAAGGGACGGCATCGACACAGGTGTAAATGTTGTACTTGTAAGCGAAGACGGAGAACGGCATTTCCTGACAGCCCCGAAAAGTACACTCAGAAGGCTTACAACCGGAGATATCCACATGCCTTTTCCGGACAGTGCGAATATCATCTGTTTTGCCAGCATTTTTGTATTTCCGGAAATCGGACCTTCAGAGCTGGAGCAGATATTCGCTGCAGCAAAGGCGCAGGGAAAACGTGTATGTGCGGATATGACGAAACGCAAGAAATCAGAGACAACAGAGGATCTGGCATGTGCACTTAAATATGTAGACTATCTGTTCCCGAATGACGAGGAAGCTATGCTGCTGACGGGAAAGGATACAGTGGAGGACGCCGCAGATGACCTGATCGAGGCAGGTGTCGGGACGGTTGTCATAAAATGCGGTTCCGGGGGCTGCTATATGGCCGGAATGCAGGGAGAAGGAAGAGCCGGAACATGGATTCCTGCCGTGCAGGGCGTAAAGTGCATTGATACCACAGGGGCCGGGGACAGTTTTGCAGCGGGGTTTCTCTATGCGCTGTCAGAGGGGAAGACGCCGGAGGAATGCGCGGCATTTGCAAATGAATGTGGTGCGCGTGCGGTGGCGGTCACTGGAGCTTCGGAATGGCTGTGAACGCGCACTGTGAGTGTTGGTAGTGATCATTATATGGGAGTACGAAATTACTCCTGTGTGTGGTAGAATAGAAGATATCAGAAACGGAAAGGAGAGTTTTGTGATGAAGAAAGATTTACTGGACTATGTTGTGGAAAAAACACACGAGATGATGGAAGCTCATTCCTGCAGTGCAGAGGCAAAGGCAGCGGGACAGGCATGGCTGGATGCAGTGGGAACGGAAAACGAGGCGCAGGAGACAGAGAAGTATATTGCAGAACTTGAGGCGGACATCATGCCAATCGACAATCTGATCGCATTTGCGGAGTCCGAGGGCGGTGCAAAAGTCTTCGGTGACAATGCCCCGGGCGTAGCGGCCCATGCAAAGGAGATCAAGGCAGCAGGCGCAAAATACTGCGACTGCCCGGCATGCGCAGCTGTGGAGGCAATTCTTGCGAAGAAAGAAGATATGCTTAACGCATAAAAAGGAGATCGTCGACTATGAAAATGAAGATCCGAAATAAGGCGGCATTTACAGATGAAGTGACGCCGTTAGAAGAAGAAAATGCCCGGGTCTCCTACGAGGCGGCTTTGGAAGGAATCGTACTTCTGGAAAATGACGGCACGCTTCCGATCGTACCGGGCAAGGTAGCGCTGTACGGAGCAGGAGCAGGCATGACCATCAAAGGCGGGACAGGCTCCGGTGAAGTAAATGAGCGCCATGCAGTTTCAATCCTGGAAGGGATGGAGGCAGCAGGATTTACGGTGACAACGAAAAACTGGCTTACAAGATATGAAGAGGAGTACAGGAGAGGCGAAGAGGAATATGCGGCAGAATTCCGCCGCAGGATGCTGAAGCTTGATGTGGTAAATATGATGGGAACGCCATACCAGCATCCGTTCGGGGATCCGGTGACTATCGAGGACGTTAATGAATCTGATACGGATACGTGTATCTACGTTATCGCCCGTCAGGCGGGAGAGAGTGCAGACAGGAAGCTTAAGAACTTTGAGTATTCACTCTCGGATGAAGAGAAAGCCAATCTTGCTATGTGCGCGGCGAATTATGAGAAAATGATCGTAGTGATCAATGTCGGTTCTGTGTTTGACATGAGTTTCCTTGATGAAATTGCGGGGATCGGCGCGGTCGTGTACTACGCACAGCAGGGAATGAAAGGCGGAAATGCATTTGCAGATCTGATCTGTGGGAAAGTTTCCCCATCGGCGAAGACAGTGGATACCTGGCCGGAGAAATATGAGGACATTCCGTTTGCCATGGACTACAGCTATCTGAACGGTGATGTGGATCAGGAGTATTACAGGGAGGGAATCTATGTCGGTTACCGCTATTTTGACAGCTATGATGTAGAGCCCCGGTATCCTTTCGGGTACGGACTTTCCTACACAGATTTTTCGATAGAAACGGAAACGGTCACGGCAGCCGGCGGAAAGGTGACTGTCTCGGCAAAAGTGACTAATACCGGCAGCACATATGCCGGGCGGGAAGTTGTCCAGCTCTATGTGAGCTGCCCGAAGAGCGGTATGGCCAAAGAATATCAGAAACTGGCCGCATTTGCAAAGACAGAAGAGTTAAAGCCCGGGGAGAGCACAAATGTATTGCTTACATTTGCAATGGAGGAGCTGGCGTCCTACCGGGAGGAAGATGCGGCTTACGTGCTTGAAAAGGGTGATTATATCTTAAGGGCCGGCGCTTCCAGCAGAGACACTTCTGCAGCGGCAGTACTGGTCCTGGACGAGGATATCGTGACAGAACAGTGTGAGAATATCTGCCCTACAGTGCTCGAAGTAAAAGAAATGGAACCTCCGATGCTGTCTGATACTGCGGATGAACAGGATACGGATCTGGAGCGCATCCCGGTGAAAGCGGCAGACATTGCGACTGCCGGCCACCTGTATGAAGAGCCGGAAATCTATTCTTCACCTGTGACCGATGCAGTCCTCAATGTCCTGACGGAAGAGGAACTGTGCGATGTGGTGACAGGTGCCGGTGCGGGAGGAAACGGAGCGAAATTCTTTGATGCTCCCGGATCTGCGGGATATACGACAGGAGAACTCCTGGACAAAGGGCTTCCCAATGTATGTCTGGCAGACGGACCGGCGGGACTGCGTCTCCAGAAGACTTCTGCCGTGACAAGGAGCGGAAAGTTAAAAGGCGTGGAGCCGATGCTTTCAGCCATGAACTATGTGCCCGAAGCTATGAAGAAGATCATGCTGGGAAACCCGGAAAAACACCCCTGTGTTTACCAGTTTGCGACATCATTCCCGACAGGGCTTGCCCTGGCACAGTCATGGAATACTGCTCTTGCAGAGCGTGTCGGCAAGGCAGTGGGAAAAGAGATGGAGAGATACGGTGTTACCTACTGGCTGGCGCCGGGAATGAATATCCACAGGAATCCTCTGTGCGGACGCAACTTTGAGTATTATTCGGAAGACCCGCTCCTCTCCGGGAAGATGGCGGCTGCCATGAGTAAAGGAGTACAGTCCAGAAGGGGATGCTATGTGACCATCAAACATTTCTGCTGTAATAATCAGGAAGACAACCGGAATCATACGAACGCAAATGTAAATGAGCGTGCACTCCGGGAGATCTACCTGAGGGGATTCAGGATCGCCGTGCAGGAAGGACATGCGAAAGCACTTATGACAAGCTACAACAAGGTCAACGGCACGTATGCGAATAACAGTTATGACCTGATCACAAAAGTGCTCCGAAATGAATGGGGCTTTGACGGAGTTGTGATGACAGACTGGTTTGCGACAGGAAAAGACGTAGGAAGCCACAGTGCTGCGATTGAGGCCGGCAATGACCTGATCATGCCGGGCGGTAAAGGAGTTGTCAGAGAACTAAAGAAAAAACTGAAAACAGGAGAGCTTGACAAGACTTCACTCAGAAGATGTGCCGCCAATGTGATCAGGGGAATCACAGGATCGAGGATATATCAGGCATACCGGAGAATGTACGGAGAAAAAGAGAGCTAGAATAATATAACTGCAATATAAAGAAGGCTGCGGATGTATGGGATTCGCAGCCTTTCTCTGTCCGAATCATTCAAGAGTACTTGAAGATTTTAGATATGGTATGAACTATGACCTTAACAGACATAATAACGGAAAAGGAGGAACAGTCTATGAACAACACAAAATTTTATCTGGCAGAAAAAGACTTAAAGGAATTCCGGTATTATCTGCAGGAACGGAGCAGCCTGTTGATAAGGAAAAGCTTCTCAAGTATAAGGAATGGCTGATCGCTAACTATGCAGTCAACAGTGTGAATTCCATGCTTGTAGCGCTGAACCAGTTCCTGCTCTTTATGGAGAAAGGACGTCTGCGGCTCAAACGTATCAAAGTACAAAGGGCAGATATCCTCAGTATGGATAAGGCGCTGGATAAGAAAGAATTTCTGAGGCTTGTGCGCACAGCCAGACAGTATGGGAAAGAACAGATCGCAATGATCATGAGGGATTCATAGAAGCATATCATAAATGGAAAGAAATGAGAGAAGCCCGGCGGAAGGAAGATCCCGGATGGGAAGAGAGACATCCGTTCGACTTTGAAGTGAGGAAAGAAAACGGGAGCCTGGGGGTGTATACCACAGCCGGGAAAAGATGATATTTTGGTTATTGGAAAGTGAAATAGAATTATACTGCTCGCTGGTCACAGGCGCGAGGACATTCCATTATAGAATACTGAATCCTGCATATTACGGCAAATTTAAATTGCCATTTTAGATTTGCCATATTGTGCATTGACAGGCAGATGATGTCTGGCTATAATAAAATCACACTTTAGATTTGCCGAATATTTCCGGTTAAATTGTTTATACTGGCATTAGGAAGGGAGAGAACAACATGACATATATCAAACGTGCCGCAGAAGATACGATCGCGCGGCTCTCTGAAATGTTCCCTGTACTGTTAGTGACTGGACCCAGACAGGTGGGAAAGACCACGCTTCTTCAGAAACTCGCAGGAGTGCAGAGAAGCAAGGGGAAGGAGCGGAAGTATGTAACCCTGGACGATCCTGATGCGAGGTATCTGGCGAAACATGATCCTGCATTGTTTTTGCAGAGATATTCCCCTCCGGTGCTGATCGACGAGATCCAGTACGCAACAGAATTGCTTCCTTATATAAAAATGAGCGTGGACCGTTCCAGGGAAAAAGGCGGATTCTGGATCACCGGATCACAGGTTTTCCGGCTTATGAATAACGTCAGTGAAAGTCTGGCCGGACGGGTCGGCATTGTGAATTTATTAGGGCTGTCCGATGCGGAGATCTACCAGGAGCCAAGTGAACCGTTTCAGACGGAGCCGGAATATTTGATGAACCGATTGAAAGTGAGGACTCCACACGGGTTAAATGAAATCTACAACAGAATTTTCAAGGGCTCCATGCCGGAACTGTATGCGGATGGAAATATCGATTGGGAGATATATTACCGCTCTTACGTAGATACGTACCTGCAGCGCGACATTCGCGATCTTGCACAGGTAGCTGATGAAATGCAGTTTTACAACTTTATGACAGTTGTTGCAGCTCATACTTCAAAGCCTGTGATCTATGAGGAACTTGCAAACATGGCTGGAGTTTCGTCGCCAACGGCAAAGAAATGGCTCTCCATCCTGGTGTCCTCCCATATCATCGCTCTGGTGCAGCCGTATCACAATAATGCGCTGAAACGTGTTGTCAAAATGCCTCTTCTTCATTTTTTGGATACCGGATTAGCCGCTTACCTCTTAAAATGGGGCAATCCCGAAGCACTGGAAAAGGGGGCAATGTCCGGCGCTTTCTTTGAAAGCTATGTGTTTTCAGAAATCTATAAAAGCTATTTAAACGCGGGAAAAGAACCGCCTGTATTCTATTACAGGGACAGAGATCAAAAAGAAATTGATCTGCTGCTTTATCAAAACGGCGTGCTTTCTCCGATTGAGATCAAGAAAGCAGCGTCCCCAGGAAAGACCGCGATCAAGAATTTCGATGTGTTAAAGCCTGTGACCAGGGCGGAACATTTCGACGGCCTGGAGTCTCTAAAGGTAGAAATCGGAACAGGAAGCGTGGTCTGCATGGCAAACGACTTACTGCCCGTAAATGAAAAGAACTGGTATGTGCCGGTTTGGCTGATCTGAGGATGCAGCTATAGAGAGAAAACGAGGACGTGACCGCCCTCGTTTTCCTCGTTAATAATTTCTTTCATCCCCAAAAACAAACCTTTATAACTTCTCCAATATTTTACGGATAACCTGTTCGTCCTCCTCTAATTCATCTGCAATCTCCTTCACAGATTTGCCTTTTGCCAGAGCAATATCCCCGGCCAGTTCATTTTTCATAGGCTTTTTCCTTTCTCCATTATATAGGATGTCACTGCAAGTTACAAGCGGTTGATTTTCGCCCCGGATTACTGAGGCAAAGAACGACCAGAATCTCTGGCGGCATGAGATATGGCGATGAGCCTGCCGCTTAAGATAAAACGAGTCTATCATACTGTCTTTCATATTTTCAAGTCTGGAAAGTCTGAAAAATTATCAGGAAGAAAAGTGCTTGCCGCAGTCCTGTCTCTGGCTATGATACTGACGCTGGCGAATCCGACGACAGTGTTTGCAGCTGAAAAAGACGGCACTGAGTAAAGCGGCGGCTTCTGGCACAATGCAGTCGAGTCCATCGCCGATTTCTTCGGATTCAGGGATGATGAGACGGATGCCGGGGCGCAGACGCGGGCGGCAACGGCGGATGCGACACGGACAGCCGATGGGGATACGAAAGATGCTTACTCAATCGGTGATGGAACATCTACACGTTATAATGGCCGTGTCTGGGTGGATAAGTCGGTAAGTTCGGAAGCGTCGGTCGATTTTGAAGATGCAGGACAGGTAACCAATAACTCCGACTTCCTGGTCACCTATTCAGCCTTGGCAACATCAACCAATACCGTGGGACTTACCCCAACCGATACGGTGTTCATTCTTGACCTGTCTGCAAGCATGACTTGGGGATTCTCCGGAACCAAGTCGGTAACGGATGAGCACGGCGGACTGAGCGTTTCCGCTGACGTGCAAAACAAAGATATCGTCTTCACTAATGAGTATATGCCTGGGGAGGTAACATTCGGTCCAAGCGGCGACGTGCAGATCGGCGGTACTAAGACGCTCGAAGTTGCCGACGGCAGTCAGCGTGAGATGAAGGAGGGTGAATTTACCTTCCTGCTGCTCGAAGGAGATCAGGAAGTAGACCGTGTAACCAACGCGGCTGACGGAACGTTTGCCTTTAAAGATATCACCTATGATAAGGCCGGCACGCACTATTATACTGTGAGTGAGATCAATAATGGGGCAGGCGGGATTGACTACGATCCGACTCTCTATTCGGTTGTAGTCGAAGTAACGGAGAACACCGAGACTCACGAACTTGAGGCAGAGGTGACTTATTATAATACCGCTGACACGGAGACGTCTGTTGCCGGAATGACATTTACAAATAGTTACGAAGCGTCACCGGCGTCTGCAAATCTTGGAATTGTCAAGAAGCTGGATGGTGCAGATCTGAAAGAGGGTCAGTTTACATTTACTCTGAGCGGAAGCAGCGGCGCGCCGATGCCGGAGAAAGATACTGTGACAAATGCGGCAGATGGTTCCGTATTATTTGACACGATCACATTTGATTCTGTCGGAGAGTACGACTACACAATTACTGAAGTGACCTATGGGGAAGACGGTGCGGTGATTACCAATACCGCGGAAGTAACTCCACCGTCTGATGACAATAACGGCGGCAAGGACGATGGTAAAAATGACGTCGTCAGCAGCAGTGATCCGGGAAATACATCTGACGGACACGAAAATGTCCAGACAGGCGACACTGCACAGTTTATACCTGTAGTGGCTGCGCTGCTGGCGTCACTGCTGGCTGTCATTGCGATCGCAGTAATCATGATCCGCAGACGCCGTAGATAAACGGAGGATCAAGAACAAAAATACACAGAAGTACCGGGCACTTTTGATTTGAAAGTGCCCGGCATTTTTTTACAGTTCTTTTTACTTGTAAAGAAATATAATTGGGCGTAACATATAGTCACAGGCACGAAAGATGGAAGAAAACGGAGGAGACAAGATGACAAAAAGCACAAGGAGCGGTCGTCAGCTCATGCACAGCGGCAGTATGCGGCGATGTACTGCCGCCGCACTCCTGCTTGTATCAAGTGCCGCCCTGATGATCCTTTCAGCCAATGTTCCCGCATTTGCCGAGTGGTATTCGGGAGCGGTATACCCGTTGGCGGTGAACAGCATCGGGAGGATCAGCGGGCTGTTCCCGTTCTCTGTCTCGGAGATTGGGATCTATATCCTGCTGACAGCATTCTTTGTGACACTGGCCCGTATGGTCATCAGGCTTGCGGGAAGCAGGACCGGGCGAGAAACTGTGGCGACTAAGCCGGGCATAGCCGGACAGACTGCGGGAAAGAGGACGGGGAGATCATCTGCCGCTATCTTTGTCTCGTGGCTTTCCGGAGTTCTCCTGGCAGCGGGAATCCTGGCGTTCCTCTACACAGCCTGCTGCGGGATCAACTATCACAGGAGATCTTTTTCTGAAGAGGAGGGGATCGTTACATATCAGTACAGTGCGGACGATCTGAAAGAGATCTGTCTCTGGCTAACAGAAGAGGTGAATGTCCGTGCGGATGAGGTGACAAGAGATGCGGAGGGACTGCTCGTTCTGGATGCATCAGAGCAGGACGGCGGCGTGGAGGCTATGCGGAAGCTTGCCGGAGAATTTCCATCTCTTGCCGGTTACTATCCGAAGCCGAAAGCGCTGATCCTGTCAGAAATACTGTCTTATCAGGGACTGACCGGCATCTATCTGCCGTTTGCCGTGGAAGCGAATTACAACGGGGATATGCCCGCATATGACAAGCCTTTTACCGTGTGCCATGAACTGTCGCATCTCCGGGGCCTTATGGAAGAGCAGGAGGCGAACTTTGTCGCATTTCTCGCGTGTACCGGCTCCGAACGGACGGACTTCCAGTACAGCGGATATCTGTCCGGGTGGGTGTACTGTATGAATGCGCTGTACCGGGCGGACTATGAGAGCTGGCAGGAAGTACGTGGGATGCTGGATGAGAAGGCAGAGCCGGATCTGACGGCGAACAATGCATTCTGGGACAGATATGAGGGAACCATATCCGAGACGGCGGAACGGATCAATGACACCTATCTGAAGGCCAACGGACAGGCGGACGGCGTGCAGAGTTATAACAGGATGGTGGATCTGATCGTCGCGTATTTCCATGATATGATATAAAGTGATATGATACAAAAGTGATATGATATAAGTAAAGAGAACCAGGGAGGGAAACGTATGAGAAAACAAAGAAAGAAGATTATGGCAGTGGGGCTTGCTGGTGCGATGACGGCGGCATTGCTGGCAGGATGCGCCACGAAAGCCACACCGGAGGAGACGCTTCCCGGAACGGCAGATACGGCGGATACAATGGATATGGCGGATGATGAGCTCGACCTGCCCGGCGCTGACAGTGAAATATATGAGAGCGATGTGAAGCCGGCCGGACCGGTGGAGACAAACGATGCGCTCGGGGACAGTTGGGACAGCTATACGGTGCAGATCAATGACACAGTGGTGACACTTCCGTGTACGATCGCAGAACTCGAGGCCGCAGGAGTGGAGTTGGACAGGGAATATACACCGGAGGACTATGTCGTAAATGCCGGCGAGTATGAACTTGCCTGGTTTGAAGATGCCGGCGGGGACTGCATCATGGTCAGTATGCTCAATCCTGGATCAGAGCCGGCTGAGATCAAAGACTGCCAGGTGGGATCGATCTCTGCGGACGCCTGGAACCTGACGAACGGGACTCTGAAAGTAATCTTCCCGGGCGGGATCCAGGTCGGATCTACTGAGGCGGATCTGCTGGCCGCGTATGGAGAGGCAGATGATTCTTATGAGGATGAAGCATACGGCAATTCATACTTCTGGTACGGAGAAGGATCTAATATAAGCAGCTGCAACGCAGGGATCACACCGGACACCGGATTGGTGGAGACGATCAGCATTGACTGTACGGGCTGATCGGTCAACGAAGAAAAAGGAAAGCATTAAGGTCGGAGCTGCCGGTCTTAATGCTTTCCTTTTTTCTTCGTTAATATCACTTCAGATCAGATCATTCAGCAGGGCTTCTGTTTCCTCGGGCGTATAAAACATGTTGTCATCCAGATTCTCGCAGAAGTCATAAAATGTAAAGAGCAAACCAGGCTCTTCGATATTAAGATAAACTGGCTGTCGGGTATACGGGGATGAAAACATCAGATATCCATTCTGCTGGTTGACAAAAAGATAAAGTTCATGCTCTACATTCCCGATAGATTCCCGCAGCATCCGGTAGTGCCCGTTTCTGCACGATTGGATCAGTCTCCTGATGAGGCTGACCCTGTCATGCATATCGAATGAAAGGTATACGTCTTTCGGATATTCATTAATCTTTCCGGTTTCCAGAAAGTGTCTGACGCCATCGTATGAGAAGATGCAGGCAGTCTTCCCCTGCTCCTGCCATGTATTCATTTCTTTTATATATCCGTGAAAACGGTCGATAAAAGCAGAACGGGCCGGAGCATCAATGGTGATATATTTCTCGGCCATAGACAATGTGATAAACGGCGTAAAACACGGTGTCATCTGAAAGCAGAATCCGGTACCGCATTCCCGTAGAAGGTTCTCCACATAACTCAATTGTTCTGCAACACTGTTGATCTGATTCAGCAGGATGGTTGATGCCTTGCGATAGTCGGCAAACATGTCTGAGAACATCCTGAGTGAGGCTGCAGAACGGATGATATAGCCTCTGTCCAGTTCGGCAGTCATCAGGCACACGTGCCGCGAGGTGATGACCATATACGGGAACAGAGTAACTTTCCCTGTTCTGGCTGAGATATCGTCATAATAGTAGAAACATTCGTAATGCGGGCAGCTGCCATACAAAGGCAGGATCTGCTTAAGACAATTCAGGTTATAGTTCTTTTGTGACTGTGTTGTCTCAGAGTTGTTATTCAGGCAGATGATATGCTCAATGTGTATCCTGGTATCTGCCTGACTTTCTGCGCTGATCAGATTAATAAGAAAGGATGCTTCAGGCTGAATCAGAAGCCGGATATGTCCGTCTGTCTGTCGTCCCATTTCAGCAGATATAATGTGAAAGAGAGCCTGTTTGACTTTGGATGACGAAGCGAGAACAGTAGTCTCTTTCATGTCAACATCCTGATCTGTTCTGTATTTAAATGAGGTGAGCGATGAGGCCGACAGATTGAATTCTGAAAAGAAATTCATAACATCCCTGCGCCGGTAGTAGTTATCGTAGCCAGTCAGTGTGATCTGGTACGCCTCTTCCAGCTCCTGCTCCTCAGCAGGCGACAGATGCATGAACCGCGCCATCTTATGGACCATTTCAAGAGAGGTCGGTTTTCTCTTGCCGTTTATGATCTTGTACATATTCGAGCGGTCAAGACCGCAGTATTGTGCCAGTGCATATGTTTTAATATTTTTTCCGTGAACATGTCTGGAAAGAACATATGAAAATTCCGACATAGTTATCCCCCTTCACAGCAGATATAGGAAGCCGTTGTCATCCGGACAGCGGCCGATTGTCCCAAAATACCAGAGGGGGTATGTAAAGGCGAAAAAAACTCCCCCTCCCGATAGGCAAACTAAAACAAGATACATTATATGTAAAAGAGTATAAAAAATCTATAAAATATGTGAAAAAAGTGTGACCACAAAAGCGGACACATATTGAGACAGACATGGGAAAATCCGTAAAATAGACACAGAATGACAAAATATTACATTTTACAGGAGGGCTAAAGTATGGGCAAAAAGTTTATCAAAAAACTGCTGGTACTTATGGCGGCGATGTGCATGGTGATAGGGATGGCCTTACCCGTGCAGGCAGTCGAAGGCGATGAAGCCGGCACCGCAGTAACAGCAACTACAGAGGATCCGTCGAACGGTATCCTGCAGGTGATGCTCGCATATGTCGATGATGAAGGAGTGCGGTCATACTATACTGCAGGGACGTGTTTCCTTATTAATGAGGAGTACGTAATTACAAACAAACATATCTTCGATCTGGATACGGACATGGATCCGGATCCGGATGTGGTCTATACGATCCGTGAACTTGTTATGGACGGTGAAGGTCTGGATGAGCTTGCGGATAACGACCCGCATCTGAAGCTGTATGTCTTTGCAAACAGAGATACGAACGTAGAAGCAACGGTTCATGAGAACGCGCAGAGTGATGTGCTGGATTTCGCTGCGCTTCATCTGTCAGAGAAGATCTATGGCAGGGAACCGCTTGTACTTGGCGACAGCGATGCGGTTCAGCAGAGAGATGATGTATTCGCTTATGGTTTCCCGGCAGATTCGATTTCTAACAAGAACTTCAATACAAAAGACGATGTGTCGATCTCGTCGGGAATTGTGTCCAAGGTGACTGTGACGGGAAGCGTAGATATCATCGAGCATACATCCCAGCTTGACGAGGGTAATTCAGGCGGTCCGCTCGTCAATGATGTGGGAGAAGTTGTAGGTATTAATGAGTTTATAGTAGATCAGAAGAATTATTCGATCCAGATCAATGTGATCAAGGAGATCCTTGATACATGGGGAATCCCGTATACGGGAGGTACAGGCGGAAGCACCGGCGGCGGTACAGAACCAACGGAGCTGACAGTAGAAGATCTTCAGTCCAAGATTGATACGGCAAAGGCACTGAGCCTTGACGGATATACAGAAGAGAGCGTAAAGGCGTTCCAGGATGCTATCGCCGAGGCAGAGAGTGTAGCGGCAGGCAGTCCGGATTCTGCTGCGATCCAGTCAGCGATCGATGCGATTTCAGCAGCACAGAGCGGACTGGTGAAAGAAGAAACAGAACCAGTTGCAGAAGAAGAGACGGCAGAAGGACCGAACTGGTTCCTGATCGGCGGCATCATCGCTATCGTAGTGATCGTGATCGTTGTTGTTATCATTATCATTGTTGTAGTAAACGGCAATAAGAAGAAAAAAGCAAAACAGGCTCCACCGGTACAGCAGAAGGTGACACCTCCGGTACAGCAGATACAGCCGAACACACCGCCGGTATCTCCGGTACAGCCGGGCGGATATCCGACAATGCCGCAGGACGACGGAGCAGGAGAGACGACACTCCTTGATTCCGGAGCAGGAGAGACAACACTTCTTGGCGGCGGCATGGGCGGCGCTTACCTGATCCGCAAGAAGAATGGCGAGAAGATCCCGATCACGTCACAGAACTTTGCAATCGGTAAAGAGAGACGAAGAGTCAACTACTGCATCTCCGATAATACATCGGTCAGCAGATACCACGTAGTTATCATGAAGAAGGGCTCTGACTACTATGCGGCAGATCAGAAGTCCAGCAACTTCACATTTGTAAACGGCGTACAGCTCAGCCCGTATCAGGAGACGTTGTTGACAGACAGGTCTACGCTCAAGCTTTCGGATGAAGAGTTTGAATTTCATGTATCATAACAGATAAACGGGTGGAAAAAGATGGAATTTCTGAGTGCTGTACATACAGATAAAGGGATAAAAAAGAATACAAATCAGGATTCTGTCTTGATCAAAGAGGCGGTCACGGACCACGGCAAAGTTTTCTTTGCCGCGGTCTGTGACGGTATGGGCGGTCTCGCGAAAGGCGAGGTCGCCAGTGCCACTCTGGTCAGGGCTTTTTCAGATTGGTTTGAAAACAGATTTCCGGTGTTCCTGTACGAGAAGAGGACTGCGGACGGGATCGACCGGATCGAGATGGAAAATGATCTAAACAGGCTGATACTCGATGTGAATTCGAGAATTTCGGCATACGGGCAGCAGTTTCACGCGGCGCTTGGAACGACGGCGGCGATGATCCTGTTCGCGGAAGGAAGATATTATATATTAAATATCGGGGACTCCAGAGTCTACAGACTGAAAGGGCAGACCATCAGCCGGCTGACAAAGGATCAGACATTTGTACAGAAAGAGATCGATATGGGAAGGATGACTCCCGAGGAAGCCAAGACGCATCCTCAGAGAAATGTCCTGCTCCAGTGCGTCGGGGCGAGCGAGGTCATTATCCCGGAATTTGAACACGGGACGTATGGACCGGATGAAGTCTATATGATATGTTCGGACGGATTCCGGCACGTGATCACGGAGGAAGAATTCGTGAAGCTCATGGCTCCCGGCCAGATAAAAGAAGAGAAAGACCTGCAGAACGCTGCGGTCTATTTTACGGAATTGAATAAATCACGTCAGGAGAAAGACAACATATCCGTCATTCTTCTGAAGACGTGTTAGAGGATAGATATATGCTGGAAATAGGATCAATAATCGACGGTAAATATAAAATCTTGAATAAGATCGGACAGGGCGGTATGAGCGTCGTCTATCTGGCGATGAACGAGAGAGCCAACAAGCAGTGGGCGATCAAAGAGGTCAGAAAAGACGGCACCAAGGACTACGAGGTCGTAAAGCAGGGGCTGATCGCGGAGACGGACATCCTGAAACGCCTCAATCATCCGCATCTTCCGAGTATCATCGATGTGATCGACTGTGACGATACATTTCTCATCGTCATGGATTATATCGAGGGAAGGACGCTGGATCACTGGCTCAAGAAAGAGGGGGCGCAGCCTCAGGAGCGAGTGGTGGAATGGGCGAAGCAGATCTGTGATGTGCTGGGGTATCTCCACTCCAGAAAGCCGCCCATCATATACAGAGACTTAAAACCTTCAAACGTCATGCTCAAGCCGGACGGCAAGATCATGATCATAGACTTCGGTACGGCCCGCGAGTTTAAGGAGCAGAGCATCGAGGATACGAAGTGTCTGGGTACGCAGGGCTACGCCGCGCCGGAGCAGTACGGCGGGCACGGCCAGACGGATGCAAGGACGGATATCTACAATCTGGGCGCTACGATGTACCACTTACTGACCGGGCATAACCCCAGTCTCCCACCCTATGAGATGTATCCGATCCGACAGTGGAATCCGGCGCTTTCATCGGGGCTTGAGGCAATCGTTACAAAATGTACGCAGCGGAACCCGAACGACAGATATCAGTCCTGTGCGGAGCTGATGTATGCATTGGAGCATTTTGACGAGCTGGATATCGAATACAGGAAACAGCAGAAACGTAAATGGGGGACGTTCCTCGCGGCATGTTCCCTGACGGCGGTATCGCTGATCGGGTGTCTCGGCTTTAAATTCGCAGAGAATTCGACGATAAAGAACAGCTACGACGGTTACCTCAGGGCAGCGTCCAACGCCGCCACGCAGGCAGAAAAAGTGGACTATTACCGGGATGCGATCAATCTCGACCCGTCCAGAGGAGACGCGTGGCTGAGCCTTCTCGATGTGTTCATCGACGGAACGGGAACCGGGGACGGCGGGCTCTTTACACAGGAAGAAGACGTCCAGATGAAAGAAATCCTCGGCTATACGGGAAGCGGGAACCGGACGAATGAGAGCTATCTTGAGAGCAATCAGGAGGCATATGACGAGTTCTCTTTCCAGATGGGACTTGCCTACTTCTATTATTACGGAGAAGAAGGAAATAAGCCTATGTCCCAGTCCTGGTTTGAGACGGCGGCCGAGAGCGACAGCCTTGAACCAAACAAAGTGGAGAGAGCGAAGCGCTTTGCCAAGATCGCGGGATATTCCCAGGGATTGGATACGAGAGATCTGGCGGGAGACAGTGAAGTGTCCTATGCGGATTACTGGGCCGATATGGTAGAACTTACATCAGGTGACCTGACTTCCATTGATAATGAACAGACTGCTCTCGTCATGTACCGGGAGATGGTTTACCAGATTTATAAGAATGCGCTGAATTTCCGACAGGCGGGAGTGACAGAGCGGGACATGATGGATGAGCTTCAGAATATCCGCAGCACGCTGATGAGCGGGTTTGCAACGGACGAAGTATCCGGCACGAAAAACGAGATACTGGAGAGCATAGAAGAGGCGGAAACTCAGGTGAATGCAGCGTTCAGCTCCCAGGCAGGCCAGACAGGAGGGGAAACAGATGCAGGAAACTGAACAGCTTATCACGCTTTATCACACAGGCTTTATCATATTCCTTATCCTGACGATCCTGTTTGCAGGTCTGAGTGTGCTTCTCTTCTTCTTATTTAAAATACGCAGAGTATTCGATTATCTGACCGGGCGTGCCGAGAAGCGTACCATCCGGCAGATGGAAGAAGAAAACGCCCAGACAGGGAAACTCAGGCAGGACACATTTATACCGGAGTCCACCGGCGACCTCTATAAGACGCCGAGCGGCAGCATCCCGCCGATCATCTATCCGCCTACCGGAGAGGTGGCGACAGGCGGCGAGCCTACCGAAAAGATGCATAACGGCGCATCACAGACACAGCCGCATGTGCAGGCGCAGGGCGGCGGAAGCCTGAATACGGGCGGCGGTTACAGCGCCGGAACAGGCAGCGTAAGCCGGGGAGACGAGAAGACAGAGCTCCTGCCCGATGGTTCAGAAGAGACGACGCTTCTGAGCGGAGACGGCTCGGAGGAGACGACACTTCTGAACGGAGGCAGCGAAGAGACAACACTTCTCGGCGGGAATGCTGCCGGAACGCAGGGCAGCAGTGCCGATGAGAAGACCGAGATCCTGAACAACGGCGGCTCTGCTGACAATGATGCGACTGTACCGCTGTACGGCGCACAGGGCGAGACGATGCTCCTTACGCCGGAACTGGAACAGGCGATGCAGGAGGAAAGACAGAAGAAACCGTATTCCGGAAGATTTGAGATCATAAAAGATATGATGCTGATCCATACGGAGGAGCGGATCTGAGAAATGGGGTGACAATGTTGGAGACAAAAGCTATAAAGAAAGGATTTCTTGGAGTGATGCTCGCATTCTTTCTCTCTTCTTTGTCTGTAGTATTAGTTCCTTTCTCTACGAGTAAAAGTGAGGAGCTAAATACAGTAGGATATGTGTCAGGCGCTTTGTTCTGGATCGGGCTTCTGGCAGGATGCGCAGTATACTTCTATCTTTATTATAGGAATAGAGTAATGATACAAGAAGTGATAGAACATCCGAAAAGACCGACAGTGATTAATTTTTTCAGCAACAGACCGGGTATTATAACAGATATTGTGATGATCATATCACTTGCCGTATCAATATATTGTGCAGTAAAGATTACAGTTAATTCAGTTATTGTACTGATATTTCTGTTTTTACTGCTGATCAGTATTTACGGACATTTTCTATTTAATGGGAAAATATATAGATACATCTGCAATAAGCAAAAAAAGATTATAGAAGGGAAGGATATGTAGAGATGAAGAAGAGCAGAAATATGAAAGAAAGGATATTCGCATTATTGCTGGCGCTGACCATGATAACCGGGCTCATGCCTCAGAATATGATGGTTGCCAAGGCAGCGGATAACGTGGAAGTGGAAATCCAGGTGGTGGATTCAAAAGATAACACCTCCCTCAGTCAGTTTGATATGAGTCTCCAGAAAAAAGAATCGCAGTTAGAACCAATCAGAATTGATGAGGAGGATAAAGATCCGACAAGCGGTAAATATCTTGTTACGCTGGAAGAAGGGGCAACGTATTCTTATACAGTAAAAACGGATAAGAATGGATATACTGAGAAAACGGATGAGTTTACTGTAAATAAAACGACAGATGCTGTGTCAATAAAGATGGAACAGAACAATATTGCGGTCGAGCCATCTACGCTTGACCTGAAAGTCGGTCAGGACGAAACTTTAGTAGTAACAAATCCGATATCAGGATTAACGTATAGGTGGAGTTCAGATAATAGTGAAATCACAACAGTAGATAATAACGGTAATGTTAAAGCAGTTAAAGCAGGAGAAACAACGATTAATGTTAGCGGTAAAAATAAAACAACACAGATACCTGTAAAGGTTACAAAGTATGATACATCTGTACAGCTTACAATTGAGCCTGAAAGTGGAATGGATAAATCTGAGGTTAAACTGACAGCTGAAGTAGAAGAAGGGAACAAGCCTGTTGATGAAGGAAGTGCGACATTCAGTCTTAATGGTGTGGTGATTGGCTCGAGTGAAGTAAACAGTGGAAAAGCAGAGTATACGCATAAACTGAGTGATGGTGAATATCTGAGTGGTCAAGTAAAATTTAAGGTAACATACAGCGGAACAGATAAATTCGCAGAGTCATCTAAGGAAGTGGAAAAAACATATGCATCTACTTCAGATATTACCGTATCAGCAGAAGATTTGACGGATAACAGTATTGTATTTGATCCGGAGCAGACTACTCAGTTCCAGCTCAAAGTAGAAAATGATCAAGGAAGAGACCTTGAATACTTAAGTCTTGATTCTAATGTGGCTGAAGTAAGTAATATAGGAGTGGTTACAGTAAAAGAACCGGGAGATATTGCTATTCAGGTAACTGCGAAAGCTACGGATGGATATAATACGTCAGTTGTTACATTTACAGGCGTTGCACAGCAGAAACTGACGCTTGCTGATCTGGACTGGCAGTCCGCGCCTAATGTGTCTAAAGTATATGATCAGACCGCAGATATTGAGATAGAGGTAGGTATACCGGAAGGTAAACAGGTAAATAATAATGCGGTAACGTATACATTCAGTGGCAAGTTCAGTAATCCTGATGTGGGACAGAATAAGGATATTACTATTTCTGGCTCTAAACCTGTTTCCACAGACGGGAATGCATGCTATTACAACCTTGATATGTCCGAGGAATATCAGGTAACCGGAAAGGGAGCTGTTACAGCAAGAGAAGTTAAGCTTAGTATCACAAAAGACGTGACACTGTCCTATGGGCAGAATCTGAAGACAGTAGTAGAGGCGGGTACATATGCGGCAGTAACTGACCTGGTTTCAGCGGAAAAAGTAGAGGAAAACAGAGGCTTTTTTGAGAATGAGGCACAGTATTATGATTTCGCAGCAACGTTAAAAGCGTTGGCCCCAGATCAGGAATACTATGTGGGAACATATACAGGTGCTGTGATACCGGGAACTGTTGAGTACGAGAAAGGTAATGCTTCTGACAATGGTATTGTTACCACAGCAGGTGTGGAGGTTGGAAATTATAAGTTCGTACAGGATGTAGTTAAAGATTTAATCGTAGAGAGGCAGAAATTAAGTGATGGTGACATTCTCAATGCGATTGAATGGGGAGAAATTAATAGTACAACATTAGGCCTTGATAACCAAGGAAATAAAGTAACAGAAGATGCGGTAATAGATAAGATTTACGCGAAAAACAGCAGTACACTTCAGCTGCTGATTAAGAAATCGAGTGCGCTCAGCGGCTATTATGACCAGGTGCTTATCCAGCTTCCCGGATCACAGGCTTTTGAAAGTGCACAAAACGGCATTACCCTACCAGCGGATATGCCAGAAGGACTTCTTTCGGGAGTAAAGATTTGTCTTTCCAACTCAGCTTCTGATGATACGTACACTGAGAACAGCAACAGAGTAAAAGGAAATAATTTTGATCATATCTATATTGATAATTCAGCTCCGGAAGTAGAGTTTGATGGAGATCTGAAAGAAACAGCACTGTCGGTAATGACCGGAAACATTACGTTTGGTTTCTTCCAGAATGCGGCATTTACACAGAGTATTACAGTTACGGAAAAACCGGACGGTGATGATAAGGTTGGTTTTGATCCTGGCGATGTAGAATATTATGTCTGGAAACTTTCAACGGATGAAGGAAAGTCAGACTATACATCTGTAATAGCAGAAGATTTAGCAGCAGATACGGTTAGGAATAAGATAGACGGTCTGACTGAAGATGACTGGACCGCCGTTGTGGATTATCAGATTCCGTTTAGCGGAGATAAAGAGGCGATAGAGGAAGGATATTATGTCCTTTTCGTAAGAGTAACTGATCGTATTGACAATGGTGAAGTATATGCTTCAAACGGTATGGTATTTGACGTACAGGCTCCGGTTGTTACAGTTACTGGATGTGATCAGGATTTATATAATGAAGACGTGGAATACTCAGTTAATATACAGGATCCGATTGATAGTACATCTGCTATCAGTAAGCTTGAAGTAACCGTAACAAAGACAGAAAGCGGTAAACAGGCAGAGACACCGGATGCAACTTCAGAAACGTATGATAAAGATGTAGAAAAAACATATGTTGATTCTTATACGATTGATTTCAGTCAGGATGATTACGAGTTAAATGAACTGGGCGACTGGCAGAGTCTGACGGTTAAGGGAAAAGTTACAGCTAATAAGAATGTCAGCACGGATGTCAAATTAGAGATAAAAGCATATGATAATGCCGGAAACTGTGATGAAGATTCAGTTGTAATTAAAGAGTTCCAGATTGATAAGAAGGCTCCGGAAATTAACGTATCATTTAATAATAACGGTGTCAGAAATGATATATATTTCAAAGATGCCCGTGTTATGACAATCAGTTATACAGAGAGAAATCTTGATGTAGATGATCTGAGCTTTGATATCTCGCTGGATGGTGTAACGTATGATGATCAGACTCTTGATGAGATGATCCGGCTGGTGGAAGAGTATGGAAAAGGCTACATTCTCAGTGTTGTGAGCGGTACAGCTGATAATCCGCTCGAGGTTGAAAATGTGAATACTGACAAGATGACATCTGTACTGAAACTTCGGTTTGATCATGACAAGGCACAAGGGGAGGATGCCAGATTCAGTATTGTTCCATCCTGTGTTGATAAGGCTGAGAATGAGAATGAAATTCCGGTTAAATATGCCCAGGAAACAGAAGCCGGCGAATCATTTGTGATTGATAAGAAAGAGCCGACTGTGTCAGAAGTTACATACAAAAATGAAACAGGTAGTGTTGAACCGAAAAATTCACTTCTTCCTGATGATGAGAAAGAGTATAGCCAGTCTGCAGTGGAGGCTACGGTTAAAATCAATGAGAAGAATTTCCGTCTGGATAACGGGGAGTTCTCCTCAGAGAATACACAGTTTGATTTTAGTGCTACCTCAGGTACAGACTCAGCTGATCAGGTTGTAACGATAAGCGACTATCTGGCTGCTGCTAATAAAGGTGGTGACTGGACGCAGAACAATTCCGTCTGGACAAGTAAAGTTGAAATGTTCATGTTTGATACGGATGCGAACTACAGTTTTGGGTTTAAATATTATGACCTTGCAGGAAATGAAGCAATATACGATCCGCACTATTTCACAGTAGATAAAACAGCTCCGGATGGCGATATTGAGCTTGACAGTTCACGTGATATTGGTCTGGCTGAGTTCCTGAATATGATTACTTTTAATATCTTTAAGAAAACGACATATGATATAGGTCTTACCGGAAGCGATGCCACATCAGGTGTTGCCAGCATTGAATATATCTATCCTGAAAATTCATTCAGTACTGAAGAAGAGATGAAGCAGGCAACAGGCTGGACCACATGTGTGACAGGTAATCCGGAAGGTGTGAACAGCGTGCTGAGCGGAAATTTCAGTGTTGGGCCAAACAGACAGTTCGTCGTATATGAAAAGATTACTGATTATGCCGGAAATGTAACATACAGGTATCCCAGCAATGGTATTGTAGCAGATAATGAGCTTCCGCAGATTTCTATTACAGAATTAAATGCGGGTGATGCAAGAAACGGTATCTACAATGAGGATATACATCTCCGTATTACGGCTGAAGATCCGATAGCAGGAGATACATATTCCGGCTTGGAGCATGTATGGTATAAAGTTACTGTAGCTGGAAATACAAGCTATAGTGAGACAATCCATCTTCTGGATCTCAGGGAGAATGACGCAGAGAAATATCAGTCACCGGAGAAACGGACATTTACGAGAGATATTACAATACCGGCATCCGAAAATTATAACAGCAATGATATTAAGGTTCAGGCATTTGTCACAGATTTCTCACAGAACACAGAAGAAAGTGACGTCATGAGCCTGAAGATGGATATTACAGACCCGACCATCGACGTTACCTACGACCTGAACAGCCCGCTCAACGAGCGCTACTACAACGCGACACGTACAGCGACCGTCACAGTGACTGAGCGTAACTTTGATCCGTCAGCAGTAAGATTCAACATCACGAATACAGACGGAACGCAGCCGTCCATCAGCGGATGGAGCCACAGCTCGAACTCCGGTGTATCGGACAGCGCGACACATACATGTACCGTGACATTTGCGGCGGACGGTGATTATACATTTACGCTGAACACAACGGATCTTGCAGGAAATGATTCAAACTACACAAGAGTAGATGAGTTTACTATTGACCAGACAGATCCGACGATCCAGGTATCCTATGACAACAATAACGATGCTGAGCCGGGATACTTCAATGCAGACCGTACAGCGACGATCACAGTCACAGAGCACAACTTCAATGCCGCTGAGGTCAACACAGCAATCACGGCTTCACTGGAAGGAAGAGGCGTATCTACACCGGGACTTGGCGGATGGAGCACAAGAGGCGACGTACATACAGCGAGCGTGACATTCTCAGCGGATGCGGATTACACATTTGATGTAGACTACACAGACCTTGCAGGAAATGCAGCGGCTGATTATGAGCAGGACAGCTTTACCGTTGACCAGACGGCTCCGGAGCTTGAGTTCTTCGACATCGAGGACAAGTCAGCAAACAACGATGTAGTGGCACCGGGGGTACGCTATAGCGACAATAACTACACAGAAAATGGTGTGGAGATCACACTGGAGGGTGCAAACCATGGTGAGATGGCACTGGACGGCGATCGTTCATCCATCCCGAACGGTGAGAGCATCAAGATGGCAGATTTCGAGCGTACGAAAGAGAACGATGATCTCTATACGATGACAGCAGTGATCACAGACCGTGCAGGAAATGAGACGGAAGATTCCGTGATCTTCTCAGTCAACAGATTCGGTTCCGTATTCGTACTGTCTGATGACACACAGGAACTGGTTGACAAGTATTACACCAACGAAGAGCAGGATCTCGTCGTGACAGAGATCAACGTGGACAGCCTTGTATTCAACGGCATTTCCTACGGACGCGACGGAGAGCTTGTGGATCTTGAGGCCGGCACGGACTATGAGGTAAAAGCAAGCGGATCAGAAGTTTCATGGAAACAGTATGACTACACGATCAACAAAGAGAACTTTGAGAAAGAAGGCAACTATACTGTAACGATCGATTCCGAAGACCGCGCGACAAATGTCGGCAACAGCCGTGCAAAAGGATGCGACATCGAGTTCGCGATCGACAAGACCGCCCCGACTGTCGTTATCACAGGTATCGAGAACGGTGAACAGTACCGTGCAAACACGAGAGATATCACTGTAAACGCAGCGGATAATATCGCAATGGGCGATGTCGGCGTATACGTAGGAAACAATGACGAGCCGGCACAGACCTTTGACGCTAAGGACATCCAGGCGGCGGGAGGAGAGCTGACATACACGATGAACAGCTCTAACTCCAGACAGGACATCAAGGCGGTTGCAACAGATGCAGCCGGCAATACGGCAGAGGCGGAGATCACCAGAGTACTGCTGACCTCTAATCTGTTCGTACAGTTCTACAGCAACACACCGCTCCTTGTAGGAACGATCGTAGGAGTTGTAGTGATCGCGGGAGGACTGCTTTGGTTCTTCCTGATCTTCAAGAGAAAGAAAGACGAAGAACAGGCAAATAAGTAAAGAGAAAGGAAGCAAGGCTGTCTGAATAGAAATATTTAGGCAGCCTGCTTTTTAACAGGCGGTTTCCGGAGTATCCGGATCATCCGGATCTTCTGAAACTGCATGACCGGAGGGAGAACATGCTTCAGAACGGCGACGTCATAGACGGTATGTATCAGATTGTCCGGGAGATCGGAAAAGGCGGCACGGGAGTGATCTATCTTGGCTACCATCTCCGGCTCCGCAAGCAGATCGTGATCAAGAGAATAAAAGAAAATTACACAGGGCGGATCAATGTGCGGGGGGAGGCAGATATCCTGAAGCGTCTCCATCACACCTATCTTCCGCAGGTCTATGACTTCCTGGAAGCAGGCGGCGGGATATATACGGTGATGGATTATATCCCGGGATATGACCTGCAGTACTATCTGGACAATCAGTATCAATTTCCGGAGCAGACGGTGCGCCTGTGGCTGAAGCAGCTTTGTGAAGTGCTTGAGTATCTGCATACCCAGGACCCGCCGATCCTGCACAGTGATATCAAGCCAGGCAATATCATGATCACCCCGCAGGGGAATGTGTGTCTGATAGATTTTAACATATCACTGGACGGAACAGAGGGAGGAAAGCTGCAGGGCTTGAGCCCCTACTATGCCGCGCCGGAGCAGTATCAGGCGGCAATGGATATCCTGTACAGCGGAGGCGGGCGGTTCGTGCCAGATCCCAAGATGGATATCTACAGTCTTGGGGCAGTTTTTTACCGGATGATGACAGGGTATCTGCCGGAGCCACAGACCGGCGTACCGTATCCCATCATGGATCTGGATATTCCTTATAGCGAGGGCCTGAAAGCGGCGGTAAGCAGGGCGACGGAATTTAACCCGGCAAGGAGATTTAAATCGGCACGGCAGATGGGAGCCGTTCTCGATAATCTGGAAAAGCTGGATCCCGAATACAAGAGGATGGGCCGGCTCCAGGTTCTGGCCTCAATTCTCTGCGGAGTATGTGTCGCGGCGGGAATTCTTATGATCTATGGCGGCATTGGAGTCTGGCAGAAGGATGCATGGCAGGATCATTATTCCGAACTTTATACTGTGTCAGAAGCCGGAGAGGAATCCTCTGTTATAACAGCAGGAACAGACATGCTCAATGATTTTATGATGCAGGGTTATATGAACGCGCATCCGGAAGAGAAAGGGGATGTCCTCTATATCATTGCCGAGAGCTATTACCGTCAGGAACAGTACCAGACAGCGGCTGAGTATTATCAGGACGCCCTTAAGGCAGTGCCGGACAGCTCCCTTTATCTGCGGGATTATATGGCGGCCCTCACAAGGAGCGGAGAGGTTCCGGATATAGATGCTCTTCAGCAGCAGTATCCGGAGGCAGTCCTTGACCCGGCGGAGAGCAGTTTCATTGAAGCGGAATCGGCTTTTGCTTCAGGGGACATGGAAGCAGCCCTTGCGAAAGCAGATGCGGCGATGAATCTCAGTACGGACAATGACCTGTCCGCCGCGGTCTGTAATCTGAAAGCAGATATTTGTGTCGGGCTGGACCGATATGGAGAAGCGTTTGGCGCGCTCAGTACGGCGGCGGATATCAGTGGTGACAGGAACCTGCTGCGAAAAGCAGGACAGACCGCATTTAACGCGGGCAATGAAGCCGCATCTGATGTAGAGCAGCGGACCTTTTATGAGCAGGCGCTTACCGTATATGAGAGACTGTGCAGTGAAGAGGACGCTTCCTACGAGGATCTTCTGAACCGGGCGCTTGTCCTGAGAGCGCTGGGAAGATACGGGACCAGTACCGACCGGCTGCGGGAGATGCAGGAGAGATGGCCGGATGATTACAGGATCCCTATGTGGATGTGCTACAACTATCTGGATGAGGCGGCTCTGGATGGAGATAACGAGATACCGACGGAGGCAGGGTTCTGCTATGATAACGCGCGCGATGCCTACGAGTCGGGCGTACAGGTACAGGAAGACGGGGACATGGAAGAGCTGATCCGCATTATGGAAGAACGGGAGTGAGGATACAGATGGCAGGCATCATTCTGGCAATAGCAGGTGCGTTGGTAATACTGGCGGCGATCGCCGGATTTATCATCGTTTACCGGATCCTGGCGAAGAAAAAGAAGGAGATCCGGGACAGTATCAGTCAGCTACAGGGCTGAGGGAGGAGAGCGTATGGGAGAGAAAAAGTCTAAGAAAACGATCGTGCTTCTGATCATCTGCGGCGTGCTTCTGATCGCTGCGGTAATCGTGGGAATCCTGCTGATCCGCAGAGGACTGAATCAGGAAACATATAAGGAAGAGATAGCGGCAGCGGAAAAATATGTGGCGGCAGCACAGTATGAAGACGCGATCGTAGCATATGAGAATGCGATCGAAGCAGTACCGGAGGAAGAAGAGGCATATCTGGGACTGGCGGATGTGTATCTGAACCAGGGAAAAGTATCACAGGCGAAAGCAACTCTTGAAAGAGGATACACCTATTCAAAAGCTCCGACGATACTGGATATGCTGAACGGCATTAACGATGGTTCTCTGCTGGTGAATCGATTCGGGGAGGATCAGGATAAGGAGACCATGGAGAAGAGACGGGGACAGTTCGGCTGGAATACCGCTTTCCTCCAGAGGCTGGAGAACTTTACATTCAGCGATTATTCTGACGAGTACGGCGCGTGGCCGGATATTGTAAAGGTGGCAAAAGGAGAGGTCAAAGTCGTCCATGACGATCTTTCTGCGACGATGTACTATTCAGATACTCCGGAGGATGACACGATCGTAGATGATAAGAAGAACCGTCCGGATGAGACGGGAATGCCGGAGAAGCTGGAGCTGGATTCTCTGGATATTATCTTTGATAACTTTGCGGCACCGGTCACACTTGAGCAGTTACAGGCAATATCGAGCTCGACAGTAGAGCCGGTTACGGATGCGGAGCGGACCTATGTACAGCTTCGGACAGGCTCAGTCATCATCAACATCGAGACAGATGCATCAGGAACGATCCAGTCTGCAAATGCATGGAATGAGGTGCTTCTTCCGGATGCAAACAAGAACAGGAGCACAAAGGGCGTCCTGAGCGGAGTCGTGGTCGATGCTATGACAGGAGAAGGAGTGCCGGATGCAGAGCTTGTATTTGCAGGGCAGGAAGACGCATCGCATACCGGAGAGGCGTCAACGGACAGCAAAGGAGCGTTTTCCGTGGAGCTTGATCCGGATGTCTATGATGTGACGATCATGGCGGACGGTTATGTCGTAGAGACCTTCGAGTTCGAGATGGAAGAAGACAGGAACTACAGTGGCGAGCAGTTCATTATTTCACCGGAGCTGGCAGCAGGCTCGGCGCGTATCGTCCTTGAGTGGGGAGCGGAGCCGCAGGATCTGGATTCCTACCTGATTGGCGACAGTGATGACGGAGGAAGCGTATTTGTAAGTTATTACAGGAAGACAGCGTCATCCGGCGGGGAGACGTTCGCGGAGCTTGATGTAGACGATACCAACGGATACGGGCCGGAGACGATCACACTGTACGACCTGAACGGCGTGTACCGGTATACGGTAGTGGATTACAGGCTTACCAATACACTGCAGGAGTACGGGGCTACTGTCAAGGTATATCTGCCGGGACAGGCGCAGCCGGAAGTGATCACGGTAGCGCCGGGAGCCGGCGTCGAGAATATATGGGAAGTCTTTGAGCTGGATCACGGCGAGCTGAATATCCTGAACAGGGCCGGCGATGAAGACGATCTTGTGGAAGGCAGCAAGTAGCACAGGCGGAGCTTTTCACAACCTGAGACTTTTAGGGAAGAGAGGAAAAGACAGATGGACGCATCTACAGACAATCAAATATTTACAGAAATGAAATGCGGAACGAATTTTGCTTATATATTGAACGATAACAGTCGTTTCCTCACAACAGAATACAAAGTGCTGCAAAGCCAGACCGGGGGCTGCTTTCTGCGCAGCATGAAAATGACTTACAACGGAAAGACCGAACTGTACTATATGACGGACAGCTATAAAGCATTTTCCGCGCTTGCCCCGGTCCTGAGCGCGGACAGATTCCTGGCTGTGGCCGGGAATCTGCTGGATGCTGTCGGCGAGGTAAAGAATAACGGATTCCTTACGTGCAGCAATCTGGATATCTCATTTGAAAAAATCTATATCGATACAGCCACGTACAAAGTACGGCTTGCCTATCTGCCGGTGGAACCGCCGCTCTTTCCGGACGAAACGGGGTTTGAGAATGAATTGAGAGCCGGACTGATCAAAGCGATCGACTGCAGAGCGGATAAATATACTCCGGAACTTAAGCGCCTGTCCGAAGATCTGTCAGACGGCACCCTCACTTTGGAGGAGACGGCCGTCCGTCTGCGCGGCGGTACGATCCGCAGAGAGCCTGCTCCGCCTGTACCTGAGAAAGCGAAAGAACAGACTATGTATCTGGTGACCATGAATGCGCCGCGCACAGAGCTTAAAGTAACAAAAGACGAGTTTATCATAGGCAAGAAAGTCTCGGCGGTGGACGGGGCAGTAACATTTAACCGGATGATCAGCCGGCTGCACTGTAAGGTCAGCAGAAAGAACGGCGGATATGAGATTACGGATCTGAAAAGTGCCAACGGCACATATATCAATCAGGAACGCCTGACCCCGGAGCGGGCATATCCGTTGAAAAACGGCGACGTGGTCAGGTTGGCGAATACGGATTTTCAGGTGATCATCAGATAAGGAGAACATGGAAGTGGCAAAACCGAGGATCATTATAGCAGACACAGATATCAATTACATCATTCCTCTTCAGGCGAAATTTGCCGAAGAGTTCCCGGATGAGACGGAACTGGAGATCATCACGGATCAGTCCTGCTTTGAACAGCTTTTTGCAAGTCCGCAGAAAGCGGATATCCTGATCGTGTCAGACAGGCTCTACAGCGGCGCGCTCCGCCGCCACGATATCGGATATATCTTTGTCATGGCGGAGCAGTATGAAGAGGGGACGACAGAGGAACTTTCCATCAACAGGCTTTTTAAATATACAAGCCTGCGGGAGATCTTTAATGAGATCGTCGGGAAGAGTTCTGATGTGCTGAACACAAAGATCCATACGAAAAAGGCGTGTCAGACTGTGCTTGTCTGTTCGGCCTGCGGGGGAGCGGGAAAGACGACTGTGGCGATGGGGCTGGCAGGATGCCTGACGAGAAATTACAAGAAGGTGCTCTATATCAATGCGGAAAGGCTGCAGACATTCCAGTACCGGCTGGAGAATAAAGGGTCTGTTTCCTCCCCGGACGTATATATGAGGCTGGCGGATCCGCAGCCGTCTGTCTACCAGGAGATCCGGCATGTCGTCCGGAGAGAGGAGTTCAGCTATCTGCCGCCGTTTAAAGCGCCGCTCATGTCTCTGGGACTGCATTATTCCGTATACCGGAAGATCGCGGCGTCCGCGAAGAAGACAAATGAGTACGACTTTATCATTATAGATGCGGATCCGGTGTTTGACGAAGAGAAAGCGGCTCTGATCGGGGAGGCGGACAAAGTGGTCATCGTGACGAAGCAGACGAAAACCTCTGTGCTCGCCACCGATGCGATGGCGTCTAACATCAACGGGATCGGCAGTGACAAGTATCTGTTCGTCTGCAATGATTTCCGGAAAGATGCAGAGAATTACCTGACGTCGTCCGAGACTGCCGTCAGGTTTCAGGTAAATGAGTATATCGCACATTTTTCTGAGGGCGAGGACATTACGGCGGACAGACTGGCCCATGACAGCGGGATACAGAAGACGGCGTTTCTGATCATGTGACAGAGAGGGAGAGAGAATGGACAGCGAGAAAGCGATCATCATATTCAACATCGTAAAAAAGAATACTTCCGTCGACCTGGAAGTCCCTCTGGACATTTCGGCGAATGAACTGGTAAATGCGCTCAATACGGCATATGAACTGGGGATCGATACGACGGATATCAAAAACTGTTATCTGAAAGCGGAGCGGCCGGTAGCTCTTCTGAGAGGCAACAGGACGCTCAGGGAATCCGGCATCCGCACAGGGAGCATCATTAATTTCACGGAATAGGAGTATAGCGGCATGGATAACAGATATAAGGTCATTATATCCAATAAAAATCTTTACAAAGAGATCGAGCTGACGGCAGACACGGAAGAGCTGAAAGTCGGGACAGGCATCGACTGCGGTGTGCGTCTCTACAAGGATTTGTTCTTCGGCAGGATCGAGCTTACATTTATCCGGAGAAACGGGAAATGGTCTGTCCTGTGTTCGGATAATCTGTATCTGTCATGGGGGGATGTGCGAAAGCTCATGACAGCGGAGCTTGCACATGGAGATTCTCTGGAAGTAAAGTATCAGGATTCCGATAATCTCGTATTCCGGATGGAGTTCCTGATCGACTTTGAGAGCGGGCGCAGGAAATATGAGAGGATCATCGATCTGGGAGCGGCGCAGTCCGTGCGGATTGGTTCGGGAAGCGGGTGCAATATCATCCTGCGCAGCCAGTATACGGTCAATGAGTCTATGCTCCTTTACCGTCAGAAGGATTCCCTGATGCTCCAGACAGAGCGGACGCTGTACGGCGTATATCACAACGGAAAGAAAGCAGAGATGAGAGAAGAGATCAGAAGCGGGGACTTCTTCTCTGTATCGGATTATTTCTTCTACTATAAGAACGGGAAGATATGGACGGAGATCCGCGGGGATATGGGGATCACAGGTCTCTCGTTCAACGATGTGCCGGAACATAAGAACTATCCGGGATTCAGCCGCAATACAAGGCTGAAGACTATCGTGTGCGAGGATGAGATCGAGATACTGGATCCGCCTGAAAAGCCGCAGAAGCCGAAGAACAATCTCTTCATGCGGATATTTCCGTCTCTCGGGATCCTGATCGCGGCGGGCGCTATGGCATTTATGGGCGGCACAATGATCCTCTTCTCTCTGATCTCCGGCGTGATCGCGATCGTCACGGCGGTCATGGGCGTCCGGGAGGGAAAGAAAGAGTTCAAAGAAAAATCAGAAGAGAGGATCGTAAAATATAACGCCTACATAGAGAAAAAGACAGCGGAGATCGAACAGTGCCGCGCCGGCGAACAGAAATCCCTGGAGGAGATCTATGTATCCCAGGATATAGAGAAACAGCGTCTGGAGAGCTTCTCGCCGGATCTGTTTGACCGTGTTCCCGAGGATGAGGACTTCCTGTGTGTCCGTCTTGGCAGCGGGGCGGTGGAGTCCAGACGGCCGGTCAAGTATAAGAAGCAGGAGCGCCTGGAGATCGAGGACGACCTGCAGCTTATGCCGGAGCAGATCAGCGAGGCGTACAAATACGTTCAGGGCGTGCCTGTCGTATGTGATCTGAAGTCTATGAATGCACTGGGGATCACAGGGCAGGAGCAGTACCGGTTTGAACTGTTCAAGAATATCATCGTCGATCTGGTGACCCGCCAGTATTTTTCGGATGTGCGGCTTTTCTTTGTAGTAGAGGAGAAGCATAAGGACAGAGTGCACTGGCTGAGGTTCCTTCCTAACGCATACTGCGAACAGACGGATACGAGGGCGATCGTGGGCGATGACGAGAGCAAGAACCTGATCTTCGAGTATCTGTATAAGGAACTGACAGTAAGAGAACAGAATAAGTCATATGACAATCACATTATCGTATTTTTCTATGATGAATATGGCTTTAAGAATCATCCGGTATCAAAGTTCGTGGAAAATGCAAAAGACCTGGGAGTGACGTTCGTCTTCTTCGGGAACGACCGCTCGGAGATCCCGGTGGGATGCTCGGCGCTTGTCAATATCCTTGACGCACAGCAGGGCGTGCTGATCGATGCGCAGGACCGTTCCCGGATGAATGTATTCCTCTATCCGCATATCAGCGACAGGCAGGCGCGCCGGGCCGTGGATATCCTGGCGCCGGTGTACACGGAAGAGATCTCGCTGGAGAGTTCTCTTACCAAGAGTATCAGCATGTTTGAAATGATGGGGATCCTTACGGTAGACGACATCGATCTGGGAGCACGGTGGAAGACTTCCCATGTGTTCCGGTCCATGGCAGCCCCGGTCGGAGTGTCCAAGACAGGGATCATAAGTCTGGATCTGCACGATAAGGCGCACGGCCCTCATGGCCTTGTGGCAGGTACGACAGGTTCCGGTAAGTCCGAGATCCTGCAGACCTATATCCTCTCCATGGCGACATTGTTCCATCCGTATGAAGTGGGATTTATGATCATCGACTTCAAGGGCGGCGGTATGGTGAACCAGTTCGAGGAACTTCCCCATCTGCTCGGAGCAATCACCAATATCGACGGAAAAGCGATCAACCGCTCCCTGAAGTCTATCAAGGCGGAACTTCAGAAACGTCAGCGGCTCTTTGCGGACGCGGAAGTAAACCATATAGACAAATACATAAGAAAATATCAGGCGGGCGAGGTAAAGGAACCGCTGCCGCATCTGATCATCATTGTGGATGAATTTGCGGAGTTAAAGGCAGAACAGCCGGAATTTATGAAAGAGCTGATCTCAGCGGCGCGTATCGGACGAAGCCTGGGTGTACATTTGATCCTTGCCACACAGAAGCCTGCCGGGCAGGTCAATGAACAGATCTGGAGTAACTCGAGATTTAAGCTCTGTCTGAAAGTACAGAGCAAGGAAGACAGTAACGAAGTGCTCAAATCCCCGCTGGCGGCGGAGATCAAGGAGCCGGGCCGGGCATATCTGCAGGTGGGGAACAACGAGATCTTCGAGCTGTTCCAGTCCGCATACAGCGGGGCGCCGGCGGTGTCTGACAATGGTAATGTCAGAGAGTTTACCATATGGCAGGTGCCGGATGCGGGAAAGAAGACGCCGGTATATGTCCAGAAGAAGGATAAGAGCGGCAAAGGCAGCCTTACCCAGCTTGATGCGATCGTGAAGTATGTCCATGATTACTGCGAAAAGGCTCATCTGAATAAACTTCCGGATATCTGTCTGCCTGCCCTGGGCGAACATATTGATTTTGCATTACAGGAGACAGCGGCGGCAGGAGACGGCGGATTCTATGCGGATCTCGGTATTTATGACGATCCGGACAACCAGTATCAGGGAGTCTATTCTGTGGATGTGGGAAGTCAGAACACGATCATCATCGGCTCCGCCCAGACCGGTAAGACGAATATCCTGCAGAACATCATCCGCAGTCTGGCGTCCAGATATACGCCGGAGGAAGTATCCATCTATGTCCTTGACTTCGCGTCCATGGTGCTGAAGAATTTCGACAGCCTGAACCATGTGGGAGGCGTTGTCTGTGCTTCGGAGGATGAGAAGCTCAAGAACCTGTTCAAACTTCTCAGAACGGAGATGGAAGAGAGAAAAGAACGCCTGATCTCTGTCGGAGTCAGCTCGTTCACAGCATATAGAGAGGCGGGACGCACAGACCTGCCGCAGATCGTACTGATCATCGATAACCTGACGGCGCTCAAAGAGCTGTATTTCCAGGATGACGACGAACTGCTGAATCTGTGCCGGGAAGGCATCACAGTGGGGATCAGTATCATCATAGCGAATGCACAGACAGCAGGGATCGGATATAAATATCTGTCTAACTTCTCTGTGCGTATCGCAACGTTCTGCAATGACTCGAGCGAGTATGGAGCTTTGTTCGAGCACTGCAGCCAGAGACTTGACAATATACCGGGGCGCTGCTTCGTGGAGATCGAGAAGCGGCATCTGGAGTGCCAGTGCTATCTTGCATTCCCCGGGGAGAAAGAGTTCGAGAGAGCGCAGAAGATCCGGGAATACATCGCGCAGACAAACGCATCCTGCGGCAGCATGGCGGCAGTCCGTATCCCGCTCATCCCTGCGGTGCTGAACGAGCAGTATATGAGGACAGAATTCCAGAGTATGATGCGGCAGAGATTTGCGGTGGCAGCCGGACTCGATTACGAGACGGTCATGCCGCATGTGCTTGACCTTGCGTCCATCGGGGTTCTCGCCGTCACCGGCAGAGAGGGAGCCGGCCGCCACAACTGGATGAGATATATGATCGATATGCTGGATACGATGTATCCGGAACAGATGAAGCTGTACATATCGGACAGCATCGGCAAGCGCCTGGCAGCCTTAAAGGAAAAGAGATATACATGCGGTTACAGCATCCTTACAGACGATGCGCTGCGGTTTGTGAAAGAGATCGAGGAACAGTTAAAAGAGCGGTATGACGCCCTGGCAGCAGGGGATGACGAAGTACTCGCGAAGTCCCCGCTCCTTATGCTGGTGATCGACAGTTATGATGCGGCTGTCGTCGTCTGCAATGACAGGGAGGCAATGGAAGCATATAAGAATATTACCGGCAGGTATAAGAATCTGAATGTGTGCATCATCATTTCGGCAGTTGAGAATGTGCCGATACCGTACAGTGCTCCGGAGATATTCAAGAATATCCGCGACCAGCACCACATGATGTATTTTGACGACATTTCCAATATGAAGATATATGACATGCCGCTTGCAGTGGCAAGAAAGTTCAAGAAACCGATCGAGACGGGCGACGGGTATTACATCAAAGACAACGAGTGCATGAAACTCAAGACGCCGCTCGCCGCGCCGGATCAGGGCGCATAAGTTTTGTATATACCCGGGAGACCGGATATATAAATAAATTTCCAAAGAGGAGGAGAACAAAATGGCAAACCAGATCAGAATTACTCCGGATCAGATGAGACAGAGGGCAAATGAGTACCGCGCGGAGGCTGATACCGTAAACGGTGTTATCTCCAAGATGGATTCCCTGCTTTCTGCACTTCAGGGAGAGTGGGAAGGCGCTGCAAGCGAGTCTTACGCTGCACGCTATCAGGAACTCAAACCGGGCTTCCAGAAAGCGGAAGAGCTCATCCGTGAGATCGCTGCTGCTCTTGATTCCACAGCAAGGATCGTGGAAGAGACAGATTCCAGCATTGCAAGCCAGTTCAGAGGCTAGTCCCCGGAACGGGAGACGCCAGCCGATACTGGCAGTTTGTCAGAAGACCCCGGCGCGTAAAAAGCGCCGGGGAGACTCCGAATATGTTTTTGAAAATAACTGACGGCCAGTCAGAAGAAAGATAAATATTATTTAGAAGATATACGCTCTGAGAGCGGGTAGTAAAAGAAATTGAGAAAGGAATGATCCATTTATGAAAGAAAAAGAAAGAATCGATTATCTTCCGTTGGGAAGTATCGTGATATTACGGGGAGGTGTACAGAAGATCGTTATTAATGCGCGCGGGCTGGTGACAGCGACCACGACGCCGGCCGGCTATTTTGATTATGGCGGGAGCCTGTATCCCCAGGGGATCATAGGAGACCAGATCCTGTATTTTAACCACAAGGATATCGCGAAGGTTGTCTTTACAGGATATACGGATGACGATGATAAGATGATGGTAGACAACATCAACGAGTGGTATGAAAATTCGGAGTTCGAGCGGATCGATACCGAGGAATGGAACAGACAGAGGAGGCAGGAGCGTGGGGAACACAAATGACGAGCAGAGAAAAGCAAGAGAACTGCAGAATGCCCGCAATGAAAAGTCCGGATATGAAAGGCTGAAAGAAGAAAAGGAAAATATATGCCGTGAGAATGATGAGAAGATCAGACGGCTGAAAGTCGTAAAGAATAATCTGGAGACACAGAAGGATACAGCAAAAAGCAGGTATGACTCCCTGAAGGATTACGCTGAGGGCGCCGGTGAGTTTACGGAATGGATCGGAGATAAGAGGGACAAGACAGTAAATGAATTTAACAATACGATCGTACCCGGATATAAGACCTATGTCGACCGCATCGATGAAGTCCTGGATGCGGTCTGCGATGAGATCACGAGACTGCAGAATGACAATCTCAGACTTAACGGAGATATACTCGGAATCGTATCTGCCATCAATTCCCTGATCAATAAGATCCGGACACTTTGTAATTAAGGCGGGAGGTGCTTCTTATTTATGATGAAAATGATCGGTATAAACGAGGTGGCTTTTGTCGGAGCTTTGGTATCGATGCGGAGAGCAGCAAACCAGATCAATACGGCTTTTGAGGGCTGGGAGTCTCAGGGGGAGAGGTCCTCGGTGTTTGAAGAGTATCTGGAACAGTATGCGCAGCTTCAGTCCATTATGCTGAGTTATCAGGAACTTATAGAGAAAGATATTGATGCGATAAGTGACATCGGCGATAACATACTGAAAGTAGACAAACTTCTGGCAAACCTGTGGAAATAGCTGTAGGCAATAGTAGGAGAACCATTATGAGCGGGAAAAACTATATTATTAAATATTGTGCTTTAGATCAGCTTGCTTTATTGATGGGCAACAGGATCAATGAATGGTATAATGAATTAGGCGGATGGTCAGATGAATATACAAAACTTGTAGATATGCAGAGCTTTCAGGGAACAGGAGCTGAGTCGGCGAAGGCATACCTTCAGGAAGTCCACGGACTGCTTTTGTGTTTTATTCAGATGACAATGCAGTATTATCAGGCAAGATATGTGCAGTACAGAGGTGGTTATTACGATATTGACGCTGATGAATATACGGTTGTACCGCAGGAAGCATTGCACAATGTACAAAAAAAGCTGAAAAATGAATCAGAAACGCTGCAGGGCATTTCTGACAGTATCAGCGGGAGCGTAAATAGCGTTTCCGATCTGATCTATTTGAAAAATCCGTCTATCTTTAATTTAAAAGACACGATGGATGGCCTGAAAAGTGAATTGAATGAATTCGATCAAAAGATTGAAGACTATGAGAGCAGCGAGCTTCAGGTTGTGTGCGGCGACGTTCGGGGTATGATAGAAAGTCTCCGAAAGACGATACAGGACTATCTTGTCAGTGGAACAAATGCAGTTTCCTATGAGCCTGGATCAATTGCCGGAAATACGAATGTAATTGATCTGTATCAACGGGTGCTGGCAGGTAATGAGTATATCGAACAGCATAAAGATGAGATTGAACTGGCTGCACAGAGGCAGCAGGAAGCGTTTGCACAGATACAGCAGGATTATTATGAAGCACAGTGCCAGGCGCGCGAAGATGCGGGAAGAGCAAAGCTGATACAGGGCGGTGCGGCTATCTTGATCGGCACCATTGCAATCGTAGGTTCAGCGGGAGCAGCCGGTCCGGCAGTGGTGGCCTGGGGAGCTTGTATCTTCGGAACGGGGACAGCGTTTTACGGGGTGAGCACGGCAGCAGAGGGAGCACAGGACGTTTACTATGGAAGTATCGGAGATTTGGAAACAGCATCATTTAATCCGATCAGAGATACTGTGTTCATGGGAAATCAGACATTATACGACCTGTGGGGAAACTTGAATATGACAGCCGCCGGCATATGTATGCCGTTGGGGAAAGCACTTAATGGTGCGGCCGGCATGGGAAATAAAGCTCTTGCCTGGGCTACGGCAAAAACAATTGCCGTTGAAGGGTTTAAAGATATGTCGGCTGATGCAATAAGCGGAGGAATTACAGGCTTTGCAAAAGAAAAGTTTGGTCTTAACGAGACGGCCACCGCTATACTGAATCTGGGACTGAACCTTGGAATCAGTAGTGGACTGGACAAAGGGGTAGATTTTGTCGGGCAAAAAACTGGCCTGAGCAAGGGTCCAGGCTTTACGGATGACATGAGCTTTGCTGATGCAAAGCGGTATAATCAGTACTGGGACGAGTTGGAAAAGGGCATACATATAGACCATCCCGGATTGACGAAAGCAGATATAGATGCATGGAATCTGGCTGATGCGAAGCTTAATGAGCACATTGCAATTAGCAAGGTAGATACAGATGCTGTGCTGGATCTGCGTATGAAAGAACTGGAAACACAGAGGCGTTTCCTCAATGGAGATAAGACTACAGACTATGCAGGTGAGATGAATTTTGCTGATGCAAAGCGGTATAATCAGTATTGGGACGAGTTGAAAAAGGGAGTACATATAGATCATCCTGGACTGACACAGGCGGATATAGACGCGTGGAAATTAGCGGATATTAAACTCGATGAACATATCGCTATCAGTAAGGTGGATACGGATGCCGTGGTTAAATTGAGGGCAAATGAGGCTACCGCGTACGATAGTTTTATTACATCAAAAAATAGTATAGATGAAATCAGCAGTTCGTCACTGCTGGATATTGATGCAATACGTCCTAAGTTAAAAACTGAACCTGATACGGCTTTTTTCTGGTCTGGAAGAACAGACGGAATAGGTGGAGCTGAGAATGCAGCAAATATCGCTAAAAGTAGAGGCGGAGTTACATTAGAATCTACAATTGAAAAACAAAAAATTGTTATGCCGGAATGGGATTTTAATAATCCAAGTACAATGGAAGCCTGGGACTTGGCATCTGGAGCATATGCCGAACAGGTATCAGGAGAAATAAGAGCGGTCATTGGTTCAGAATTAAGACCGGGCAATATATGGGAAAATATTGAGCTGCCACGTCTTAAGAATAATCCTAATGTTACAAAGATAACAACAATTGACCCGAAAACAGGTATAGAGCATGTTATTTTTGAGAGGTGAGAAAATGAAAATTACAGGTAGTATGAACTATGTTAAATTTGATTTGGAAAATGGTTATATCATAAAAGCGGAAGGAGAAATGCTTGTAGGGAGAAAATTTGTAGTATATACAGACACTATGAAAACATGGGAGCCACCGCATGAGAATGAGAAACTCAGTAAAGAACAAATAGAAGAAATCATTCGGGAAGTGCAGGAAAGTATGAGTGAAAATACAGTTCAGATTATATTTGAATAAAAAAATATGTTTTTGCAGAACATTTGCCGGAAACATGAAATATCAGATATGATATCGACATTTTGCCGTAGCTTTTTATAGATCCATAAGCAGAAAGTTCTCCATAAACAGAAAGTTTATCAGGAGATTAGCAGGGGCTACAGGCGTATTAAGAGAGGGGAAAATCAGAAATGGATAACTTTTTTGTAAGTGAATTTCAATACACAGAAGAATGTATTCCGGAATATCTGAAACGGTGGTGGAGAGAAAACCTGATAGTATCTTATATCTTAACAGCGCTAGTTTTCCTGTATTTTTTCTTGATGTTGATCATACGGAGAAATCTTGTTTATCTGTTTCTGGAACTTCTGCCGGTCCTGCTCCTGCTGCTCATAAGGGTCAAGGTCAGCAGGGCAATTAAAGTAGAAAAAGAAAGATATCAGGTAAATTATAGGAACATGGCACCTTTGATGCATACCGAAATAGGTCAGGATATTCTTTACAGAATAGAGGACAAAGAAAAACATTTATCCCTGTCGGATATTAAAAAAGTGTTGGAAACCCCTGATATGATAGTGATATGTTTGCGTGGGAATCTTATCCTGCCGGTAAAAAAGACTGGATTTATACAGGGGGATGCGGAACATTGTATTAAGTATCTCAGGAGTCAGATAGGGAGCAGATAAAGCGGAAAGTGTGTTCATGTATATTCTTATTCCATTAATATTGTCAGCAGTGTGTTCATTTGTGAATCCTTATGTGGGATTGTTTGGTATATTCACACTAGTAGAAATAATTATTATCCTTTGTGTTGACATCAATGCAAATGTCAGGATCAAATTGAGCTATAAAGTATCTGCGGAAAATCCGTCCCGCGCGGAACGGCTGAAGAAATCAGGAAAGGTTCTTGCAGCAGCAGAATGTGTTCTCACTGCTTTTTTTACAATAATAACTGCAATAGTAGAGATCGGGGTGTGGATGCTTGCAAGCGGAAGCCTTACAGGTGATTCTGCGGTTATGACACCGTTTTCTATCATTTCAGAGGAGAACCTGACACTTAGTTGTATTTTACTTGTATTTGCTATAGCATTTCAGGTAATCGCGCTTATTCTTGCTTTTGTCAGGAGAGGACAGTTGAGAAAAAGAATTTGTTGAGACGATGCTTCTGATGCCCATAAGGGTCAAAGCTGCCGAAGTTTTTCAGAATGGAACAGAGGACTGCAAATGAGAGATCAGATAAAAGATCGAGAATATTTTAATGAATTTTTGCAAGAGGAGCAGGCGAGGATAACCAGATTCTCTGATAAGCTGGTAAATGGTGAAGTAAAACCGGAGAGGCAACTGGCAGTAAAAACAAAAATACATGATTTAAAGCTGGGAATATTAACAGCCAGATATTCCAGAGGGGACGAACTTTCGGCTTTGGAAGGTGAATATGCAGAATTATTGAAAAGCTGGGGAGAAGTATGGGAACTGGATAATTATAATAAAAACCTGAAAATGATCTCACTGGGAGTTTTGTTTGAGGGAGATATCGTATTGGCAAAAGAGATGAAAGCAGCAAACATTGATGATTGGCTTTTGAGTTTTCTGTTGTGCTCATGGATAGGAAGTGAAATGGAAAATAAAGACGTTGATCTGATCTTTCCGAAAGATTTTTCTTTGCTGCAGAAGGTGGTACTGACTCATAATAGAAGAGAATCTCTACAGGAATACTTGTCTTGTTGGTACAGGGAAGACTGCGGATGTTACGAAGCGCATAAGAGCAGCCAGAAGATATATTATGGGTATTGGAGTTTTGAAGCCGGGGCTGTTGCAAAAATATTGAATATAGACGATACAGGCATGGAACATGTGCCCTATTACCCGTACGATCTGGTCCATTATAAGTAATCAATCCTGAACGGATATGTCCGTGAACGTGCGGAAGAAACAGGCGGTTTTCTTTTCGGTTTGATGAAGAGAGATAAAATATTTCTGTGATACCGAAAGTTTATAAAAGAAGGTGATTTATGGCATGCGGTCAGGCAGATATATGTCAGGGCATACGGCAATGTCCTGTGTAAAGAAAGAAATGCACCGGCAGTTTGGAGACGAAATATTGCTGGAGGAGGAAAAGCACGCCTGGGAGCATCATGGATGGTTTTTGTTGAAATTCCAGTATATACCGAAACCATATATGATTCAATTTGAAGGAGAATTTAACTGTTTTAATGTTAGGATAACGAAAGACGATGACGCTTATATTGCTTTGAAGAAACTGACTGATTACAGCAATGACCTTACTGAGAAAGATATATGTGATTCCATAGAAAAACTGAAGAATGTACTAAAAGGCGATATTGTCTTTTATAGATCCATAAACGGAAAAACCTATCAGGAGATTAATGGAGAGTACAAGCGGATCAGGAGACGAGAGGACTAGTTTCAAATGGATAACAAGTTGGTGAAAAGAAAAATACAGACTTATGAGATTATTTTATGCATTTTTGTACTTGCCGTGGTCGCGGCGGGACTGCTCATGCCGAAGACAGGCTCTCTTGTAATGATCGATGAGATCTGCGACATAGTTGCTGTCTGGACTGTATGCATCTATGTGATCGTGCGGATCATACAGTCCAGAGGGCGGTTCCAGGCTTCCGTGAAAGCAGTCCGGATCCTTGTCATAGCCGCATGTGTGGTGATCGGCGTACTGTTTACGGGGAGCACGGCTCTGGATCTTGTGTCCGGACCGGAGACGGCGCAATTGACGGATATACAGGTCAGCAGATCCCAGGCGCATACAGGTATCTTTTCGCTCCACTACTACCTGACAGGAACGGACAGCCGGGGAGAACGTGTCCGGTTGGAGATATCGGGAGACGACTACACCAGACTGTCGGGCAGCAGCAGCGTCACGGTTGAATATTACAGACATACCGGGCGGATCGTAAGGTATCTATAGCGTGCGAGCAGTGTCCGGAACATCCCGGACTATCTGAGGAACTGTAGTCTGGAGAGTGGAAGGAGGAGAAGATGGATATTGTAAATGACCTTATCAGGCGCCGCGCGGCCTGTGAACAGGAGATCGCGGAGCAGGAACGGAAGATACAGGAATACGAAAGGGCGTATGAGTCGCTGCGCAGGTTTGACGGAGCTGTAGATACGGCTCAGAGTAATTTCCACAATGTAAATACAGTAAAACTGAACCGTACATCAGAACTTTCATCCATAACTTCAAGGTGCCGTACAGCACAGCTCTATCTGGAGGGCTCACAGAGAACTCTGAACGGATTCGGGGCAAAGATCGTAGGGGCGGCATTTACCGGGCTGGATGTGATGATACGGCTGAAACTTGCGGAGTACAGACTGAAGATACAGAACTGCGAGAACAGGGTATCATCACTCGAGAGATCCATAGACTCGATCAACAGCATGATCGATACTGCCAGGGAAGAACAGGAGCGCGCGGCGCGGGAGGCACAGCAATGAGCAGAGAACTTGTATGTGCGGACGGGGAACTGTCCGCAGCATTGAATAAGACAGAGCGTTACATCGAGTTCCTGGATGAGTGTATCCGGGAATATAACAAGATCCTGTCTGATACGGCAGGCATCGGGATCGACGACGTGTTGGTCTGCACGGAGCTTGCACGGCTTTCCGGGCAGGTGTCAGAGATAAAGAAAGAACTGGATGCAGTGCTTCCGGACATTTCGGAGGCTGTCGCCAGGGAGATCCAGGACATTGAAGACACGGATAACTTTACATACCCGGACATATCGTTTGGGGATATTATGAGCACTCTTGCAGGATTTTTATAAATTCCCGGCAGGCGGAAATGGGGTGAAATACAGTGATATCAGAGATGACGATTACAGTACAGAGGGCAATGCTGAAGATACAGGCGGAGAGGATGCGGGAACTTGCATCAAAGATAAGCTCCAGATCGTACCGTCTGGAATTTGAGCAGGGGGAAGGTGCTTTCGTAAAGGAGTTAGAAGCAATGGCCGCCGAGCTTAAAAGCGTGGGAAATGCTCTTGGCGCTTTGGCGGCTGTGACGGCGGAACGCCTTGACAGTGCTGAGACGGAATTCACCGCCGCGGACGAACGTACCGCAGGATTCTACCGGGGAGGAGAATGAGAGTGGGGATAAGAAGGAAAACCTTTTGGAAGAGAACGTTTGCTGTATTCCTTGCATCAGCCTGTCTGTGGTCAGCAGCCGGATGCGCAGGAGCGGGAACAGGAATGGACAGGGAGGATGAAGAGGTGAGCACAGAACTGACACAGAGGCAGAGAGAACTGTTGGAAGAGATGGGACTGCCGGCTGATTATGATAAACTTACCGACACTCAGAAGAACGCGGTCACGTCGATCGAGGCGATGCTTTCGTATCTGGAGAGTAAATATCAGGAGAAATTCTGTTATCTGTCTTATGCAGAAGCGGGGACTCTGGAGAAGGAGCACCTGGAGGCATATCCGGCGTCGGGAACACCGTCAGATGTGGTGACGGTATATCGGACATATGAGGACGGAGAATATCATTACGAAGATGATTACGCCAATATCGGAGTCAGACCTCTCTATGAGAGCAGGGTGCGAGAATTTGCCGTACAGTCTTTTCCGGAGAGCGGGATCAAAGTATTCAGCGATATCCGGAACTTAGGACAGGGTACAGACGGACAAAGTGTAACGGAGGAAAATGTATTGCACACCGTATCCGCAGTCACGTATATCTTCATTTCTGAAAGCGTGTGTACGGAGGCGCAGTTCCGGGATTTTACAGAAGAGTGTGTGCAGTGGATGGAAAGCCAGTGCCGGGGAGTGGCTGCACAGATCTGTCTGAGACTGACGGATGCGGCGCAGTGGGAACTGATCGATGCCGCGGGATATGAGGACAAGCTCAGGGAAGATATATTTGCGGCTGAAGCGGAATGTGCAGTTTCAGCTTCCGGCAAGGTTACGGTTTACTGACGGAGGAAATGATCATGTATCTTACAGATGAACAGCTCATGCTGCTCGAGCAGCTTACCTACCTTACAGACGATGTGGCGGATGCAGCCGGGGTGCTCCTCGGCCCGTATGACAGCGTGGAAGACCTGCTCCAGCAGTTTGACGAAGAAGCGCTGCAGAAGCTTGAGGATTCGGGAAAGACGTTTAACTATACGGGAGCTGAGAAATGGGCGGCTATCATACGCCAGATCAAAAACGATGCGGATCTGTACAGTCTGGACATTGTGGATAAAGACGACTCTGTTCCGGCGCTGTGCTTTAATGATCCGGATGATCCCGGCCATGCTGTCGTAGTATTCAGGGGAACAAGCGGAAAGGATGAATGGATAGACAATGCGATCGGGCTCGGAGTCTCCGATACGGAACGCCAGAAAGCTGCTCTGGATTATATTGAAAATCTGCCCTATGACAGCATTACGGTGGCAGGACATTCCAAAGGCGGAAATAAAGCACAGTACGTGACGGTTCTGTCAGACAAGGTCGACCGGTGCATCTCCATGGACGGGCAGGGATTTTCACAGGAATTCATCGATAAATATTATGCAGAAATCCAAAAGAAAGGACATTGCATTAAGAACTATTATCTGGAAGGGGACTTTGTGAGCATCCTGATGTTTCCGGTCCCGGGATCTGACCAGATCTGCATCGACGGAGACGACAGTGTGATTGGGGCAGAGAATCACGCAGCATCTTCTTTTTATCAGTTCTGGCAGGATGAAGAGGGGCGGTGGCATATCCGCTGCGACGCGGACGGGAATACTGCTCTGATTCCGGGGACGCGGGAAGATTCGATGGTATATCTTCACGAATTTACAACATTTATCATAAATGTGATGCCCGAAGATGAAAGAGAGAGGGCAGGAGATTATATCGGGCATATTCTGGCGCTTGTTTTCGTCCCGGATGCTCATTTCGATGTGGACGGAAAGAGATATACACCGGACGATCTTGTAGAATATCTGCTTTCTGATCCGGATATGCTCGCGAAAGTGCTGGCGTATTTCGTCAGATATGTGGAGACATACAATCTCTCGGAAGATGAGATACGAAGTCTGGCGGAAGTATTCGGCATGACAGAACTGCTTGGCGAGATCGAAGACGTGGCAAAGGAGCACGACAGTTCACTTGCACAGATGATATCGGACGCCGGCGGGCTCCTGAACCTTATCATAGATCAGATACGGGACGGGGAAAATGATCCCATCATAGGCGTTCTGTTATGGCTCGCGAACGGCTGGCTCAGTGAAAAACTGGGGACAGAGGTCGATCTGCCGGCGCTCTGGAAAAAGCTGGAGGCCGAGTATCAGAGCATCCCGGAGTTCGATGCGGAAACTGCCCGCCAGGATGCGGCCTGCAAAGAGGGGAAGATCAGGGACTTCTCAGAACGGACATACGGGATACTGATGAGCGCGATCGCTGCCGTAGAGGAGGACACCTATGGATCTGTGTCCGGATGGACGCAGTATGCAGGAGAAGCGTGGTATGACAGCCTGTTTATCCCGAATGCGATCGGCGGCATCAACGCCTATTTTGAACGCGTGTCAGAGATCAGCAGGATCTGCCGCAGCAGCGTAGACCGTATCTATGGACAGGCGGATGAGGCGGACCGCAGGAATGCCGGACGGCTGAGGCAGTCCACAGAAGGATTAAAAGCGCTGAGACAGAAGATCGAACAGAAAACTGCGGAACTCGGCGGATGAAAAAGTTTTAACATTCCGCGTGTACAGCGGAAGTTAAAAAATACAGTCTTACAAATGAGACGAATGAGGAGGACAAAATATGAATACTCAAAATGTACAAAATGGAACCCTGAATGTGGTCAGGACTATGGCGACGTCCGTATTGTTTCTCGTAGGAACGATCGGATATTCAGCCTATGTGCTGTTTGAACTGCTTGGATCATTTACAGGCGGATCAGAGATCATGAACATGTTCAACAACATCATGGCGCAGTCCGGGGCGTATAGCAGCATGGATTATCAGTCTCTGCAGATGTTGTCAGGAATATTTGGCAGCACGTCAGTGATCTCTACTTTGTTCGGCCTGATCCCGGCGATGGTGCTTGTGGCCGGAATATGGATGGTGTTTGCCGCTGCGAAGCAGAACAAGCTCCCGGGGATCGCGGCAACCGGAATGACAATGATACGGGTGATCGTGATCATAGAGCTCGTGCTTTCCTGTATTGCAGTTTTCGCAGTGGCGGCCATCGGTTTCCTGGTCGTGCTCGGAATGGGTTCACTGGCAGGATATTATGGGGAGGGAACCCCGGTTGTAGTGATCATGGTCCTGATCCTGATCGTTATACTGGCAGTTTGCGCGATAAATATCATTTATTATGTAAAGCTGGGCGGTACGGTCAAAAGAATGAAAGAAACAATGATCACAGGACGTCCGGATACAAAGGTATCTTTGTTTGTAGAGATCTTATGCTATCTTGGAGGAGCCGGATCGGCAATCTCGGCGCTTATGTCACTGGTCGGACTGGATATATTCGGTTTCCTGAGCAACGCAGGTATGGGGACGGCAAGTATCTGTTTCGGAATGCTGCTCAGACAGTACCGCAATAAGATGCAGACTCTTGAAATGAACCCGCAGGCATACCAGGCACAGCCGGGCGCGGGACAGCAGAGTGCGGCGCCACATCAGGCACAACAGGCACAGCCAGGCGCAGCACAGCAGAATGCAGCACCGCAGCAGGCATACCAGACGCAGCCGGGCGCAGCGCCGCAGCAGACATACCAGGCACAGCCGGGCGCAGCGCCCCAGCAGACATACCAGGCACAGCCAGGCGCAGCACCGCAGATGTATCAGACACCGCAGACAGAAGAGTATGGAGAGACAACACTTCTGGGCGGACAGATGGTTCAAAACGGCATGCTCAAGATGGTCCACCTGATCCGCCGGAAGACCGGAGAGGACATCTGCATTAATAAAGAATCATTCTGGATCGGAAAGGATGCGGGGTATGTAGATTACTGCATCAAAGATAATACAGCGATCAGCCGTCGGCATGCGCTGATCACAATCCGCGATGATGTGTGCTACATACAGGATAATCATTCGACAAACCGTGTATTCGTTAACGGCTATGTACTGGAAGCGGGAGTTGACACACGGATTTCAAATGGCGATGTCATCCGTATGGGAGACGAAGAGTTTGTAGTCAGCATCGGATAACAGATCTGAGAATACGATGGGGAAAAAGGAGGAAAAAATGAAAAGGAAATGTGCAGCGTTTTTGATTACTGCGGTACTTCTGGGACTGACTGCGTGCGGAGGAGCAGGCTCTGACACAGCTGCGGATACGAATGCAGGAGATACGGCTTCCTCAGAGACATCGGAAGCGGATACATCTGACGCCGGTGCCGGTCAGGAATCTCAGGCAGAGACAGGTGATGCACAGGAGGAGCAGTCGGCAGCAGAGGATACGGGAGAATTTAACGATGACTGGGTGGCGGCTTCTCAGGAGGCGCAGCCGGTACAGATGGGAGAGCAAGTGATTGAAGACAAACTTATTGCTTTCTCAGTAGAGAAAACCTACTGGGCGGACAAGGTGGTTCCGGCTGAACCGGCAGGAAGCTACAATTATGTGGAGCCGGAAGACGGAAACAGCTTTTTGATCTGTGAAGGGTCGGTTCAGAACCTGACGTCGGAAGAAGTTGAGCTTTCGTCTTCCATGGGTCCGCTGTGGGGAGCGGTAGCGACAGTATTTATCTTTGACGACACAGAAGCATATTACGGCGACTGGTATGCCGGCGCTGACAGCATCACTTTCAGTCTGGAGCCCGGCGAAGAGGACACGCTGTACATAGCAGTAGCTGTGCCGGATGAGATGAAAGAAAGCAGCAAGAAAGTGCAGATACTGACAGGATTTTCAGACCTTATGGAACAGGCAGGAACGCCGATGGGGACGGAGACAGGAGTCAACTGGCCGGCGCTGCCGCATAAATACCTGATAGACGTAACGCTTACATGATTGGAGCGAATTTTGGAGTATAAAAAGAGCCCGTGCTTCTGGAAAATGACCGGAAGCGCGGGCTTTCTGTGTGTCTGTTTGGAGGGTGTCCGCCGTGTCTGCGTGAACAGACACCTGACGGGTGCTGGATGAGCGCCGGATTTGCGTATCTGGTTGACTGGCGTGGCATTGCATGGCAGAATAAAGCTATTTTGACGTACTGGCATCCTCCTGCCTGATCTTAGCAATCAGCTCCAGAACACGCTCTTTTGTCTCTTCCAATTCGTCAGCAATCACCTCGGTGGACTTTCCCTTTGCAAGCTTTTTACGTATCTGAGTTATGAGCGTTGTTTCCACACCATCATTATATGCTTCTTCACGCTCCTGCCTCATATGCTTTTCCTGGTCATATTCAAATATACTCAATTCCTTCGCCTCCGCTCTGTGTTTCTCCAGAAATTCCCTCAGCACATTCTCTGCGATACATTCCCGGATCGCCTGTTCCACCGCGTCCGCAAGCTCCATTTCCTCTACATACTTCCGAACCTTGTCTGTGTAGATAGCATATTCCTTGAGTATCCTGCAGGCTTCTTTCAGTTTCTGGTTATGCTTTCCGGAGATGTTCAACATCACTGCTGACAGTTCCAGCCCTGCATGGGGATCTTCTTTCTCGTACATGTCTGACAGATTCAGAACGGTTCGATCCGGCAGTTCTTCCCTTCCATTGTAGAAGATGAGGAACTCCGGCGGCGGGATGCGGATCACTTTTGTTCCGTACAGGTTTGCATTCCGCGTCATCCTTGAATACAGTTTTGCGATGTAGATCAGGAACCGCAAAGGCAGGTTTGGGTTATAGGTGGACTGGTGCTCGTACAGGGAGAGCCGCCCGTCGATCAGGAAAGAAATATCGTTCTTTACTGTCATGTAGATCGCGTTCTCCAGAGTGTTGATCTCCAGGATTTCCGGATCAGTATAATGTTTTCCGCTTATAGCATTGTACAGTTCCAACAGGTTGTTCTTGTCCTGGAACAGCATGATGAACAGGGTGGACTTATACGTCCGGTTGACTGGTATCGCGGTCGATGCGGATGGTACGTTTTGTACCTGTTTTGCACCTGAATTGTCTGTTACAGCCGCTTTTGCTTCTTTTGTCATGTTTCAGCCTCCTTATGAAAATGTGGTGCAAAGAGACTGATGCTGTCAAAATATCAGGCGGCGCTTGTTGCTCCGCTGTCATGCTCCTGCATCCAAGGTCTCTCTGCTGTTAATAGGGAATTAAAAGCATTGAGATTTTCCTGGATGTAATAGAACTTTTGATGCGGACAGCGCTGCCGCTTAAGAATAGAACATGCTGGAAATATAATGCTTTTGTCTATGATAACACAGAACGAAAAAAAGTACCAGAAAAAATCCGCTGCATTTTGCAAGCTGCACAGAACATGCACAGAGCACGCCAGAATACTGCACATAATACAGTCCTGTCTGCTGTCGGACTCGGTTGAAGCTGAAATAGCAATAGAAGTATGATAAAATCATGGTATCGGGTTTTATCAGATAATGACATTTGATAGGAGGGAGCTTTATGTTTTGTAGATTTTGCGGAAAAGAACTTCCCGAGGGCGCAAGGTTCTGCAACAACTGCGGCAGGATCGCAGATGTCATGCCGCTTCAGCAGGCTGCGCGCAGGAGACCTATGGCGTGGTTCAAATTTATTATTTATTTCCAGCTATTTGCCAATGCCGCGTGCAATCTGATCATTGCATTTATGTGGATCACAGGACTGCATTACGGGGAATCCGCAGAGTTATATTATGAGACCTGTCCTCCGTTAAAAGTAATAGATGTGATATACGGTCTCAGCTGTATTGCGTGTGCCGCGGGGGCGATCGTGGTGCGGCAGAAACTGGCGCATTATAAAAAGAACGCTCCGACATGGTATATTGGCTTCATTGCAGTAACACTGATACTCGGCTTGATAAGCTCAGTGGCTGTCTATCTGGCAGTCACCTTTGCGTCGGAAGGATATCTGGAGATAAAACTGGCAGAACTGATGCGTTATGCGGTGATTGTGATCGCAGGAGTATGTTTTCATATCCCTTTAAATTATGTTTACTTTATAAAGAGAAAAGACTTGTTTGTAAACTAGATTTACTCCTTTCCCGAAATGTGATAAAATAGCCATGTTGAGCACATAAAATCATTTCATATGATATGCTCATATTGCATGAAATATATGATTCGAGAAGGAGGATTACATGATCAAATTATATGACAACGGCGTCTACCTCTTAAACGGTACCGAGATTGTGGAAGATACAGGAAATGTACAGGTCCCGCTTCCCAAGGAAGAAGCTGCGAAGAACACGATGGCATACAGCATCTTAAGCGCGCATAATACTTCCGGAAATATGCAGAACCTGCAGATTAAATTTGACAAGCTGACGTCCCACGATATTACGTTCGTCGGCATTATCCAGACAGCACGTGCTTCAGGACTTCAGAAATTCCCGATCCCCTATGTGCTGACAAACTGCCACAACAGCCTCTGTGCAGTAGGCGGTACGATCAATGAAGATGACCACATGTTCGGACTGACCTGCGCGAAGAAATACGGCGGCGTCTATGTTCCGCCTCATCAGGCAGTTATCCATCAGTATGCCCGAGAGATGCTGGCAGGCGGCGGTAAGATGATCCTCGGATCTGACAGCCATACACGTTACGGAGCGCTCGGCACCATGGCTATGGGTGAGGGCGGACCGGAGCTTGTAAAACAGCTTCTCAACAAGACATATGATATTAAGATGCCGGGCGTGATCGCAATCTACCTTGACGGTGAGCCGATGAAGGGCGTCGGACCGCAGGACGTTGCACTGGCCATTATTGGCGCGGTATTTAAAAACGGTTATGTAAATAATAAAGTAATGGAATTTGTCGGACCGGGCGTGAAGAAGCTGAGCGCAGATTTCCGTATCGGCGTTGACGTTATGACCACAGAGACGACCTGCCTTTCCTCAATCTGGACGACAGATGAGAAGATCGAAGAGTTCTACGAGATCCACGGAAGAAGCGGGGACTACAAAGAGCTGAATCCGGGAGCATGTACATATTATGACGGATGCGTTTATGTGAACTTAAGCGAGATCAAACCGATGATCGCGATGCCGTTCCACCCGAGCAACGTTTATACGATCGATGAGGTAAATGCAAACCTGAAAGATATCCTCCACGATGTAGAGCAGAAAGCGCTTGTAAGTCTTGACGGCGCGGTAGAGTATTCTCTTCAGGATAAGATCCGTGATGGTAGGCTCTATGTAGAGCAGGGCATCATCGCAGGATGCGCAGGAGGCGGATTTGAAAATATCTGCGCGGCAGCTGATATTATCAAAGGACACAATATCGGTTCCGACGCATTTACATTCAGTGTATATCCGGCAAGTATGCCGATTTATATGGAACTGGTGAAGAACGGTGCAGTGGCTGATCTTATGGAAGCAGGAACAGTCGTGAAGACTGCATTCTGCGGCCCGTGCTTCGGCGCTGGAGACACACCGGCGAACAATGCATTCTCCATCCGCCATACAACGAGAAACTTCCCGAACCGTGAGGGAAGCAAGCTCCAGAGCGGACAGATCTCATCTGTGGCGCTTATGGATGCACGTTCTATCGCAGCTACGGCGGCAAACAAAGGATACCTCACACCGGCGACAGCTATGGATGTGGAGTACAAAGGACAGAAATATCACTTTGACAGCAATATTTATGCAA
>DWWO01000062.1 GCA_019119675.1 Candidatus Mediterraneibacter faecipullorum | reverse complement strand
CTGTATGATTGGGAAGTGGGGATTTTCTCTACTTCCTTTTTATTTAGGAATAATTCCTATCTTTGCCAATAATAATTATACACTAACTTTTTTTTGCTTTCATCTCTCGTCAGGCCTGACCTGCCCCCAGCACTTCCTTCACCATCTCTGCATCAAAGGATACGGATGCAACATGGTTTACCTCGATCTGATACAGGGCATTGGCAGCGATATGCTCTGCCGCCTGCTCCAGATCTCGGATTCCGCTTGTATCTCTGTGCAGCTCGATGACGGCGTCAAGGCCGTCCGGAGTCAGCACGCACTCGTCTTCATGCATACCGATCCGCTTCAGGACTTTCGGGAGCGCATATTTTGAGAAAATGACTTTCTTCTCTTCCGGCGTATAATCCGGAATTTCGATCACCGCAAATCTGGACATGAGCGGCGCGCTGATCTGATCCTTGTCATTGGCTGTAGCAATCGGATAGACGCCCGAAGTCGGGATCATACATTCAATGTAGTTGTCTGTGAAGCCCAGATTGTCCAGCAGAGTCAGCAGGACGTCCGCCGGATTGCCGTTGCCTTTCCCCGCTGCCGCCTTATCAAGCTCGTTGATAATAAACACCAGATTAGATTCCCCCGCCATGGAAAATGCTTCCATGATAATTCCAGGTTTTGCATTTGCATAGATTCTGGAGCTTCCGGTGAGCTGTTCCGGGTCATTAATGGAACTCATGTCGAGGGTTGTCCACGGCAGCTTCAGAATTCGCGCCACAGCGTAGGCGATCTGGGATTTTCCCGTTCCTGCCGGCCCGATCAGCAGCAGTCCGTAAGCAGGAAGTGTATGCGTCCGGTTGATCTGTATGATCGTCTCGATGATCCTCTGTTTTACCCGCTCCATGCCATACAGCTCTTCGTCAAGGATCCTGCGGGCCTCCTCGGGATCAATGGCTTCAAAATAATTTCCCTTCCACTGGATATTCATCATAATGGAAAGGGCGCGCTGGGCATGGCGGCGCTCTTCCGCAGACACTTCATGGGAGCGCGCTACTGCAAGATTCCTTCTCGCCCAGAGGCGGATATGATCCGGCAGTGTCCTGCCCGCACAGTTCATAAAATCTGTAATGCTCTGAATGCTTGTCAGCTTCATGCTGTCGCCAGTCTCTTCCTCGTCCTCATCCGGAATCTCCCTGGACGGAGCATCGCTGGCAAGGAGACGTTCGATCATAAACTGCAGAAATCCGTCCTCAGCAGACAGCTTCACTCCGCCCCCAAATGCAATCTCACGGATCTTGTATACAGCGTATCCGTCCTCCCGCACCGCTCCGGAGAGCCGCACGTTGATATGATTCTCTCCCAGCCATTTCAAAAGGCTTACAAAACGGGCGTCAATCTGCAGGATGTCCGCGCTTATCGTCCCGTCCTCATTCTTGAATTCAAAGGCAGTTCTGCGGATCGGATTGGTAAATAATCCGCTGGAATGATGTTTCAGCGCCGCAGCCCTGTTGTCCAGTATCAGGATCGGATTCTCCGCCGAAGCTTCGGACACGTTTGAATAAAATACTTCATAAGTACATACAGGATCCTTTGATCCTTCCGGGATGTTGTTAAAATCAAAAACTGGCATAAGATTTACTCCTGTCTTTCTCAAAAAATCTCTTATCAGTTTAGCATGAAATCCCGGCAAGTACAATGAAAGAGTTCTTTTACAGCATCTGTTTGTTATGCCGTCTGAGCTGCCCACTCTTTGAGAGCCTCTCTCGAAGGATTCCCATTTAAGAGCTTTCCTTCTCTGATCACTGCTCCCGGACAGCTTTGCTCCAGATCTTTCGCTGTATTTCCAAGCCCGCTTCCCCCGGAAGTCGCAAAGAGAACGATCGTCTTACCGGAGAAGTCGTTACTCTCAAGGAACGTTTTGATGATCGCAGGTGCTGTATACCACCAGATCGGAAATCCCACAAAGATCCTGTCATATGCAGCGATGTCTGCATCCTTATCCGCCAGTTCCGGACGGGATGATCTGTCCTTACTCTCAATCGTACTGCGCGAGTTCTTATCCATCCAGTTCAGGTCCGCACTTGTATAGGGCACTGCCGGTCTGATCTCATAGAGATCCGCTTCTGCCGCCGTAGCCAGATTCTGTGCCACACGCTTCGTCACTCCGCTTGCCGAAAAATATGCAACCAATGTCTTACTCATAATATTCCGCCTCCTGTATCAATAACATCATATGTCATTTGCTCCGGCATCTTCCCTGCCTTTTCCTTTAATGTAGCACCAGATCTGTCAGCCGGCAAATATTTAGATCGAATGGCTCTCTATGCCCGAAATGTATGGATTCTCATGAGAATTCTCCTTCCAAAATAAAAGAGACACTTTCTGAAAGTTTTTGTCTCCAAAAAGTGTCTCAAATAATACGAAATAATATTTTCTTAGTACAGCTTCGCTCCCGCCGGGATCCTGTCATCTACCATCAGCAGATTCAAAGCTTCCTGTCCGTCATACTCATGCACTGCGCTGATCAGCATACCGCAGGAATCGATTCCCATCATCTTTCTCGGCGGCAGGTTCACGATCGCGATACAGGTCTTTCCGACCAGTTCTTCCGGCTCGTAATACTCATGGATACCGCTCAGGATCGTGCGGTCCGTGCCTGTTCCGTCATCCAGTGTAAACTGTAACAGCTTCTTGGACTTCGGTACGGCAACACATTCTTTTACCTTTACAGCCCTGAAATCAGACTTGCTGAATGTATCGAAATCTACAAACTCCTCAAAGAGCGGCTCGATCTTCACTTTGGTGAGATCGATCTTCTCAGCCGGAGCTTCCTGTGACGCATCAGAAGACTGTGCTTCATTGTTTGCAGCGTTCTTCGCCGCGCCCTGTGACTTCATTGTCGGGAATTATAGAAATTCCAAAAAACATTGATGTTACTGAATTTTATCGAAATTTCCATCGAATTTTATACGAATTTATACGAATTTTTTCGTTGAATTGATTCAAAATGTAGTTGAAATACTTTTGTCTATCGCAGCAAAATGAAATCACTCCATCCGAAATGTACATATAAAATACATATACATTGACTGCTAATGTGCATGATAATGCACATACCGTATGTATAAAAACGTAAACAAGGGGAAAACCAAATCTCTGGTTTTCCCCTGAAGTATTATATCATTCATTTCCTGTCAAGGGTCAAGACAAGCGGGCAAGCCCGCCCTTTACAAGAGTGTGACAAATTCGTTAGGTTAGAATCGATGATGGTGTAAACGAAAAAGCAGTTTTAAACTTTCAAGTAAACTGCCCATTCGTTTGCACCATTT
>DWWO01000061.1 GCA_019119675.1 Candidatus Mediterraneibacter faecipullorum | reverse complement strand
AAATGGTGCAAACGAATGGGCAGTTTACTTGAAAGTTTAAAACTGCTTTTTCGTTTACACCATCATCGATTCTAACCTAACGAATTTTTATTTGGTCGACGGCATGAATTTCAGTATCTCTGCCGCTACGCCTGAAAGCGGCATTGTCTGCAGCCATACACGTCCCGGTCCTGTGATAACGGTATTGAAGAAACCTTCTCCCCCGAATACCATATTCTTAAGCCCCGGCACGCTCTTGATTTCCATATTGCAGGTTGCATCCATTGCTGCCAGATATCCGGTATCGACCACGATCTGCTGTCCCGGCTGCAGATTATATTCCACCACATGACCGTCAAATTCGAGGAATGCCGTTCCCTGACCGGAGAGTCTCTGCATGATAAATCCCTCTCCGCCGAATAAACCTGCTCCCAGCTTTTTCTGGAAGAAAACAGACAATTCCACGCTCTCCTCCGCTGCGAGAAAGCCGGATTTCTGAACGATCACTTCTCTGCCCGGCCCGATTTCCCACGGTCTGATCTGCCCCGGAAAACTGGAAGCAAATGCGATCATGCCGTTTCCGCCTGTCGCGGTGTACCGGTTCTGGAAAAGTGCTTCCCCTGCGAACATTCTGCCCAGTGCCTTTCCTATCCCGCCGTTTGAAGTTGTCTCCATCTTCATGTTCGGCGACATCCAGCTCATGGAGCCGCGCTCTGTTATCATGGACTCGCCGCCCTCCAGATAGCAGATCACTACCGGGAGTTCATTTCCTTTAATCTCATACTTCATACTTTTTCTCCTTTTTCATTTTGATTTTTACTGTTGCGATACCACTTACACAGCAAATAATTTGCCGTTATATACAGATATTGTATCATAAAATCACGGCAGAGTAACTCCCCTGCCGTGATTCTTTACATACACCTTACATTTTTACTGTTTATCCTGCTGTACCTGCTCTTCCTCCGGCGGGATATCAAGCTTCGGCAGCGTGATATCCGCTTTAAAGAGATCTGCCTCGGTAGAAATCTTCAGTGAGCCATGCTGCAGTTCGATAAAGCTCTTAGCAATCGCAAGGCCCAGTCCGGAACCTTCGGTATTTCTTGAGGTATCCCCTCTTACGAAACGGTCGGTAATCTCCTCGGTATCGAAGTTGAGCTCTGATGCCGAGACATTCTTCATGGAAATGTGCACATCATTCTCCTGCTCCGTCATCTCGATATAGACCCTCGTATGCGGCATCGCATATTTCGTGATATTTACGATCAGGTTCTCAAAGATGCGGTATGTCTTCTGGCTGTCCAGCCACATGACAAGCTTATGTTCCGGCAGCTTCCAGCGGAAGTCAAGATTTGCCGCTTTGATCTTGCTGTCATTTTCCAGTCCTACCTGTTTGATAAGATCTACGATATCTACTTTCATATAATGCATGACAACGCTCTTGCTTGCCGCCTTGCTGATCTCAAAGAGATCTTCGATCAGAACTTTCAGGCGCAGCGACTTTCTCTCAAGCACATCGATGTACTCTTTCCGTTTCTCTTCATCTTTCTCATTTTTCAGAAGATCTGTGTAAGTGATGATCGCGGTCAAAGGTGTCCGAAGATCATGGGATACATTGGTCACAAGCTCTGTCTTCATCCGCTCGTTTTTCACTTCTTCATCCACTGCCTTCTTAAATCCTTTCTGGATTTTCTTCAGCTCCTCCTGGATCGGATTGAACACCCCGATATCCCCCTCGATCGGTGTATCCAGATGTCCTTCCGCCAGCTGATTTGTGGACTTCAACAGCAGCTTATATTTCTCCTGGAGATCTTTCACATATTTTCTCAGGAACAGGAACAGGATCACAGAGTAGATGATCAGCGCGAGTGTTCCGTAATACCAGAAGAAACATACGATCGCCAGGATGATATAGTTAATGATCACGATCTTCAGGATCGTCCGGTTCGTCTTTTCACGGAAGTCTATATGCTGCAGCGCATCATACTGCTTTGCGAGAAAAGCTTTTGCCCTTTTTATGATACCACCTGCCTTTCTCACCATTTCCTCGTCGCTCTCGGTCCCCTGACCGCGATAATGGCGGATCAGCTTCATTGTCAGCGTCCTGTCACGCCAGTACGCGCCTTTCATGCGTATCATCGCTCTCAGCGAAGTCACTCCCCAGAAGAGAAGGCCGAAGATGAAAAACCACATCGCAAAATTGATGACCGCCGCAATGATCTCCATGCCGTGGCCCATGCCCGGAATCAGTGTACTCCGGACCGTCATATCCACAATCCTTGCCGGGAGCTCATCCAGAGAGGTGGCATACACAAAAATCCACACAAGTATCGGCACTTCAAATGGTACGTCAAACATCTTCATCTCACTGATATCCAGCTTTCTCCTGAGTGGCAGAAGCAGCGCAGCGGCAGCGATCGCATAGCAGAGAGACCAGAGTGTATCCTGATAATCTGTTGTTTCTCCCACACTCTCATATGGCTCAACATCATATTCCCAGTATTCCGATGAATAAGCCTCCGTAAAAGCATTCAGATTTTCCTTACTCATGCCATAGATTACGGTAATATTCTCCGGAGATGCGATACTTGAGATTTCTTCACTATATTCCACTTCCTGAGCGGAAGACAGATAAGTGGATTCCAGATTGTATTCTTCCTCCGGACTTAATGCTGTTCCGTCAATCTGGACGGATGACAGTTCTCCCTCCTGTGAAAATGTGAAATACGCCCGAAATGCATAACCTGCGTCCTCTTCGCTGTTTGCCTGAAGATTCTCCGCCGTCGCTTCATCCTCATTTTTAAGGAGCTGATTCCCGTCACTGTCGAAGACTTCATAATCAAAATACCTTTTTGACCAGTCAAAATCTCTCTGCCCGTATTCATCCAGCACATCAGCCGGATCCGTCTCATTAGCATATTCATTGTAGAGAAGATAATTTCCCTCCGCCAGATCGCGGCTGATAGAGCCAAGTGCACTCTCATAGGGGACAGGAGACTCCGCATCTTCTGTAGCCGCAGAATTGGCACTGTCCATCGCCCGCTTCATCCCGTCATACTGTGACATCATGATCAGGGAACAGAGGCTTAAGAATACAACGACTACAATAATTCCTGCCCTACGGCTGTTTTTCGATTTTGTATCCAACTCCCCACACCACCTTTAAATATTTCGGATTCTTCGGATCAATCTCGATCTTTTCTCTGATGTTTCTCACATGCACCATGATCGTATCCGTATTGATGGCTTTTTCCTGCCATACGCGCTCATAGATTTCCTCGGATGAAAATACCCTGCCCGGATTCTTCGCCAGAAGGAGCAGGATCTTATACTCAATGGGCGTGAGTTTCACCGGCTTCCCATCCATCGTCACTTCCACTGCATCCTCATTGATCTCCAGACCTCCGATCACATGTACATTTTCCTGCGGCGCCAGTTTCTCCAGGAACTTGCGATAGCGCCTGAGCTGTGAATTCACCCTCGCCATCAGCTCCATGGGAGTAAACGGTTTTGTCACGTAATCGTCCGCTCCGATGTTAAGTCCTGTGATCTTATCAACTTCCTCTGACTTTGCCGACAGCATGATCACCGGAAAATCATGTTTTTCCCTTAATTTCATCGTCATGCGGATGCCGTCCATCCTCGGCATCATGATATCCACAATAGCCAGATGGATATCCTCCCTGTCTATGATCTCAAGCCCTTCAATGCCGTCCGCCGCCTGAAACACTTTATATCCCTGACTCTGCAGGTAAATCTGGACACCCTCCCGGATCTCCTTATCATCCTCTACGATCAATATGTTGTTCGTCTCCATGATGTCTCCTCTTCTCTCTTCTCTTTTCTCGTTTTGTCTTCGTCTCGTTTATCGTATCTTCTTCGTTCCGTCTCTTTGCCCGTTCAATACAATATATCCCTCTGTATGTCCGGCTTTCTGCTGTCTAAGTCCGAAGTGTTCCGGGCACTTTTGTCACGGTTTTCTCCCCGTATTTCTGTCCGTTTACTGATTCCCGGACAGGTTCCGGCGCTGCTGTAAGCAGTTCCGGTATATGGTTCTTCTCTGCCACACCGTAATTTCTGACCGCCACGGTCACAGTCGTATATGGCAGCGGAATCACATATTTATCCCAGCGGTGCCGAAGCCGCAGGCAGGAAGAATAAGAAAGGCTGATACCTACGAAATCCTCTTCTGCATGTTCCGACAGATAGAATGCCAGTTTTTTCGGCTCGTGCCTCGGCCCCAGCGGTCCGTCCAGCGACACGGCGATGGAATGTGTCTTCTCATAGGAATCCTGCACGATCTTTTTGAGCGCTGCAAACGCCTTGAAGCCGTCCGGCACACGCAGTGCATTGCCGCCGCACCTTCTCACCATATTTTCTATATAATTTCCGCGTGTATCCGCGGTCACGATCACATCTACCGGCGTAGTCTTGTGCGCCAGATTCTCAAGGACAAGATTCATAAAGAAGCTGTCCTCATGCCAGAAACCGAATATCTGGCTGTCCCCGTACCGGTTCTCTTCATCCCAGCGGATCGTAACCGTCCGCTCGATCCATCTCAGATAATTAGTGAAGAGCCATTGCAGAGCATTCTCGCCGATCTTCTTCAGCCTCATAAAGTCTCTCTCCTTTCCTGAACCCACATTGATTGTAGAGCATCTCCTCATAGATGGCAAGCCTCGAGGCGCGGTATTTTTCAGCAGATCCCAGCGCTGCACTCTTCATCCCGCAGTTTTTCTCCTCCACAAGTGCCTCGATCACTTTTGCCGCCCATACTTCTTCCCTCTCTTCCGTGAGGAATCCGTTCACGCCGTCTTCGATAATGTCGTCCGTCCCTGTCGCGTGTACTGCCACGACCGGTATTCCTGCAGCCAGTGCTTCTTCCAGTACGATGCCCTGCGTCTCCGATTTCGACGCAAACAGGAACACGTCTGCAGCTCCCAGATAATCCTTCACCTGGTCATTCGGTATATTTCCCATGAAAGTCACCACATCCTGTATGCCCAGGATAGATGCCCTGACTTTCAGTTCTGACTTCTGACTTCCTTCTCCTATGATAAGTACATGGAACTCATCGCCGAGCTCCTGTCTGAGTTCAGCGATCCCCCGCAGGAGAAATCCGTAGTTTTTCTCTTTCTCCAGTCTCGATACTGTAACCAGCATATGCCGTTTTCCCCGGCTGTACTGTTTTCGTATCTCCTGCGACCGTCTGACGTCTTTTCTGAAAAAAGCTCCGTCAAGCCCTGTCGGAAAGACTGCGGCCGGCGTATCCACCCCGTACTCCCTTATGACTTGCTGCATACCTGCAGACGGTGCAAACACCAGATCGCATCTGTTACAGAACCATCTCATATAAGACGGGATCACGTTCTTCTGTATCCATTCCACCGCTTTCCTCTTCACAATTGTGCTCTTCTCATTAAGCCGGAAGCACGGAATGTAATGGAGATAGTCTTCATATCTCGTATGATATGTATAGATAACCGGAATCCCGTATTTCTTTCCCAGCCACAGGGCCCACGGTCCTACAAACATCGGATGATGTACGTGTATGCGGTCAAATCGTTCTCTTTCAAACATCTCGAATATCTCTGTCGGATAAATGCCCGGGTATACCATCCCGTTGTCCATCTTTCTCTTCTGGGAACGATACCGCACTACCCGTTCCGGTGCCTTCTTATCTTCTTCCAAAATCTTTTCCCGGAAACTTTCAGCCTGTTCTTTATCCTCACTTTCATACATCGGTGCAAATACTGTCACCTGATGGCCCAGCTTTACCAGTTCCTGAGCCTGCCGCTCCACCGAGATCGGCACACCGCCCACAAAGGGCCTGTAATTATTCGTAAGCATTGCAATCTTCATATCCTGCTCCCCCTCTCTTATGTAAATAATTTGATCGCCGCGTCGCCGAAGAAATATCCCGCCCCGACAAATGTCAGGTTCCATAAGAATATCCCGCACACGGAACTCACTGTATATTTGACAAAATCCATCTTCACCATACCTGCCGGGATCGAGATGAGAGTCCGCACCATCGGGAGCAGCTTGCTCACAAATACACCGATGCATCCTTTCTCCCTGAGATAATTCATTTTCTCTTCGATCACAGGCTGGTGCTTTGGAAATTTCTTAAAATAAAACCTGAGCACCTTGTTCCCGCCGTATCTTCCCAGCAGATAGAGCGCCCAGCTTCCGGTCAGTCCCGCCGCGACTGTCAGCACCATGACAATCGGGAAACTGATCTCTCCCTGCGCGGCCCAGATTCCGGCAAGCGGCATGATAACGCCTGCGGGAAATCCCGGAAGGTTCAGATATTCTAAAAGTACGATCAGATATATAAAAAAAGCACCATATTGGATGAAATAACGGGTAAGTTCAGAAATGTCCATAAAAGTTCAGCCCCCTTTCATGATTACAGGATATCCTGTAAATCTAAAGGGAGCTGATATAAGATTCCAAAGAATTTCTTAAGATTTGATTTGATCCTTGTTAATGAAATATGGATCACAATATAGAAATTTCCGACGTAAGGCAGGTATTGTTAGCGCACGCGCTCTCGCTCGGTCGCGGCGTAGCGGTACATAAGAGCGCAAAAGACGCGCTCTAAGTGCCGACGCCGCTCCAACGGTGCGTACA
>DWWO01000060.1 GCA_019119675.1 Candidatus Mediterraneibacter faecipullorum | reverse complement strand
GAAATATAAAGCAAATGTATAGCTCTATATTTTCCAGCTTTTTCAATGGATTCTCCATATTTAATTTTTATTCATGAAACAACCCTGACTGCAGCAGCAGGCTTTATCTGTAAGATGGAAAATACTGTATCTGATGGGGGATAAAGTATGAATTGTAAAAATAAAGTCAAATATAAGTAAAAATAATATAAAGAACATGTAAAATATCGTTGACATCAGGTGACGGCGCATGTTAGTTTAAAATCAGCGCGCAATTGGCGCGTCGAAAATAACAGACAACTACATATTGACAAATAATAGCGCAGTCATATGATGAAAAGATTCGAAGCGCTATCGTTCGCAAAGGAGAAAAAGGAATGGGAATAACAGATGTACTTTCGTTATTCGGCGGTCTTGCTCTGTTCCTGTATGGAATGCAGATGATGAGCAACGGCCTGGAAGCAGCCGCCGGCAACAAGATGAAATCGATCCTTGAAAAACTGACTTCAAACCGGATCAAAGGTGTTCTGGTCGGAGCTGTTATCACGGCGGTGATCCAGTCTTCTTCAGCCACAACGGTTATGGTCGTGGGATTTGTAAATTCCGGTCTTATGACACTGCAGCAGGCTGTGTGGATCATCATGGGAGCCAATATCGGTACTACGATCACAGGTCAGCTCATTGCTCTTGATATCGGAGCGATCGCGCCGCTGTTTGCGATCATCGGTGTCGGAGCGATCATGTTTTCAAAGAGTGAAAAGGTGCATCATATCAGCAGCATTATTGCAGGACTTGGTATTCTTTTCATAGGAATGGATATGATGGGAGCTGCAATGGAACCGCTTCAGGAGTCAGAGGCATTTATCAATCTGATGACGCAGTTCAGCAATCCGCTTCTCGGTATTCTGGTAGGCGCGGTATTTACGGCAGTGATCCAGTCGTCTTCTGCATCAGTTGGTATCCTGCAGGCGCTGGCATCAACCGGGATGATTCCGCTTTCAAGTGCGGTTTACGTCCTTTTCGGACAAAACATCGGTACCTGTATTACCGCAGTACTTGCATCCATCGGAACAAAGGTGAACGCAAGACGTACTACAGTCATCCATCTGATGTTCAATATTATCGGTACAACCATTTTTACGATCATATGTATGGTAACACCATATGTGTCGCTGATAGAGTCGATCACACCGGGAGATCCGGTGGCGCAGATCGCAAATGCACATACCGTATTCAATATTGTGACAACCCTGATCTTGCTGCCGTTTGGTACTTATATGGCACATGCAGCGGAGAAGATCCTTCCGGACAGCAAGAAAGAAGACGATGAAGATCTCCGGCTCAAATATATCCGGCCTTTTGACTCTTCCTATGCAGTGGGAAACAGTGCGATCGCCGTTACCCAGGTAAAAGAAGAAGTAGACCGTATGCTGGATATGGTATCCAAGAATATCAGCGATGCCTTTGATACGCTGATAAAATATGACGATAAATCGAGGCAGAAAGTCGAGGAGAGAGAGGAGTACATTGATTATCTGAACAAAGGGATATCCGAGTATATCGTTTCTCTTATGTCGGGAGAGATGAATGCTGATGATTCACGTAAGATAAACGGTTATTATGCGATCATAAGCAATCTCGAGAGGATTGGCGACCATGCGACAAATATCGCGGAATATGCCGATGATATGAAGAAATGGGAGCTGCAGTTCTCAGACAATGTGCTCGACGAGCTGGAAGAGATGAAAAAACAGTGCATTTCCTGCCTGGAAAATGTAAAGAATGTAGATCCCGCTGATACAGGCAGAGTGCTCAACCAGGCGGAAATACTGGAACAGAAGACGGACGATATGCGTGACAAATACTTTAAGAAACAGATGCAGAGGCTCAAAAAGGGAAAATGCAAGCCCCAGAGCGGTATTGTATTCTCAGAAGTGCTCACGGATTTTGAAAGAATGGGTGACCACGCGCTCAATATTGCCCAGCAGTACAAAGAGATGGGCTGACGGGGAGTGAATAAATTCCTCCGTTTTACAGATACTACAATTACTGACAGTACTAAGTAATTTATGTAGATATCTGTAAGACGGAGGAATTTTTATATGAAAGCAACAGGGATAGTAAGGAGGATTGACGACCTGGGGCGTGTCGTTATCCCGAAAGAGATCAGAAGGACGCTCCGCATACGGGAAGGAGATCCGCTGGAGATTTTTACGGACCGGGAAGGGGAGATCATTTTAAAGAAATATTCACCGATCGGAGAACTCGGAACATTGGCGAAGATATATGCAGAGAGTCTTTCACAGACGCTGGGGTGCACTGTATGCATCACAGATATGGATCAGATAGTAGCTGCTTCAGGCAGCGGGAAAAAAGAATTACAGGATCAGTTCATTGGCAGAGAGATGGACCGGCTGTTAAAAGACAGGGGACAGATCCTTGCGGGAAACCAGGAACCGTCGTATATCAAAGTAGTGGCGGATATGAAAGAATTTCGCGATGAGGCGATATGCCCCATAATAAGCGAAGGGGATGTGATCGGCTCGGTAGTGCTCCTGAATAAAGACCAGAAGAAGAAATTCGGCGAAGTGGAGCAGAGAGTAGCCTCCAGCGCTGCAGATTTTCTGGGGCGTCAGATGTCATAGCAAAGAGAGTGTGTGATATCCTGTCACATATATTTTTGTCATAATCTTTTATCCGCGGGCATACTATTTTATCAGTAGGACAAAGACTGACAAGTATGTATGTTTCAGGAGGAAAAGGATGGAAAAAAAGACAGGCGGAAGACCGGGAATCGAACGGAGAGTACTTGACGTGCTCAAAGCACTTTTGTGTGCCTACGTAGTGACAGGGATATTACTTCTTGTCTTAACCTTATTGCTCTATAAAGCGGGGCTGAGTGAAGAAAATGTCAATGCGGGCATCATCCTGACCTATGTTATTTCAACTTTTTCCGGAGGGTTTGTGATCGGAAAACTGGCCGGAGTGAGAAAATTTCTATGGGGACTGCTTCTGGGAGTAGTCTATTTTGTACTTCTGCTGCTGATCTCACTTGGAATCTATCATTCGCTGCAGTCAGATCTGATGAATCTGGGCACAACTTTTCTGCTCTGCGCGGGGGGTGGAATGCTGGGCGGCATGATATCATAAAAAAAGGCTTTAAAATCCTCCTGTCCTGTGATATAATGTTACGAGCATAAGTTGAAGGAATATAGGAGGACATTACATGAAACACATTAAGACATTGAATACACAGACATTAAACAATACAGTGAAAAAAGGCGGATGCGGAGAGTGCCAGACATCATGTCAGTCAGCCTGCAAGACATCCTGTACTGTAGGAAATCAGACCTGCGAGAACAGAAAATAATCATATTCGCAGCAACAAAAGAACAATGGGGGAAGGCAGCGGTCTAATAAGCCGCTGCCTTATGCATGTCCGCCCGGGCTGAAAACGGCGAGGGGCGGTATATGCCGATATATAAAATGAAAGAGAGGTACCCTTGTGATACATCTGTATCAGAATAACGGATATAATATTGTTCTCGATGTAAACAGCGGTGCAGTACATGTGGTGGATCAGGAGGCGTACGATGTGATCGGTGCCCTTGAGAAGCAGAATGAGTTCCATACACCTGAAACATTGAGAATCCCGGAGACTTTAGCATATCTGAAATCAGAACTGGGCTGCCGTTATAAAGAGGAAGACATTAAGGATATCCTTGAGGCGGTTATTACCCTGACAGAGGAGGGACGCTTATTTACCCGGGATGTGTATGAAGATTTTATTGATGAAGTAAAACAGAGGAAGACAGTTGTGAAAGCACTCTGCTTACACATTGCCCACGACTGTAACCTTGCATGTAAATATTGTTTTGCTGAAGAAGGCGAATACCACGGAAGACGGGCACTCATGTCCTATGAAGTGGGAAAGAAAGCACTGGATTTTCTGATCGCAAATTCCGGAAAGAGGAGAAATCTGGAGGTGGATTTCTTCGGCGGAGAGCCGCTGATGAACTGGCAGGTCGTAAAAGATCTGGTAGCCTACGGAAGAGAGCAGGAGAAGCTTCACGACAAGCACTTCCGCTTTACGCTTACAACAAACGGCGTGCTTTTAAATGATGAGGTGCAGGAATTTGTCAATCGTGAGATGGACAATGTTGTCTTAAGCCTTGACGGAAGAAAAGAAGTCAATGATAAGATGCGCCCGTTCAGAAACGGAAAAGGAAGCTACGACCTGATCGTTCCCAAGTTCCAGAAACTTGCAGAGAGCAGAAATCAGCAGAAATATTACATACGCGGTACATTTACACGGAATAATCTGGATTTTTCCAATGATGTGCTTCATTTCGCAGAACTCGGGTTCGAACAGATTTCGATCGAACCTGTTGTGGGAGAAGACACAGATCCGTATGCGATCCGCAAGGAAGACCTGCCGGTGATCTTTGAGGAATATGACAAACTTGCGAAGATCATGGTGGACAGGGAGAGAGAGGGAAGAGGATTTACTTTCTTCCACTTTATGATCGATCTCGAAGGCGGTCCATGCGTGTCAAAGCGTCTGTCAGGATGCGGTTCCGGTACAGAGTATCTGGCAGTGACTCCGTGGGGGGATCTGTATCCGTGTCATCAGTTTGTCGGACAGGAAGAATTCCTTATGGGAAATGTCGATGACGGGATCACGAAGCCGGAGATCGCGGATGCATTCCGTGGCTGCAGTGTCTACTCAAAAGAAAGCTGCAAAAAGTGTTTTGCCAGATTCTACTGCAGCGGCGGCTGTATGGCGAATTCATATAAGTTCCATCATACGATCAATGATACATACGAAGTGAGCTGTGAGATGGAGCGCAAGCGTGTAGAATGCGCGATCATGATAAAAGCGGCTCTTGCCGATGAGGCATGAGATCAGCTGAGCTATTTATAGATATAGGATAAATCCTCAGAAGAAAGGAATGAAAAATCATGAAAAAGAGTAGAGGAGTGATCAGTCTCATCGTGATAGTGGCTGTCATGATAGTACTCGGTGTGACTGCTGTTTGTGGAATCGACCTTCAGGGCATGGGTGCAGCGCGTAATATTAATCTGGGTCTTGACCTTGAGGGCGGCGTCAGCATTACATATCAGGCTGTGGGAGAAACTCCGTCACAGGAAGATATGGATGATACGGTTTATAAACTCCAGAGACGTGTGGAGGAGTACAGTACAGAAGCCCAGGCATATCAGGTAGGCGACAACCGGGTGGGGATTGAAATCCCGGGAGTACAGGATGCCAATGCAATCCTGGAAGAATTAGGACAGCCCGGGTCCCTGTATTTTATCAGACATCTGGACAGCGACGGTAATGAGAACTATACCCTCAACGCAGAAGGGACAGGCTATGAACTTACAAAGACGATCGAGGAGCTGCAGGAGGACGGTTCTATTGTTCTGACAGGTACGGAGGTAGAGAGCGCTTCTGCGGGAGCAAACTCCAACTCTACGACAGGAGCGACAGAATACGGTGTTAATCTGACACTCACTGAAGAGGGGACAACCGCATTTGCGGAAGCAACAGAAGAGGCATACAACAACGGGCAGGATACAATTGCTATTTATTATGACGGCGACCTTATCAGTGTTCCGAGTGTAAACAATGTCATTGAGAACGGACAGGCATCCATCACGGGAAATATGACATACGAGGAAGCAGACAATATCGCGTCCACAATCCGCATCGGCGGACTCAATGTAGAACTTGAGGAGATCAGTTCCGAGGTTGTCGGTGCGCAGCTCGGCCAGGAGGCAGTGAGCACCAGCCTTCTTGCAGGTGTGATCGGTCTTGTGATCGTGTGTCTGTTTATGTGCTTTGTCTATTTACTTCCGGGTTTTGCATCAAGCCTTGCGCTCCTGATCTACACCGGGCTGATCCTTGTACTTTTAAATGCATTTGACATCACACTTACTCTGCCGGGTATTGCAGGTATCATTCTTGGTATTGGTATGGCGGTCGATGCAAACGTTATTATATTTGCCCGTGTAAAAGAAGAACTGACAGAGGGAGCTTCCGTGCACGGAGCGCTGAAAGCCGGATTCCATAAAGCAATGTCCGCTATTATCGACGGAAATGTTACAACTTTGATCGCGGCTGCAGTGCTGTGGCTGAGAGGAAGCGGAACAGTCAGAGGATTCGCGCAGACATTGGCGCTGGGTATCGTAGTGTCCATGTTTACCGCACTGGTCATCACCAGACTGATCATCTATTCATTCTATGCTATTGGTATAAGAAATGAGAAGCTTTATGCAAAGAAACTGAAGAAAAGAAAGGCAATCGATTTCCTCGGAAAACGGAAAGTATTCTTTATCATTTCCATTGTTATGTGCCTGAGCGGCTTCGTTGGAATGGGAATCAATCATGCGCGCGGGATCGGCGCTATGAATTACAGCCTGGATTTCGTGGGCGGTACTTCCACGACAGTTACTTTCGCAGAAGAATATACACTTGACGAGATTGACAGTGAGATGATCCCGACTCTGGAGGATATCACGGGAGACCCGAATATCCAGGTGCAGACCGTACAGGACAGCACCCAGGTGGTATTTAAGACACAGACTCTTGATCTTACCGAAAGAGAAGAATTTGCACAGTATATGGCAGATAACTACGGAGTTGCTGCTACGGATATCACAACGGAGAACATCAGCTCTACTGTGAGTTCGGAAATGCGTGCAGATGCAGTCATCGCGGTTGTTATCGCTACAATCTGTATGCTGCTCTATATCTGGTTCCGCTTTAAAGATATCCGGTTTGCGACCAGTGCGATCATTGCATTAGTGCATGATGTACTTGTTGTGCTGTCGTTCTATGTGATCGCCAGAGTGTCTGTCGGAAATACGTTTATTGCATGTATGCTGACTATTGTCGGATACTCCATCAACGCGACCATCGTTATCTTCGACCGTATCCGAGAGGAACTTAAGTTAAATAAGAAAGAAGACCTGAAGGATCTGGTCAACAGATGTATCACACAGACACTGACCAGAAGTATCTATACAAACCTGACTACATTCATCATGGTCGTTGCACTCTATGTGCTGGGCGTAAGCTCCATTAAAGAGTTTGCAGCGCCGCTGATGGTAGGTATCGCCTGCGGAGCGTATACATCTGTCTGCATCACAGGCGCCCTGTGGTATGTAATGAAGATGCGTACCGATAAGGCTGCCGCGGCGGCATCACAGGCGGCCGTCGCTGCAAATAATGAAGAGATAAAAGCAGTGGCGGACAAGAGCGGAGCCGAAACACAGGGGAGTAAAGCAGGAAAGAAACATAAGAAAAAGAAGAAAAGACATTAAATGAACTTCTAATTTGTCGGACTGAATGCCAAGGATATAAGGTCCGCAAACGGACGGAGATAAGGCACGGAAATACTTTTTCGAGATGACCAGCATGTGCTTCAGGCTCCGCTCCATAATCTGAGAAAAACTAAAG
>DWWO01000059.1 GCA_019119675.1 Candidatus Mediterraneibacter faecipullorum | reverse complement strand
AGTGAAAACGTGTGCGATAACAATACATACCTCCCGGCGGACTCTTTCTCAGTCAGATGAATCCGGAATTTATACCCCTCTTTTGAATAGCCAGAACGAATACACTGCCGGCACTCCCGCGCAGATCACAACGATCACGATGAGCGCGGCGAGGGTTCCGTAATCGCCCATTACGCTGCCGAGAAAGCCTGTGATGATCAGGAGAAATCCTCCGAGTATAAACATTTTTCCGCCCAGCCTGTGGGTGCGGTTCCAGTTCTCTGTACTGTTCAGCGTCCAGGGTACTCGGATGCCGACGGTAAAGTTCTGCTGCAGTTTCGGCATATAGTTGCCTAAGATGACGAACAGGATACCGATAAGTATGGAGACGATGATTCCTACATTTATTTCCATGCCAAGGGCGACCCCGTAAGTAATGACATTTACGATAAGCGACATGACCGGAATGACCCAGAGTACCAGTGTGAGCGGTTTTTTGTGGATATTACGCCGCTTAGGGTCATTAAGGGTGATAAATGAGACAAACAGCTGCAGTACGGCAAGGATACATGGCATGCCGAATACGGCAAATGTTTTTCCAGAGTATCCGTCCGCCTGTCCGTCTGCGCCCCAGTGAGTAGCAATCTGATCAGGGAGCTTGTTCCATATGATGAGTCCAAACAGGATCGGAAGTAATGTGATCAATGTCGTAATGATTATGAGGCTTTTATATTTTTTTGCATTTTCCATAGCTTATTTTTCTCCTTTCAGATCTGACAGCCATACCATGATTTCTTCCAGAACAGTCAGATTCAATTCATAAAAAATAAAATTTTTTTCCCGCGTTTCCCGTACCAGATCAGCTTTTTTTAAGATCTTCAGGTGATAAGATACAGTTGCCTGCGTCATATCAAAGTTGGCGGCTATGTCCCCGGCGGAGAGCCTGCCGTTCTTTAACAGTTCCAGTATTTCGCGTCGTACCGGGTCGGATAATGCTTTAAATGTTTCGGCAAAACTCAATTGACCACTTCCTTCCCAAACTATTTAGAAAAATTTCTAAATACTATATAGCACTGTAGCGAAAAGAAGTCAATAAGATTTTGAAAAACAGATCAGGTGAAAAAATCATCTGGAATCCCGGCTGGCACTGTGCTATGATATATCCAAAGCATTAATACATTCCAGCATGTTTTTGTTTCGAAAAGGTATTTCGCCATTTCATCATTTCTAACTACATTCAGGAAAATCTCGATGCTTTTATTCCCAATTGATATAGCAGAGAGGTTTTTAGAACAGAAGGAAGAGAAAAAAGCCTCTTTGCACCACAACAGAAAAAGGGGGCTAATATATGGCAAATGAAACAACTGTAAACAGGACCTTTAAGTCCACTGTGTTTATCATGGTATTTGAAGACAAGAAAAACCTGTTGGAACTGTACAATGCGATGACAGGAGACTTTCTCTTTATGAACATCAGTCCACCTATAACCCGAATCTTCCGCTGCGTTTTCTTATCTATATATCTCAGCTTTATGCGGGAATGACGAGGAACGAGAACCTGTACGGAACCAAGGTCGTGCAGATTCCGCCGCCGGAGTTTGTTATCTTCTACAATGGGGAAAAAGATATGCCGGAGGAGACGCCCCTGAAGCTGTCGGATATGTACAGGTTGAAAGTGGAGGACCCGAAACTGCAGCTGGAAGCAGTGATGCTCAATATTTCAGGGTCAAATAACAGCAGGCTCAAGGAGGCGTGCAGGACGCTTAAGGATTACGCTGTATACACGGATAAGATCCGTCTGTATTCAAAAGAGCAGCCATTAGCGGAAGCAGTGGAGAGGGCGATCGACGAGTGTATTACGGAAGACGTCCTGAAGGATTTCCTGACGAAGCACAGGGCGGAGGCGAAAGCGATGAGTATTTTTGAATATGATCAGGAGAAACATATCAGGCAGGAACGGGAAGATGCCTGGGAGGAAGGCAGAGTCTCTGGTCTGAAGGAAGGTCAGGATTCCGGGTTGAAGCTTGCGGAGACAATTTTCAGGCTCTTCCGGGAGGGAAAAACTACAGAGGAGATATCAGCCAGCAGCGGTCTTCCGGCGGAACAGATAAAAGAGCTGCTCGGGCAGAAAAAATAATATAACGAAAGGCAATAGTTCAGCTTTGCTATTCTATTAAGGAAAGTGTATCAGTAAATACATTCAGACAGTAACTCCGGGAGGCACATCAGATATGGAAAAATGGTTCATCACTATGAAAAAGGCGGATTTTAATAAGATTGCGGAGAAATATCACATCTCCCCGATCCTTGCAAGGCTGATCCGCAACAGGGATATTGTCGGGGATGAAGCTGTTGATTTCTATCTGAATGGAACAATTGCGGATCTCTATGACGGAATGCTGATGAAAGATATGGACCGAGCAGTAGAGATCCTGTCTGAAAAGATCCGGGAGGAGAAGCGCATCCGTGTGATCGGGGACTACGATATAGACGGAGTAAATGCCACATATATTCTCCAGCAGGGGCTGTCTGAACTTGGAGCGGATGTGGATACAGATATCCCGGACCGGATCAAGGACGGGTATGGACTAAATATCGATCTGATCGACCGGGCAATCGATGACGGGATTGATACGATCATCACCTGTGACAACGGGATCGCTGCGGCAGAGGAAATTGCTTATGGAAAAGAAAACGGACTGACAATCGTGGTGACGGATCACCATGAAGTGCCGTATGTGGAAATGAACGGAGAGAAGGAATATATACTGCCAAGAGCAGACGCTGTGGTCAATCCTCACCGGGCAGACTGTGAGTATCCGTTTAAGGGTTTGTGCGGCGCGGCGGTGGCATATAAACTGGTCGAAGCACTTTATAACGTGATGCAGAGAGATCCGGAAGATGCAGACTACCTCATGGAAAATGTCGCGATCGCGACGGTTGGCGATGTGATGGATCTGACAGGGGAAAATCGCATTTTTGTGAAGCAGGGGCTGGAGATGCTCAAACGGACACAGAACCCGGGACTCAAAGCGCTGATCGAATGTACAGGTATCAATGTGGAGCGGCTGAATGCCTATCATATCGGATTCGTCCTCGGACCCTGCATCAATGCCAGCGGGCGGCTGGATACGGCAAAACGGGCGCTGGAACTACTCAATGCGCGTACCAGACGGGATGCGGTTATGCTGGCGGAGGACTTAAAAGCACTGAACGACAGCCGGAAAGAGATGACCGAGCGGGGTGTAGAGGAAGCTGTCCGGATGATCGAGAGCACTTCTCTGAAAGATGACCGTGTGCTGGTTGTCTATCTGCCTGACTGCCACGAGAGTATTGCGGGTATCATTGCAGGACGGATCCGGGAGAAATATTACAAGCCTGTATTTGTGCTCACCAGAGCCGAAGAGGGAGTGAAAGGCTCCGGACGATCCATCGAGACGTACGACATGTTTGCGCAGATGTGTAAGTGCAGGGCGCTGTTTACAAAATTCGGCGGACATAAGCTGGCGGCCGGCCTGTCACTCGAGGAGGAGAATGTAGAGCGTTTTCGGGAGACGATCAATGAACTGTGCGAGTTGAGTGATGATGATCTGCAGGAAAAGGTGTCCATCGATATGCGTCTGCCGTTCCCTTACATCACGGAACAGCTTGTAAATGAACTGGAACTTCTGGAACCCTTTGGAAAAGGGAACCCCAAGCCGTTGTTCGCGGAGAAGGACCTGAGAGTTATCAGTCCGCGTATTTTCGGGAAGAATAGAAATGTGCTCAAATGCAGGCTGCAGGATCAGCAGGGATATCAGATGGAGGCTGTGCACTTTGGAGATGTGGAAGAATGCCTTCGGGCGATGGAGCAGAAGAATGTCATGTCGTTTACATATTATCCGACAATCAACGAATACATGGGAAGGCGGACATTGCAGCTTACGCTTGTGAATTATCAGTAGAAAAATGTTTGAAAATCGACAAAATAGTGCTATACTATGAATATTATAGAGTTATAGGGGATGCCCCGCAGTCACAGAGGCATCCTTTTTATTTAGAGAGATTATCTATACTTACAGATAAAACGTAACAGTGCAAGGGGGTAGTGATATGGCGGGAACTCTTGAATATGAACAGCTCAATAAGAATCTTGAGGTCGTGGACGGCCATGCGGTAAAGGCTCCCGAGGATTATCAGGACCCGGAACAGCTGTATCAGGCGCTGGTGGCAAGAGTGAGAAAATACCATCCTTCAACGGATATTTCGATGATCGAGAAGGCATACAGGATCGCGAAAGAAGCGCATAAGGATCAGGTGCGGAAATCCGGTGAACCGTATATCATTCATCCTTTATGGGTGGGGATTATCCTTGCGGATCTTGAGATGGATAAGGAAACGATCGTAGCGGGCATGCTGCATGACGCGGTGGAAGATACGGCAATGACGCTGGATGATATTACGAAGGAATTCGGCGAGGAAGTAGCTCTTCTCGTGGACGGCGTCACGAAGCTGGGACAGCTCAGTTATTCTCAGGATAAACTCGAAGTACAGGCTGAGAATCTGCGTAAGATGTTTCTTGCCATGGCAAAGGATATCCGCGTTATCATAATCAAACTGGCAGACCGGCTTCACAATATGCGCACGCTGGAGTTTATGACTCCGGCGAAACAGCAGGAGAAAGCCCGTGAGACGATGGATATCTACGCGCCGATCGCGCAGAGGCTTGGTATTTCCAAGATTAAGACAGAACTTGACGATCTGTCGCTGAAATACTGGAAGCCGGATGTCTACTATCAGCTCGTGAAAGACTTGAATGAGCGCAAGACGGAGAGGGAAGAGTTCGTCCAGCAGATCGTTGCGGAAGTATCGAAGCATATGAAGAATGCCCATATCAGGGCGAAAGTCTACGGACGTGTGAAGCATTTCTTCAGTATATATAAAAAGATGGTTAACCAGAACAAGACACTGGATCAGGTGTACGATCTGTTTGCAGTGCGCATCATTGTTGATTCGGTGAAAGACTGTTATGGAGCGCTTGGCGTGATCCACGAGATGTATACCCCTATTCCGGGACGGTTTAAAGATTATATTGCCATGCCGAAGCCGAATATGTACCAGTCGCTGCATACAACGCTGATGGGACCGTCAGGACAGCCTTTTGAGATCCAGATCCGTACCGAGGAAATGCACAAGACTGCCGAATACGGTATCGCAGCCCACTGGAAATACAAGGAAGGTTCGGATGCAGCGAAGAGTATGGCATCCCAGGAGGCAAAGCTCAACTGGCTGCGCCAGATCCTTGAGTGGCAGAGAGACATGTCTGATAACCGGGAATTCTTAAGCCTGCTGAAAGGCGATCTGGACCTGTTTGCAGAAGACGTCTACTGCTTCACGCCAAACGGCGACGTAAAGAATCTGCCGAACGGCTCCACACCGGTGGATTTCGCATATGCGATCCACAGCGCGGTAGGCAATAAGATGGTCGGGGCCAGAGTAAACGGAAAGCTTGTAAATATTGATTATAAGATCCAGAACGGTGACAGGATCGAGATCCTTACATCCCAGAACTCAAAGGGACCGAGCCGTGACTGGCTTAACATTGTCAAGAGTACACAGGCGAAGAATAAGATCAACCAGTGGTTCAAGAAAGAGTTTAAAGAAGACAATATTATCCGGGGAAAAGAGCTGATCAGCTCCTATTGCCGCAGTAAGAGTATCGACCTGCTCAATATCCTGAAACCGAAATACCAGCAGATCGTACAGAAGAAATATGGTTTCCGTGACTGGGATGCAGTCCTTGCAGCCATCGGACACGGCGGATTGAAGGAAGGCCAGGTGGTAAACCGGCTGCAGGAAGAGTACGAGAAAGAACATAAAAAAGAGATCACGGACGAGACGATCCTTGAGAAGATTTCAGAGGCAAACCGGCAGAAAGTCCATATTGCGAGGTCTAAGAGCGGTATTGTGGTCAAGGGGATCAACGATATGGCAGTACGTTTCTCCAAATGCTGTAATCCGGTGCCGGGAGATGAGATCGTCGGTTTTGTTACCCGCGGAAGAGGAATGTCTATCCACCGGACGGACTGTGTGAATATGCTTCATCTCTCTGATGCCGAGCGGGAGAGACTGATCGATGCCGAGTGGGAGGATACATCCGATACAGAGGGCGGAGGACAGTATCTCGCTGAACTCAAGATGTATGCCGACGACAGACAGGGACTTCTGATGGATGTGACGAAAGTTTTCACGGAAGAGAAGATCGATGTGAAGTCCGTCAATATCCGCACGAGCAAGAAGGGAACGGCTACTCTGGATATGGGATTCATCGTTCAGGGGCGCGAGCAGCTTGAAGTGGTGATCAAGAAGCTTCGACAGATCGAGAGCGTGATCGATATTGAGAGGACGACGGGCTGACAGACCGTCACAGGAGATTATGGAGATGAAGATAGAAAGATTTGTACTTGGTCCGGTGGGGACGAACTGCTATATTGTGAGAAATGAAGATACGATGGAATGTTTCATCGTGGATATGGCAGCCTGCCCTCCGGAACTGGTAAGCCACATTAAAAATGCAGGGCTGATAGTGAGAGCGGTACTGCTCACTCACGGACATTTCGACCATATTATGGGGCTCGACCGTTTCCTGGAAGAGTTTCCTGTCCAGGTCTATGCATGCGGAGCCGAAAAAGAGCTTCTTGAAAACGCGCAGATGAACTCGTCCGCAGGGATGCTCGGACAGCCGTATACATTTACCGGAGCACAGTTTGTCAAGGACGGAGACCTGCTGCAGATCGCGGGAATGAATATTCAGGTGATCCAGACGCCGGGGCATACGATCGGCGGATGCTGTTATTACATCGCAGAGGAAAAAGTACTGTTCAGCGGAGACACGCTCTTTCGGGCGTCAGTGGGACGTACAGATCTGCCCACGGGAAGCATGGGCGCGCTGGTGCGCTCTGTTAAGGAAAGGATTCTTGTGCTTCCGGATGAGACAAGGGTGTATCCGGGGCATATGGAAGAGACAACAGTAGGATATGAGAAGAAATATAATCCGTTCCTGTAGCAGGGATGCTGCAGAGTAATATCGGGGAAATGGGACGAGATAACAATGATCGGGATATCGAGTAAAAAAAATAAGTATACCTATAATGCATATCACATTGTGAAATCATTTTTTCCGGGCGAGGAGATCATACAGAAAGTAGAGGAAAAGCAGGAACCTCTTATGGCAGTCAGGCTGCCGGGAGGCTCTTGCTTTTCCCTTGCACCGGAAGAGGTGGATGCAGTGCTTGAAGGACAGAAGTTCTTCTCCGAAGAGGAAAGAGAGCAGGCTGTGAAGAAGGAAGTGACCAGGCGGCTGTACCTGTATCTGACAGAAGAGACGGGGAGGACGCTCGCGTGGGGTACGCTGACCGGAGTGCGCCCTACGAAGATCCCCATGGAGCAGCTGGAGGACGGCGCTTCGGAAGAGGAGGCGGCACGTTTTATGATGAAGAAATACTGTGTGAGTCCGGAGAAAGCTTCCCTTGCGGCAGAGGTCGCGGCACGGGAGAATGCCCTCCTGTCCAGACTGGACTGTGAAAAAGGATTCAGTCTGTATGTAGGAATTCCTTTCTGCCCCAGTGTGTGTTCTTACTGTTCTTTCAGTTCATCGCCTATCGGACAGTGGAAAGACCGGGTGGACGCTTACCTTGACGCACTGATCAGGGAAATCCGCTATATCGGTTCCAGAGCGGAGGGGAGAGTTCCGGACACGGTCTATATCGGCGGGGGAACCCCCACTACGCTTGAACCAGAGCAGCTGAAGCGGCTGCTTGATACGGTCACGGAATGCTTTGACCTCTCCGGCGTGCTGGAATTTACTGTAGAGGCGGGCAGGCCGGACAGCATAACGGAAGAGAAGCTTTCGGTGATCAGAGAGTACCCTGTGAGCCGTATTTCCGTTAATCCCCAGACCATGCAGCAGAAGACGCTGGATCTGGTGGGCAGGCGCCACACGGTCGAGCAGACTGTGACGGCATTTAAGCTGGCACGAAGGCTTGGATTTGACAATATCAATATGGATCTGATCGCCGGACTTCCCGGCGAGACGGTGGAAGATATGGAAGACACTCTCCGCCAGGTCGAAGCGCTGCATCCCGACAGCCTGACCGTCCATGCTCTCGCGATCAAGCGTGCGGCAAGGTTCGGACAGGAGGGGCGTCCGGCAGATCTCCACGCGGAGATCTCGGGGATGGTTGAGAAAGCATACGAAAGTGCCCGCAGGATGGGACTGCTTCCCTATTATCTGTACCGCCAGAAAAATATTGCCGGCAATTTTGAAAATGTGGGCTATGCAGAACTTGACAAAGCCGGAATATACAATATACTGATTATGGAAGAAAAACAGACCATCCTTGCCGCGGGAGCGGGAGCATCTACAAAGATCCTGCTGCAGAACCCGATCATAAAGGATGGCGGAAAAGAAGTAAATCTGGTCCGCGCGGAAAACGTGAAGAGCATCAACGATTACATCGCGCGGATCGATGAAATGATAGAACGAAAAGGAGAATGGTTATGGCGCTGAAGAAGAAACCGGTCACGGGCATGAAGGACATGATGCCGTCCGAAATGGAGGTCAGGGATTATGTTATCAGCCTGATCAAGGACACATACAAGACATTCGGATTCTCATCCATAGAGACTCCCTGCGTAGAACACATCGAAAATCTGTGCAGCAAGCAGGGCGGAGACAATGAGAAGCTGATCTTCAAGATTTTAAAGAGAGGCGAGAAACTCAGGATCAACGAGGCGAAGGAAGAGGCTGATCTCGTGGACGGAGGACTGCGCTACGATCTGACCGTGCCGCTTTCCCGTTACTATGCAAACCATGCAAATGAGCTGCCGGCTCCCTTTAAGGCGCTGCAGATGGGAAATGTATGGCGCGCGGACAGGCCGCAGAGAGGGCGTTTCCGTCAGTTTATGCAGTGTGATATCGATATTCTGGGCGAGACGTCCAACCTGGCGGAGATCGAACTGATCCTGGCAACAACGACCCTCCTCGGGAAACTGGATTTCCACAACTTTACGATCCGCATCAACGACAGAAGGTTCTTAAAGGCGATGGCGGCCTACAGCGGCTTTAAAGAGGAAGACTACGACAGCGTATTCATTACGCTGGACAAGATGGACAAGATCGGTCTGGACGGCGTGGCGGCAGAGCTGAAGGAGAACGGTTATGCGGAAGAATCGGTTGAGAAGTATCTTGAACTTTTTAAAGAGATTACGGGCGATGTTGAGGGCGTCCGCATGTGTAAGGAGAAATTACAGGGCTATCTTGCGCCTGAGGCGGCGGATGGGCTGGAAATGATCATCAGCTGTGTGGAGCAGGAGAAAGAGGCGGACTTCCGCATGAAGTTCGACCCCACGCTCGTGCGCGGCATGTCCTACTACACTGGCACGATTTTCGAGATTTCCATGGACGAGTTCGGCGGTTCGGTAGGAGGCGGCGGACGCTATGACAAGATGATCGGGAAATTTACCGGCCAGGATACGCCGGCAGTGGGATTTTCCATCGGATTCGAGCGTATCGTAATGCTTCTTCTCGAGCGCGGCTATCAGGTGCCGACGAGCAGGCCGAAGAAAGCCTACCTTCTGGAGAAGAAAATCTCCCGGGAGAAGCTGCTTGAAGTGCTGGAGCAGGCAAAAGCAGACCGTGCAGGCGGAATGCAGGTCATGATCATGAATATGAAGAAGAACAAGAAGTTCCAGAAGGAACAGCTTGCAGAACAGGGATATACAGATATTACGGAGGTGTACAATGGCTGAATCAATGCAGGGACTTAAGAGGACTCACAGGTGCGGGGAGCTCTCCGCGGCTAATGTGGGTGAGACTGTGACCATTATGGGATGGGTGCAGAAAAACAGGAACAAGGGCGGACTCGTGTTTATCGATGTGCGCGACCGTTCCGGTATCATTCAGGTTGTGTGTGAAGAGGGAAAGACAGATGCGGCGCTCCTTGAGAAAGCGGCATCTCTCCGCTCTGAATATGTAGTCGCTATTGTGGGTGAAGTGGCGAAGCGTTCCGGCGCTGTCAACGAGAAGATGGCGACCGGCGAGATTGAAGTGCTCCCCAGTGAACTGCGCATTCTCTCCGAGTCACTGACACCGCCGTTCCAGGTGGAAGAGAACTGTAAGACGAAGGAAGAGGTACGCCTGAAATACCGCTACCTCGACCTGCGCAGACCGGATATCCAGCGAAACCTGATGATGAAGAGCCAGGTCATGACTCTGACACGTCAGTTTTTCGCAGAAGAGGGATTCCTCGAGATTGAGACGCCTATGCTCGGCAAGACAACGCCGGAGGGGGCGAGAGACTATCTCGTTCCGAGCCGTATCCATCCGGGATGCTTCTACGGGCTGCCCCAGTCACCGCAGCTTTACAAGCAGCTTTTGATGTGCTCCGGTTTCGACCGCTATATCCAGATCGCCAGATGTTTCCGCGATGAGGACCTGCGCGCCGACAGACAGCCGGAATTCACACAGATCGATATGGAGCTGTCTTTTGTGGATGTAGATGATGTGATCGACGTCAATGAAAGATATCTTGCGAAACTATTTAAGGACGTGCTGGACGTAGATGTACAGCTTCCGATCCAGAGAATGACATGGCAGGAGGCTATGGACCGCTTCGGTTCCGATAAGCCGGACCTGCGTTTCGGTATGGAACTGACCAATGTGACCGACGTAGTAAAAGGCTGCGGCTTCGGCGTGTTCACAGGTGCGATCGAGAACGGCGGAAGCGTCCGTGGTATCAATGCCAAGGGACAGGGCGGCATGCCGAGAAAGAAGATCGACAAGCTGACTGCGTTCGTGAAAGATTACGGCGCAAAAGGCCTTGCATATATTGCGATCCAGGAAGACGGCACAGTGAAATCCTCTTTCGCGAAGTTCATGAGCGAGGAGGAGATGGATGCGCTGATCAAAGCTATGGACGGACAGCCGGGCGACCTGCTCCTGTTCGCGGCTGATAAGAATAAAGTTGTATGGGATTCTCTGGGAGCACTCCGTGTGGAGCTTGCGAAACAGCTCGAACTGCTTGACAAGAATGAGTACCGTTTCGTATGGATCACGGAATTCCCGCAGTTTGAGTGGAGTGATGAGCAGGGGCGTTATCTTGCCATGCATCATCCGTTTACTATGCCGATGGAGGAGGATCTGCCGCTTCTGGACAAGGGAGAGCTCGGCAAGATTCGCGCGAAGGCTTACGATATCGTTCTCAACGGAAACGAGATTGGCGGCGGAAGCGTCAGAATCCATCAGAATGATATTCAGGAGAAAATGTTCGAAGCACTCGGATTTACGAAAGAGCAGGCTCACAGCCAGTTCGGTTTCCTTCTTGAAGCATTCAAGTACGGAGTGCCGCCGCACGCAGGACTCGCCTACGGACTGGACCGTCTTGTCATGCTCATGGCAAAACAGGACAGCATCCGCGACGTTATCGCATTCCCGAAGATCAAAGATGCCTCCTGCCTGATGACAGAGGCTCCGACACCGGCGGATGAGAAGCAGCTCGAGGAACTGGGACTTTCTGTTGTGTCAGAGTAATTCAGATTTTTCGGATTGATAAAGTGTTCGCCGGGAGGTATGTATTGTTAGCGCACACGTTTTCACTCGGTCGCGGCGTA
>DWWO01000058.1 GCA_019119675.1 Candidatus Mediterraneibacter faecipullorum | reverse complement strand
TTCACGGTCAGAAGCTGTCGTCTTGGTGAAATCATACTGGTCTGCCAGATCCGTGTCCGGATCAATTCCAAGATCTGTCAGCGGCATGGCTACATCGGCTTCTGCATCTGTATACTTATATACATAATCTGTTTCTGATAAGAAAATATCGATCTTATCATCTGCCGCCGCGTCCGCCTGGTTCATAAGCGCTTCGTCAAGTTTCTGCTGGTAGACGCCGTCCTGGTTCGGATTGATCACCCAGTGGATCTCTGTTCCGTCTTTCAATGTAGTCACTGTTCCGTCGTCGGAAGTGCTCTCGACTTCCGGATAGACAGCTTCCAGACGGGTGCGGAATTCATCATTCCAGCTGTAAATGTTGATGATCTTCCCCTCTTCGCCGGTTTCAGCTCCTCCTGTTCCGGCATCGGATCCTCCGCCACAGCCTGCCAGCAGTCCTGCCACTGTGACTGCCGCCATTAAAGCAGCAAATACTCTCTTTTTCATTGTTCATTCCTCCTGTATTTTATTATCTGCAGGACTCCCGCCCTGCCTGCGATGGAGAAATTATAGCTCAATTTCATGCCTCAATATATTATAAATTTCAAAAAAATGTCAGATTCATGACCCGTTTTGGGTGTTTTTTTATTTTAGGTCATGATTCTGATATTTTTGCCTGCTTTTCTGATTTTTGCCATACTCAGTTTCTTATATAATTCCCCATAGAATAATAAATAATGAATCATGAAAGGAGACGCAAAATGAAACATCTGCAGTTTATTGATGAATACGGCAGTTTTTCGATAGAACAACCGGAAAATACTAGTTATCTTTATTTTCCGCTGGCATCAGAAACAGGTTTGAAAAGTTCCCTTACTCCAAATCTGGGCGGTGATTCTAAGACGGATCAGGAAACCTTCTTATTAGAACCTGTCAGCGCAGAGAATCTTCATAATAACCGTTCTGTCAGGAATTTCTGGCTGGTATGTGAAAACGGAAAAGTTTTCTCAGCGGCAGGTGCTTCTGCGGAACAGGAAGCATCAAAATTTACGGATTTTCAGGATCACAGTCGAGTCACAGCCGGATTCATGTGGCATACACTGGAAAGGATCTCTTCTTCTCTGTCTCTTGAGACACGGATTACTTCTTTTATTCCCGTAAACGATAATGTAGAGATTATGTACATTACTGTCCGTAACCAGTCAAACAGTATTAAGAATCTGATTCCTTACGCCGCAATTCCGATCTACGGAAGGAGTGCTGATAATATCAGGGATCACAGAAATGTAACTTCCATGCTCCACCGTATCAGGACAGATTCTTACGGAATCCTTGTACGTCCGACAATGTCCTTTGACGAGCGAGGACATCGCCCCAATACAAAGATCTATTATGTATACGGTTGCAGCGGCAACGGCCAGAATCCGGAAAGTTTCTATCCAACTGTAGAAGATTTTCTTGGAGAAGGAGGCACTTACACACATCCCCGTGCCATCTATGAAAACTTCTCCGGTGTACCTTCAGGCTCTTCCGCCGCAGGCAAAGAAGCAATGGGTGCTTTCCGTTTTCCGGAACTCAAACTTTCTCCCGGCGGTAAAGCAGAATATATCCTGCTGCTCGGGGTGGAAGACAACGAAGCGGACATTAATCGCATTTTTGAAAAATACAATACTTCGGACAAAGTGATAAAGGCTCTAGAGATAACGAAATCATGGTGGAAAGAGAAAGTCAACACGGGATTTCATACCGGAGACGCCGATTTTGACCGGCTGATGAAATGGATCTGTTTCCAGCCGTTCCTCCGGCGTCTGTTCGGATGTTCTTTTCTGCCCCATCACGATTACGGACGAGGCGGACGGGGATGGCGGGATCTCTGGCAGGACTGTCTCTCTCTCCTTCTCATGGATCCCTGCGGAGTGGGACAGATGATAGAGAAAAACTTCGGCGGAGTACGGATCGACGGAACAAACGCAACGATCATCGGAGACGGGGACGGCAATTTCATCGCGGACCGCAACGGAATCGCACGGGTATGGATGGATCACGCGCTCTGGCCGCAAATGACTACGAAACTCTATATTGACCAGACCGGGGATATCGATATTCTGAACAGACAGGCCTCTTATTTTAAGGATGCTCAGGCAGACAGAGGAACACAGATCGATGCCCTGTGGGACGCCGGACAGGGCAGCCTGCTTCGCACAGAGGGCAATGATATTTATACCGGAACCATATTAGAACATCTTCTGATCCAGCAGCTGACTGCCTTTTACGAGGTCGGTGATCATAACATTTACCGCCTGCGGGGAGCTGACTGGAACGATGCTCTGGATATGGCTCCCGAACACGGGGAAAGCGTCGCTTTTACCTGCGCCTATGCAGGAAATCTCCGTGAGCTCGCCTCAATGATCCGGCTTCTTGAAAGCCGCTCTCCCGGAGCCGAAGCAGAACTGATTGAAGAACTGCAGATCCTGCTCAATGACGATACCGGATTATTTGAGAACATAGAGGCAAAAAAGAAATTACTCGCAAGTTATACCCAACGCTGCCGGCACCGGATCAGCGGCAGACGCATTGCCGTCCGCCTGTCCGAGCTGGCGGAAAATCTGGAGCGCAAGGCCGACTGGCTCACGGAACATCTCCAGAATCACGAATGGATCGACGGAGGAACGGATGAAGGGTGGTTTAACAGCTATTACGATGATCATGGCCGTGCAGTGGAAGGATTTTTCCCGAATGAGGTTCGCATGATGCTTACAGGACAGGTCTTCTCCATTATGGGAAACGTCGCTTCCGAACAACAGATCCGCAGAATCGTAAACAGCGCAGACCGCTATCTCTACCGAAAAGAAATCGGTGGTTACAGGCTGAACACGGATTTCCATGAACTTAAATTCGACATGGGGCGTATGTTCGGCTTTGCATACGGTGAAAAAGAAAATGGAGCCGTATTCTCACATATGACAGTGATGTATGCCAACGCACTGTACCGCCGCGGTTTTGCGAAGGAAGGGTGGAAAGCACTGAAAACACTGGCAGATACCGCTCTGGATTTTGACACCAGCCGCATCTATCCTGGTATACCGGAATATTTCCGCTCCGACGGCCGCGGAATGTATCACTATCTGACAGGAGCCGCAAGCTGGTTCATGATGACCATGATCACCCAGGTCTTCGGCGTCCGGGGACAGGCAGGCGATCTCATCCTTGCTCCCCAGCTTATGGCCGAGCAGTTCGACGAGCAGGGGGAAGCGTCTGTCAGCCTTGTTTTCGCCGGGAAGAACCTTGAAATCATCTATGAAAATCCAAACCGGAAAGACAGCGGAACATACACAGTATTCTCGGCTGTCTGCGAAGGGCAGCAGCTTCCGACAGACGACCTCGGACACGTTATTATCACACGCAGAATACTGGATACGCTTTCGGATGATTGTCACCGCGTAATTGTAAAACTCATTTAAAACCAACTGAAAGGACAGGAATAAGCTTATGAAATATGGATATTTTGACGATAAAGAACGGGAATATGTGATTGACCGTCCGGACACTCCCTCCCCCTGGGTAAATTATCTGGGATCACCAGAGTACGGAGCGATCATCTCAAACAATGCAGGCGGATACAGTTTTGCCAGATCAGGTGCAAACGGACGTATCCTCCGATACATATTTAACCAGTTTGACCAGCCGGGACGCTATATTTATATCCGTGACAATGCTTCCGGAGATTACTGGTCAGCCTCATGGCAGCCGGTAGGAAAAGATACGGAACAGTATCAGAGCAGATGCTGTCACGGCATGGGGTATACAAGAATGCTCGCAGATTACAAAGGCATACATTCTGAGGCTGACTACTATGTTCCGCTTGGTAAATCCTATGAGGTATGGGCGCTTTCCGTGACTAACGAATCAGACTGCGCACGTGAGCTTACCCTTACAGGATATGCAGAGTTCACAAACCACAGTAATTACGAACAGGATCAGGTAAATCTCCAGTACTCCCTGTTCATCACCCGCACATTATTTGAGAAGAACCGGATCATCCAGCAGATCCACGGCAATCTCGATGCACTGAGAGAGGATGAAGAAGTAGATGATAAAAAGGTAACCGAGCGATTCTTCGGTCTTGCAGGAGCAGAAGTCTCCTCATACTGCGGAGATAAGGAGGCTTTTCTCGGGAAATACCACGGATACGGTAATCCGCAGGGTGTAATCTCTGCTGACCTGGGAAATGTAACCAGCTACAATGAGAATTCCTGCGGCGCTCTCTCCTGTACCGTCGCTCTGGCTCCCGGCGAATCCAGAACCGTGCTCTTCCTTCTCGGTATGAAGCCCTCTACGGAAGCGGAAGCCATTATAAGCTCCTACACCGATCCGGCCGGACAAGTCAGACAGGAAATCAATACGCTGAAAGCAGACTGGTATGCAAAGCTGGATCATCTGAAGATCAGTACTCCGGATCCTGCCTTCAATACTATGATCAACACATGGAATGCCTATAACTGCTTCATCACATTTGTCTGGTCAAGAGCGGCATCCTTCATTTACTGCGGACTCCGAAACGGCTACGGCTACCGGGATACCGTACAGGATATTCAGGGAATCATCCATCTCGCCCCTGAAATGGCATACGAGAAGATCCGCTTCATGCTCTCGGCACAGGTAGATAACGGCGGCGGTCTTCCGCTTGTAAAATTCACCCACAATCCGGGGCACGAAGATACACCGGATGACGCCTCCTATGTCCGGGAGACAGGCCATCCCGCCTACCGCGCGGATGACGCCCTCTGGCTGTTCCCGACAGTTTACAAATACATTGCGGAAACCGGAAATACCGCATTTCTCGATGAAGTCATCCCATTTGCCAACAAAGGCGAGGGAAGCGTTTATGACCATCTGAAACGTGCCGTACAGTTTTCATTTGACCATCTGGGCCCCCACGGTATGCCTGCCGGATTATATGCGGATTGGAATGACTGCCTCCGCCTCGGAGCAGAAGGAGAATCCTCCTTTGTCGCACTGCAGTTCTATTATGCAATGACTATATTAAAAAAATTTGCCGTCTATAAACAGGACAGCGAATACATCCGCTATCTTGAGGAAAAACAGGAAGAAATCGGACAGAAGATCCAGAAGCTGTGCTGGGATAACGACCGTTTCATCCGGGGCTATACCGAGATGGGCGAGCGCATCGGCGCAGCAACGGATCCGGAGGCAAATATGTGGCTGAATCCACAGAGCTGGGCTGTCATCAGCGGTCTTGCATCCGAAGAGCAGGCAGATGCCGCTTTGGAAAATGTGTATCAAAGACTTAACACCGCATACGGCGCCATCCTGATGGATCCGCCTTACCATGCGCACGCATTTGACGGTGCGCTTGCCGTGATCTACAATCAGGGCACAAAAGAAAACGCCGGAATTTTCTCCCAGTCTCAGGGCTGGCTGATCCTTGCAGAGGCTCTCAGAGGACATGGAAACCGTGCATTCGAATATTTTACAGAAAATGCGCCTGCCGCTCAGAATGACCGGGCCGAGATCCGCCATCTTGAGCCCTACTGCTACGGGCAGTTTACAGAAGGACCGGCAAGCAGTCATTTCGGCCGCTCCCACGTGCACTGGCTGACAGGAACCGCTTCCACCGTGATGGTCGGATGCGTGGAAGGAATCCTCGGACTCCGGCCGGATCTGAGCGGAATCCGAATCGCGCCGGCAGTACCTGAATGCTGGGATTCCTTTGAGATGGATAAAGATTTCCGCGGGAAACATCTCCACATCCGGGTTGAAAATCCGGATCGCCGTGAATCCGGATGCAGGAATATGACTCTGAACGGGAAAGCACTGCCTGACAATTACATACCTGAAGAACTGCTCACAGAGAATAATGAAATTCTCCTGACAATGTAATCACCGAAAGTGCCAAAAGGCACATTCCGGGATTGTAAGCGGTCGCCAAGGTCTCGG
>DWWO01000057.1 GCA_019119675.1 Candidatus Mediterraneibacter faecipullorum | reverse complement strand
GAAGGAGCTGGGACACTCTGAAGAAACAAATGGCAATTGAATTTCCAGAGGAGCGGATGCCGGAGATTTGCACTATTAAAATAAACTCTAGACTTTGGCTGATGTGAAAATTTATATAGAGAGGAAGTATTGGTTACTGATGTAGTGACCAGTATCGTTGCCTGCATCTCAGAAACCATTTCTTTCAAAAAACACGGCGGTCATGGAAGACGTTTCAAGGTCGCTTTTTTACCTTTCAAACAAATGCTGATAGATATTTAGAAAATTACGATTTCATTGCTTAACAGCAATAAACATGCTAAAATATCTAAAATAAAAAGTGTGCTTATTTCTATAGTATACTTTATATATAGAGGAAGGATTATAATATATATGGGAATTAGCAGATGCGTTTTATTTATAGATACGCCTATGGGAGCAATAGAAGCAGAAACAGAGCAGGAGAGGGAATCCGCTGGAATTAAGATTACTCTGAGAGATGAAGGGAAAGAACCTGAAATACGAGTTCAGTACAGTCCAGATAAAAAGGCTGTTGAAGTGCTGCTCACTGAAACGGAAGGGGAAAAATCAGTTTTGCTTCACACATTAACGAAAGGACAGTAGAGCAGGGAGAAGTGAGCCCTTTCTTTGATTAATACTGATGATTGACAATTGAAATCCATCATAGTATTATCAAATTCGAAATTATGGTTTCCGGAAGGAGAAAATAGATGGGTTTTAGGTTAACAGATCAGCGTAAGCAGAAACTTAACTCTGTACAATCAAATACGATGAAACATTGTACAGAGTATAGCGTATAAATTGCGTATTTGGATTTCATCGGAAAGTCACAGAAGAGTATCAGGGGAGTTTTATACCCTTTTTTAAGAAGCTGGCTTTCCGTGTGATGACAGAGTGCAGGGCTGTGGACAATGTTTTGTTCACGGCCTTTTGTTTTTTGCGTCATTGTATAAAGGCAGAAGGCAGATACATTCGTGTATTTTAGTCTTCTGCTTTTTTATTTTGCAGATAGAAAGGATTAAAAAATGAGTTTATTAGAGATAGATGGATTAACACATTCTTTTGGAGAGAATATACTTTATAAAAATGCGGGTTTTCTTCTGAATAAAGGTGATCATGTCGGAATTGTTGGTCAGAATGGTGCCGGCAAAAGCACTTTGATTAAAATATGTACAGGGCAGGTTCTGCCGGATGAAGGCCGTATTATATGGAAACGGAATACTACCATAGGTTATTTAGATCAGTATGCTGAAATCGATGCCTCATTATCGATGAAAGAATTTCTAAAAACAGCTTTCGTAAAGTTATACAAAATGGAAGCAGAAGTGATGGAGTTATATGAAAAAGCAGCCAGTGGAGATATGAGATGTCTGGAGCTCGCTGCTTCCTGCCAGGAGCAACTGGAAAAGCAGGATTTCTATTCAATAGAAACTAAGATAGAGCGTGTTGCAAATGGCTTAGGGCTTCTTGCCATTGGGCTTGATCGGCATATTTCTGAAATGAGCGGTGGTCAGCGTGCGAAAGTGATTTTAGCGAAGCTATTGCTTGAGAAACCGGACGTGCTGCTGCTGGATGAGCCGACTAATTTTCTGGACAAAGCCCATGTGGCTTGGCTTGCAGAATACTTGTCTGCTTTAGATAATGCCTTTTTAGTTGTTTCCCATGATTATGATTTTTTGGACAAAATAGCAAACCATATTTGTGATATAGACAATAGGACGATAACAAAGTATTATGGCACATATTCTGATTTTTTACGGAAGAAAACAATGCTGCGTGAGGATTATATCCGACAATATGCAGCTCAGCAGAAGGAAATCAGGAAAACGGAAGAATTCATCAGAAAGAATATTGCTGGGAGAAAATCAAAAATGGCGAGAGGACGACAAAAGCAGCTTGACCGAATGGATAAAATGGAAGCTTTAGATCAGAAAGAGATTATTCCGCACTTTCACTTTCCTGTTTTGCCATTGACAAATACAGAGCATCTTCTGGTGAAGCAGCTCGCAGTGGGGTATCACTATCCTGTTCTGTCTGATATTGAGTTTAATATAATGGGCGGGCAGAAGGTGGTGATTACCGGTTTTAATGGGATTGGGAAATCTACACTGCTGAAAACATTAATTGGAAAGATTCCATCCATGCAGGGCAGCTTTATATTTTCAGATCAGGTCAGGATAGGATATTTTGAGCAGGATTTAGCGTGGGAAGATGCTGAACAGACACCGATACAGATTGTCGCTAATGCGAATCCAGATATAGTTATAAAAGAGATTCGCAAGCATTTGGCGAAGTGTGGGATTTCAAGTAAACTTGCAACTCAGCCAATTGGAACGCTTAGCGGCGGAGAGCAGGCGAAAGTCAAGGTGTGTCTGCTTACCTTAACACCGTGTAACTTCCTGATTCTGGATGAGCCGACAAATCATTTAGACATCCAGGCAAAAGATGCATTAAAGTCGGCTCTTATAAATTTCCCGGGAACAGTACTGTTGGTTTCTCATGAAGAATCATTTTATCGTGGCTGGATACAAAAGATAATTAATATTGAAAAAAGATAAAGGCACAGCATACTTTGACGAACAGGCGACGAGGAAATTTTACCGGAAATTATAATGATAGATCAAATAAAATACCGGAGCTCATGAGTAAGAAGCATCAGACTCCGGTATTTTTTGCATATTTTTTAATTGGGAGCCTCAAAAAGAACGTTGCTCCTCCGCCTTCCGTATCCTTAAAGCCGATTTCCCCATCTAGCATTCTTGCCAGTTCTTTTGCGATGCTTAATCCCAGACCAAAATGAGATTTGTCTGTACGTGATTTATCCCCGCGGTAAAAGCGGTCAAAGATAAATGGCTTATCCTCTGCCGGAATCCCCTTTCCGTGATCTATGATAGAAAAAATCAGCTTCTTTTCTTTTAAAGAAGCCTGAATCTGCAATGAACTGCCTTCCGGGGAATAGCAGACCGCATTATCCAGAAAAATGCTCAGGATCTGGAAGAGCCGTTCCCGGTCAGAAGAAAGGAACGGATACGCATCTTCACTCAGATTGAGCTCCAATCTTATCTTTTTACTGATGCATACCGGCTCATAGGCTTCGTACAGTGTAATCAGCAGGGTATCCACATTGATCTCGCTTTTCTGGATGGTCCATTTATCGGCGTCTGTTGAGGCAAGCAGCAACATATCCCGTACAAGCCGAGACATCCGGCTGCATTCTACGTCAATGACATCCAGACAGGACTGTGTCTGCGGGTCACTGCTGTCATGGTCCTGCATACACTGCAGAGCTTCTGCATTTGCCATGATCACAGCAAGCGGAGCTTTCAGTTCGTGAGAAGCTGCAGCCACAAAATCTTTCTGGCTTTTGATCATTTCTTCACTAGGGGTAAAGGCTTTTTTCAAAAGAAAACGGCTGACAAACAAAATAACGACAAAAGAAATCAACCATATCCCCAGATACAAAGGCGCCTGGCCCAGAAATAGTTCCATAGCAGAGCTTTTTGGATAAACAAGAGTAAGAGAAAAGCTGTTGCCTCCCTGTGTGCTGATTGTGGCTGGGATGGCATAGTAGTGATCGTGATGCAGCCCTTCTAATTCTATATAACCACCCTGCTCCGTAATCTGTCTTGCGTCAGAGGAGCCGGCAGCATTTTCGATACCGATGCTTTGCCCTGCTTTCTTTAAAAGAACGCTGAAATCTGTTGGAAAGTCAGCATCACTTTGATATAATAGCGAACCTTCTGAATCCTGGAGAGCGGTGTATACATTCATCTGTTCTTCATAATCAGAGAGAACAGTCTCCGGCTGTTCGGTATCGGCTTCTAATTGATAGATGATAAGGGAAGCCATGCGCTGGATATAGGTTACATCGGCGGTTTTGGCTGACTGATACGTGTTCCAGAAGGTAAAGGATAAAATCAGTGTGATGAGCACCATCAGGATTCCCGTCATAATAATATGAAGCCTGTTCAATAATCTTTTAAGCATCTCCGTTCTCCAATCTGTATCCTGTTCCATATATTGTTTTGATAACGCAGCAGCTTTTCAGCTCTTTCAAACGCTTTCTAAGAAATGAGATGTAATTGTCAACATTTCCGGGCGCGATATCAGAATCGATTCCCCAGACAGTTAAGATTAACTGTTCCCGGGAAAAAGTTGTATCCGGCTGTTTCATCAGCGTATACATCAGGTCGGTTTCTTTGGCTGAGAGATCTAATTCATATCCATTACATAGCAGTCGCCGGTTATCTCGGTCAAACTGAAGATCTGCATATGACAGAAACTTTAAATTCTGCGTGTCCTTGGATCTTCGGGTGAGTGCCCGTATTCTTGCCATCAGTTCTCTGATATGGAAAGGTTTTACTAGATAATCGTCTGCTCCGCCGTCCAGACCGTCAATCCGATCATCAATTGCAGACATGCCCGTAATAATGATCACAGGAATCTGGATACCCTTTCTCCGCATGGTCTTGATGATAGTAAGACCGTCAATCACGGGAAGCATCCGGTCAACGATGGCGAGCTCGTAGCCGCAGTCCGTATTCAATGCATAAAGCATAGCAGTTTCTCCATCATTACAAACATCTACGGTATCCCCATTTTTAATGAGAAAATTCTGGATCGAGCGACAGAGATCCAGATCGTCTTCCAATAGAAGTATTTTCATAAACTCTCCTGTCCTTTTTCTTTTTATCAGTATAAGTATAGCAGAGAAATCCTCTAAAAGTTCTCTAAAAACTAAGGGAAAATAGTTTCATTTTTAGAGGAGTTTTAGAGAAGTTTTTCTGTAAGATGAGTGGGAAAACAAAAAGAAAGGCGGAATGGAAAATGAAACGTTTGAAATTTACGAAAGCTATTTTGATCTTAGTCTGTACGGCTTCTCTGGCTGGGTGTGGAAATATCCAGAAAGATACAGGCACAGATGCCCCTTCATACAGTCAGAATCCGGAAGGCGGTCAGTCGACAGATACATCGAATGAGGCACAATCATTGCTGGATTCTGCTGCATTAGTCGGCTCTGTTACAGATTTTCAGGAGGGAAGTTTTCAGGTTATGGCTGACCAGACCAAAGATAACGGACAGACAGCAGTTGGTGTAGCAACCGGCATGGAAAGTGAAAGCGGTATGGAAAGTACAACGGTTTCCTATGGGGAAGACTGTGTATTTCAGATCGCAAATATAGATATAAATACTCAAGCGGTCAATCTGAAAGATGCCTCTTCATCGGATGTCAAGAAGTCAACATCGGTTGCTGTCTATGGAGAAACACAGGAAAACGGGGAGATCCATGCTGCAAAAGTGCTGATTACCCGGTATCAGTAACAGGAGGGGTGAACAATGCCTTTTTATCAAAGAAGTTTCCTTTATCTAATCAGGAAACGCACGAAATCAATTTTACTGTTGCTAATCTTTCTGTTGGTGAACAGTATGATCCTGAGTACAAACATGATCCTGCACGCTACAGAAAGAACTGAGGCAGCTATGCAGGAAAAAACGAAAGCAAAAGTGGTATGTGAAGTTGCTGATACTGCAAACATGATTACAGATAAGGAAGCAGAAAAGATTGAGAATTTAGCAAATGTCACTTCTGTAAACCGACTGGGGCAGCAGTCTGCGTACTTAACAGATCTTTCTCCGGTTACCGCCAGTGATTCCACTGAGCAGGACAATCTGAAAGTCAGCCTGCAGTCTTTTGATGATATGGAAATAGACAGTCCTTTTGAAGATCAGTCCTATCGGCTTACAGATGGTGGATTGATAACGCCGGAAACACAATATGGTGCTGTGGTTAATGCCGGGTTTGCAGATGCCAACGGTTTGCAGCTTGGGGGTCAGCTTTCTTTTGAAACGGAAAGCGGTAAAACGGTTACAGTGGAGGTTATCGGTGAATATCTTGCCGGGAACGAAAGCAGGCAGGAAAAGTCCACTCTTGCTGTTTACCGGGTGGAAAATCAGATCTATATCGACAATACAGCTTATCTGGAGCTGTTTGGTGACGGCTTTTATAAAGTATCTGCTTATACCGGACAGCCAGATCTTTTAGGTTCATTGTCTGGAGAAGTACAGGATATTTTACGGGATAAAGCCGAGGTTACTACATCTGATGCATTATATCAGCAGATGAAAGCTCCGCTCACACAGATTACACGGGTTGTAGAATTGATGCGGATGCTTACATTTATAACCGGTACAGTGATCGTCTCTCTGTTGCTGTGTATGTGGATGCGGAGCCGACAGAAAGAAATGGCTGTATTTCTCAGTATGGGCGAACGAAAATTTACTATTTTTTTGCAGGCACTGTTAGAGGCGGCAGTTCTATTCCTGATTGCCATGACCGGAGCCTGCGCACTCGGATTATTGGCGGCAAAGGCACTGCAAAGTATACTACTTGCTTCAGTGACAACAGACATTTCTCTGGACATTTCCTTACAGTTTGCCGACATTGCTTTACTGCTGGGGATTGGAAGTGCGGTTGTTGTCATTGCCGTCCTGGTATCTCTGGTGCCGGTGATCCGGGCAAATCCGAAAGATATTTTATCGCGAATGGAGGGATAACAAGATGAATCTATTTGAAAGAGCAGTCCGATCCTGCGTTAGAAAACCGGTGAAGAGTATCCTGCTTCTGATGGTCGTATGTATCATCAGCCTTCTCTTTCTTTCCGGTATGGCAAGCCGTTCGGCCAATATCGCTGTAAATGACAGTACAAGGCAGGCAATCGGGGCAGGCTTTTTATTGGAAGGTAATCCGGAGGACAGAACCCGCCGATTAGAGGAAGCAAGTCAAAAAATCTCAGAATTATATGAAGACGGAGAGGGAAGTTATGCGGGAGTACATTCGTACAAAACGAATATCGGTGGTGCGGAAGGATGGGGCGTATCAACGGATAATTCCTTTGAATCACTTAAATTAGACGATATTGAGAAGATTGCGGAAACAGAAGGGATCTCTGCCTACAATATCACGACAGCACCGACGGCTGTAAAGCAGGAAAATTTTGAGAGGATTGAAGATCCGGACACCGACCAGACTAATGATTTTGGGGGTGTTACGCTGGTCGGGAACCTGGATATGACGATGGATTCCAATGTTCTTTCTGGAAATGTCAGCATAAAAGAAGGGCGTATGACGACGCCGGAAGATGCGAATGTATGTGTGATTTCCGAAGAACTGGCAGAAAAGAATCAGCTAAAAGTCGGCGATATCATGAAATTTCATCCCGTCAAAGAGGAAGATCCTGTGCAGGAAGCGGAAATTGTCGGGATCTATCAGGTAAAAGAAAGTATAAAGCCCTATATGTCCGGCGATACATTCCGTTCGGAAAATATTATTTTTACAGATCTCCATTTTCCTGAAAAAGTGGAACAGGACGATCCGCTGTATGAAAAGGCGTATTTTAAAGTAGCGGATGTAGATGAGTATGAGACGGTGAAGGAAGCCATTAAGAAAACGGATATAGACTGGCGGCGCTATGACCTGATCGACAATAACGGAAATCTTGATACAATGGCATCTAACTTTAATGA
>DWWO01000056.1 GCA_019119675.1 Candidatus Mediterraneibacter faecipullorum | reverse complement strand
TAGCTCAGTTGGCTAGAGCACACGGTTCATACCCGTGGTGTCGCTGGTTCAAATCCAGTTTCCGCTACTGGAAGGATCTGCTGATGCAGATCCTTTTTCTGTTATTGTCGAGGTAGAATTGTTATGTAAGTTATGTTAGAATAATGCACAGAATAATTACGGAGGATAAGGACATGAATAAAAAAGCGGCATTTGCTCTTCGATTTGTGCTGGGAGGTTATCTTGCATTTGTGGGAGTCAGACTGATCAGTCAGATGGTGCGTGAGAAGCCGACCAATATGATATTGATGTGTGCACTGAGCGTTGTTTTCGTGATCGTAGGCGGAGGCTATGCGATCTACAGCCTGAAAAAACTGTTGGATATCAGAAAAGAAGAAAGGGGAACAGTAGTCTCTGATGAATCTGAGGAAGACAGCGGCTCTGCTGCAGTAAATCCGAATGCTGCCAGGCAGATGAATATGCAGTCTACAAAAATAAAGAAAGTGCAGGAAGACAGCACTGAAAAAGGATCGGCAGAAGAAGCGGGCGGTAATGAGAATGGTTCTGCGGGCGGTGAAGAGCCTGCAGCCAGTGAAGAGCCTGCAGCCGGTAAAACGCCTGCGGGCAAGGACGATAAGGAAAGTCTGGCAGAATCTGATCGTGGAGAAGAAATGAATCAGGAAACGATCGAAGAAGAGATTGAAAATGATTACGAGGAGAAATAAACATGCGTGTAGGAATGGGTTATGATGTACACCGGCTTTCCGCCGGTAGAAAACTGATCATAGGAGGCGTTGAAATTCCGTATGAGAAGGGGCTGCTCGGACATTCCGATGCAGATGTGCTGCTGCACGCGATAATGGACGCTCTTCTGGGGGCAGCTGCCCTGGGTGATATCGGGAAACATTTTCCGGATACGGACCCTGAATATGAAGGAATATCAAGTATAAAACTGCTGGAGCATGTGGGACGGCTGCTGGACGAAAGCGGATATGTGATCGAGAATATTGACGCCACGATCATAGCACAGCGTCCTAAGATGAGACCCTATATAGAGCAGATGCGTGAGAATATTGCATCCGCGCTTAATATAGAAACCGGTCAGGTAAATGTAAAAGCGACTACCGAAGAAGGACTCGGCTTTACAGGTACGGGTGAGGGAATCTCGTCCCAGGCAATCTGTGCTGTTGAAAAATATACGAATTACGCCAGCGTGGATATGGCTTCTGTGCCATCGGGATGTGGCGGATGTTGTTCCCGCGAATAGTTTGAAGAGGAGACTGAGAAGATGAACGTGCGCAGACTGGATCAGTGTGAACATGGAAAAACACGTCCATTGTGGGAAGAAGTGTTTACGGAAGACACACAGGCATTTTTAGATTATTATTACTATATCAAGACAAAAGACAATCAGATCTATGTTATAGAAGAGGATGAACAGATCTGTTCAATGCTCCAGCTCAATCCGTATCGTCTGAAAGTGGAAGAAAGCGAATTCCCGTCGGCGTATATCATCGCAGTCGCAACGAAAGAAGCGTATCGTGGCCGTGGTTTTATGGGTGCTCTTCTGCGAAGGGCACTCAACGATATGTATGAAGAAAAAATCCCTTTTACATTCCTGATGCCGGCTGCCGAGGCAATCTATACGCCGTATGATTTCCGGTTTATATATTCACAGTGTATTGGATCAGTGGATCCCCGTGTCAGCAATGTAAAGATACGGGAGGATGAAGAGCAGCAATTCAGTTTTACAGATGCTGCACTCTGGAATGCAGAAGAGATGGCGGATTTTTTCAACCGATATTTTGCACCAAAATGGCAGGTATACGCGGTCAGAGACGCTGCCTATTATCAGACGATGATCATGGAGCAGCAAAGCGAGCGCGGCGGTGTACGTCTTATGCGCTGCAATGGTGAACTTGCAGGCTTTTATGCCTATGCGGCTGAGGACGGCCTTGAGATACGGGAGCCTTTGTATCTTGATGGATATGAGCAGGCATTTTTGCATTCGGCTTATGAACTGGCGGCTTCTGTTGACAAGATCAATGCTGATAAAAATGAGGACGGCATAAAAATCTTTGCATGCCCTGCACATATGGCGGACGAGAAGAAACCTGTTATTATGGCACGGATCATCTGTCTCCGGGAACTCTTGAAAGCCATGAGGGTTCATGAGGAGGAAGAGCTGGATTGTTCTTTCGCAGTGATCGATCCGATCATCCATGAGAACAGCCGTGTATGGCGGATCACAAGTCAGGCGGGAGAAGAACAGCTCAATGTGCGCGAGACGGAAGATTCTGAAGGGATTCTCCCTGTTGATGTGTTGACAGAATTCCTGTTCGGACGTGTCGATGCCGTGGAGTTGTCCGGAATGGAGGGCGTAGTAATGACAGAGCATCTGATCAAAGAACTTCAAAAGATCAAAAAACTTACGAAAATCTTTCTGAATGAAGTTGTATAAAACAGTTCGTAACGGTTCTGCCTGATATCAGATGGCTGAACTGTGGTTGACAAAAATGAAAATATCCCATAATATAAGGAATAGTCGGATATAAATGAAATGCTGAGAACGGAGAGAGTAGCATATCCGGAAACTCACAGAGAGAGGATGCCGTCGGCTGAAAGCATCCTTGTGCGGAGGATATGTGAAGTGCATCCGGGAGCTGACCCTGTGAAATATTTCAGTAGCGGGGTACGTAGGTATACGTTACATACAGACAGAGTGAAAGATTAAATTCTTTTAATAGAGTGGAACCGCGGATATGACTTCGTCTCTTGCCAGAGGCGGAGTCTTTTTGTATCGGGCAAAGCTTTTGGATTCCAATAGAACAAAAAGTCCTCCGGGCATATTATGCACGACATTCATTTGATAAGGAGAGAAATATGGGTATAATATCATATATCAAAGAAGAGATCCAGGTGATCCGTGAGCGTGATCCTGCGATCAAATCTAATATGGAAGTCTTCCTGTATCCCAGCTTCCGGGTGATCCTGCGATACCGGCTGGCACATAAACTGTATCTGAAAGGACATTATTTCTGGGCAAGATGGATTTCCCAGAGGGGGGCGCGCAAGACGGGGATCGAGATCCATCCCGGCGCAACGATCGGGAAAGGATTGTTCATAGACCATGGAAGCGGTGTTATCATTGGTGAGACGACAGTCATAGGAGATAATGTTACTCTGTACCAGGGGGTGACCCTCGGAGGTACCGGGAAAGAGCAGGGAAAACGTCATCCGACTCTGGAGGACAATGTAATGGTGAGCGCAGGGGCAAAGATACTCGGATCATTTACGATCGGGGAGAATTCAAAGATAGGTGCAGGATCTGTCGTGCTTGAGGAAGTACCGCCGAACTGTACGGTTGTGGGCGTGCCGGGGCGTATCGTCCGCATGGATAATAAAAAAGTGCCCAGATTCGATATGGATCAGGTACATCTTCCCGATCCGGTGCTGAACGATATCCGAAAACTGCAGGATGAAAATATCAGATTACATAATGAACTGAAAAATCTTATGAAAGAGCTCAGGTGCATAGAAAAGAAAGGAGAAGACGATGAAGATCTATAATACAATGTCAAAGAGAAAAGAGGAGTTCGTACCCCTTGAGGAAGGAAAGGTAAAGATGTATGTATGCGGGCCGACTGTATACAACTTCATCCATATCGGAAATGCACGTCCGATGATCGTATTTGACACGGTGAGGAGATATTTTGAATACAAAGGATATGATGTGAATTTTGTATCCAACTTTACAGATGTGGATGACAAGATCATTAAGAAAGCAATCGAAGAAGGTGTGACAGCAGACGAGATATCAAAGCGATATATCGCAGAATGCAAAAAAGATATGGAAGCTATGAATATCAAGCCGGCCACAAAGAATCCGCTGGCAACAGAAGAAATCTGCGGCATGGTCGATATGATCCAGACATTGATCGACAAAGGGTATGCATACGAGAAGAACGGGACTGTATATTACCGTACAAGAAAATTCAAAGAATACGGAAAACTTTCGCATAAGAATCTGGATGATCTGCAGTCTGGCGGAAGAACGCTCCTTGTCACGGGCGAGGATGAGAAAGAAGATCCACTTGATTTCGTGCTCTGGAAGCCTAAGAAAGAGGGCGAACCGGCATGGGAGTCACCGTGGAGCGAGGGACGTCCGGGATGGCATATCGAGTGCTCGGAGATGTCAAAGAAATATCTCGGCGAGCAGATTGATATTCATGCAGGAGGAGAAGATCTGATCTTCCCGCATCACGAAAACGAGATCGCGCAGAGTGAGGCGGCGAACGGCAAAGAGTTTGCAAAATATTGGATGCACAACGGCTTTCTTAATATCGACAACCGCAAGATGTCAAAGTCTCTGGGCAATTTCTTTACTGTGCGTGAGATAAGTGAAAAATACGACTTGCAGGTCCTGCGGTTCTTTATGCTGAGTGCACACTACAGAAGTCCGCTCAATTTCAGTGCCGACCTGATGGAATCAGCAAGAACCAGCCTGGAGCGTATCCTCACTGCGGCTGACAATCTGCGGTTCCTCTCGAAGAACGCGGAAGAGGGCAGGATAACGGAGGAGGAGAAGGCACTGCTCGATAAAGCAGACGAATACGTTCAGGGATTTGAGCGTGCTATGGATGATGATTTCAATACAGCAGATGCGGTCGCTTCTGTATTTGAACTGGTGAAATACATCAATACGACAGCAGACGGGAACAGATCAAAAGAGTATCTTGATACCCTCTATGATATACTTTTCAAGCTGACAGATGTTCTCGGGATCATAATTGACAAGAAAGAAGAAATGCTCGATGATGAGATAGAGGCGATGATCGAGAAGAGGCAGGCAGCCAGAAAGGAAAGAAATTTTGCACTGGCAGACCAGATCAGGGACGAACTGCTTGCAAAGGGCATTATCCTGGAGGATACAAGAGAAGGAGTAAAATGGAAAAAAGCATAGAATATGGATTTGAGCATTATATCGCGGAGATCCCGGGTATGCACAAGACAGACCCGAAAGCCGCATCGCCGCTTGTACTTGCATACATCGGAGACTGCGTGTTTGATCTTATCATCAAGCTGATGACCGCGGGAAAAGGAAACCGGCAGGTGCATAAGCTTCATGAAGAGACGAGCCGTTATGTGCAGGCATCCGCACAGTCATTTATGATGCGTTCCATGCAGGAGCATCTTACGGAGCAGGAGCACGCGGTCTATCGAAGAGGAAGAAACGCCAGGAGCGTTACGCCGGCAAAGAACCAGTCCATTACAGATTATCGCAGGGCCACCGGTTTTGAAGCGCTTATCGGATATCTCTATCTGAACCGTGAGTACGAAAGACTGACAGAACTTGTTACGATCGGTCTTAAGAGCATGGAAGAGAGAAACTTGAAAGAGGAAGAATAATGCAGGATATTAAGAGAGAAAAAACAGAAAACCACAATGAACATACGCTGGTGATCGAAGGGCGCAACGCTGTACTTGAGGCCTTTCGTTCCGGCCGCACGATCGATAAGCTTTTTGTACTGGACGGCTGTCAGGACGGACCTGTCCGGACGATCGTGCGTGAGGCAAAAAAGCATGGAACTCTATTAAATTTTGTGGGAAAAGAACGCCTGAACCAGCTTTCGCAGACCGGGAAGCATCAGGGTGTGATCGCTTATGCAGCGGCCTATGACTATGCAGAAATAGACGATATGCTGAAGCTTGCCGGTGAGAGGGGAGAGGATCCGTTCCTGTTTATTCTGGACGGAATTGAAGACCCTCACAATCTGGGAGCGATCATCCGTACCGCTAATATCGTGGGAGCTCACGGGGTTATCATTCCTAAGAGACGCGCTGCCGGACTTACCGCTACAGTCGCGAAGACCTCTGCGGGAGCACTTAACTACACACCGGTTGCGAAAGTGACGAACCTTGTGAAAACGATAGAAGAATTAAAGGAAAAAGGCTTGTGGTTTGTGTGCGCTGACATGGACGGCGAAACCATGTATGACCTGAATCTGACGGGTCCGGTGGGACTTGTGATCGGAAATGAGGGGGAAGGTGTAAGCCGTCTGGTAAAAGAAAAGTGTGACTTTATTGCCGGCATACCGATGAAAGGTGAGATCACTTCTCTGAATGCTTCCGTTGCAGGCGGAGTCCTTGCCTATGAAATCTTACGGCAGAGGATGCACAAAGCATAGAGCCGGGATGGTGGACCATGAGAAAATATGACCGAATGACAGATGAACAGCTCATAGATGAATTAAGATCCGGAGATCAGGGAGTCACGGATTATATCATGGATAAATATAAATCCATGGTCAGAAAAAAGGCGCATGCCATGTTCCTTCTTGGGGGTGAAAATGAAGATCTCATACAGGAAGGCATGATCGGTCTGATCAAGGCGGTGAGAGATTATGATCCGGGAATGGGAAATTCTTTCTCAAGCTTTGCAGACCTGTGCGTTTCACGCCAGATGTATAGTGCGATCGAGGCGTCAAAGCGGAAAAAACATCTGCCTTTGAATTACTATATTTCGCTTTACGAGGAAAGCGAGAACCATCATGACGGGAATAAGATGCAGCTGATCGATACGATCGAACCGGAACAGGAAAATGATCCGGAGGCGCTCTATTTCGGAAAAGAGTATACAGAAGCTTTTGTGGAGCAGCTCAAAGAGATGCTGAGCCCCCTTGAAAATCACGTGCTCTATCTTCACCTGATGGGGACGGATTATAAAAAAATCGCGGAAATCCTCGAGAAGAGCCCGAAGTCTGTCGACAATGCGATCCAGAGAATACGCGGGAAAGCTGAGAAGATGCTCCGCAGACATGATCGCTGACAGAAAAATCCCGCACGGAAGATAAGAGGACAAAGGAGACAAAAATGATGAAAAAAGGTGCGAACTACGGAATAGCGGCCATGATTTTTGTAATTACGATGATTCTGATAAATGGTGCCGCTATAGCGCTGTCCATTGGAACGGCAGTGATAGGAATTATCATCGGCGGAGGCACAGGTGTGGACATGGCCTACGATTTTCTGACGAATCATTTGAATCTGTATTCCTGTATGATATATGTGATACCGGGGATAGTATTCCTTCTGTGGTACTTTTTTGCATTTATAGAGCCGGTCGGTGTGAGCAGATTTACCGACAGAGAGACAAGGAGACTCAGCCCGGCATGTTTTATCTGGATGGCTGTTCTTGCATTTGCTATACAGCATACTCTCTCTTTGCTTATGGGTCTGATTGCCGTGATGATGCCGTCTGCCATGGAAAATTACGCAGAACTTATGGAGTCTTCAGGAGTGACACAGTATTCCACAGTGTGGGTGATCGCCACGCTGGTCCTGCCTCCACTGGTGGAAGAGACGATCTTCCGAGGTCTGATCATGCAGTATTTGAGGCGGGGCGGCGCTTCCTTTATCGTGGCTAATCTTATTCAGGCTGTCCTTTTCGGGTTTTTCCATATGAACATCGTTCAGGGAATCTATACGGCAATTTTCGGATTCCTGCTGGGATACCTGGCATGGCGTTATGACAGTCTCCTCGCGCCTATGGCCATGCATGCGCTGTTTAATTTTTTTGGTACTGCGGTGGTAGACCTTGAGAATGCAGTACTTCCTGATTTTATGCTGGGACTTATTATCATGGTAAGCGTTCCGATCACTGTGATCGTGATCGTAATGATACATTTTGGTATCGCTGACAAAAAATGGGGGAAATCGTAATGAGATTTGTAATACAGAGAGTAAAAGAGGCTTCTGTGCAGGCAGAGCAGGAAGTGATCGGAGAAATAAAGAAAGGATACCTTGTCCTGATCGGCGTTTCCGACAGTGATACGGAGCAGGTTGCCGATAGGATGATTAAAAAGATGATCGGACTGCGGATATTTGAGGATGAGAACGGCAAGACGAACCTTTCCCTTGCAGATGTGGGAGGGGGCCTGCTGCTTGTATCCCAGTTTACCCTGTATGCGAACTGCAAAAAGGGAAACCGTCCGAGCTTTATTGAGGCAGGATCGCCGGACAAAGCCAATGAGCTGTATGAATATGTAATCCGGGAATGTAAAAAATCTGTACCGGAGGTACAGACAGGAAGATTCGGTGCGGAGATGGAAGTGAGCCTTGTCAATGACGGGCCGTTTACCATCCTGCTCGATTCGGAAAAACTGTAAAAGAGCAAAAAAAGAAAGCTGTCTAGGGGACTTGAACCCCCGACCTCCGCCTTACCAAGGCGACGCGCTACCGACTGCGCCAAGACAGCTTACTACGTGTGCTTTCATACGCAATGACTAATATACACCAGTCAGTCTTATATTGTCAAGAGAAAAATGCAATGATTCCTGTCATTTCATGTCCGGATCACCGGTATATGTTATACTTGGAGAACACGGTGGTGTTTCCGGCATGCCTGGAGGAAAAAGGATGAGAAAAGAACGAGAGGAGCTTGAGGATTTAAGAGATGAACTGGAAAAACTGATGGATTTTGTCCGTAATATGGAGAACGGGAATCTCCCGTACTTCTACCGCTATTTTGATGCGATGAAGAATAATATTGAAATCTTCTTCCGGATCGGCGAAGAAGATACGGAGGACATTATTCCTGTATTGGAGAGAGACTGGAAAGCATCACACACCATATTGATCGGGGTACAGAATTATGATATCAGGAAAGAACACCCGGATATTGATCCTGTACTGTGCCTGTATTTTGCCCGCCTTTTATCCGATATCGGAAGGTTCTTTGAGTACAGGGGAAAGGAAGCGTAATGATCGGCCGGGGGGATTTCATTCTCCCCATTCTATACGTACATTAAAGTGCCGGAAGAACGAGACTGCAATGATGCAGAACGTTCTTCCGGCACTTGTGGTCATTTGTATTTTATGGTAAGATAATTTTCATGAATGTTTGCGTTATAAGAGGAGGAGACAATGGAAAACGAAAATGTTTCAAAGAATTTTATAGAGCAGGAAATAGATAAAGATCTTGCGGAAGGTGTATACGATCATGTCTGTACGAGGTTCCCGCCTGAGCCGAACGGATATCTCCATATCGGGCATGCCAAATCTATCCTTCTGAATTATGGCCTTGCACAGGAGTATGGCGGCACGTTCCACATGAGATTTGACGACACGAATCCTACGAAAGAGAAGATGGAGTTCGTGGATTCTATTAAAGAAGATATCAAATGGCTGGGCGCTGACTGGGGAGAGCATCTCTATTTTGCGTCGGATTATTTTGACCAGATGTACGAATGTGCAGTCAGGCTGATCAAAAAGGGAAAAGCGTTTGTATGCGATCTCACGGCGGAAGAGATGAGGGAGTACCGCGGCACGTTGACAGAGCCGGGAAAAGAAAGCCCGTACCGCAATCGTTCTGTAGAGGAAAACCTGAAGCTGTTCGAGGAGATGCGTGCGGGAAAATATAAGGACGGAGAGAAGGTGCTGCGCGCTAAGATCGATATGGCGTCTCCCAACATCAATATGAGAGATCCGATCATTTACCGTGTAGCCCACATGACACACCATAATACCGGTGATAAATGGTGTATCTATCCGATGTATGACTTCGCTCATCCTATTGAGGATGCTATCGAGGGGATCACGCACTCGATCTGTACGCTGGAGTTTGAGGATCACAGACCTCTTTATGACTGGGTAGTGCGCGAATGTGAATTTGAGAATCCGCCAAGACAGATCGAGTTTGCAAAGCTCTATCTGACGAATGTGGTGACCGGGAAGAGATATATCAAGAAATTAGTTGAAGACGGTATTGTTGATGGCTGGGATGACCCGCGTCTTGTTTCTATTGCAGCGCTCCGCAGACGAGGATTTACACCGGAGTCCATCAAGATGTTTATCGACCTGTGCGGAGTGTCCAAGGCACAGAGTTCTGTGGATTATGCGATGCTTGAATACTGCATCCGCGAGGATCTTAAGATGAAGAAGCCTCGTATGATGGCTGTACTTGATCCCATCAAACTGGTGATCGATAATTATCCGGAGGATCAGATCGAATATCTGGATGTTGCGAACAATCTGGAAAATGAAGAACTGGGCAGCAGAAAAGTACCGTTCGGGCGTGAGCTGTACATCGAGAGAGATGATTTTATGGAGGAGCCTCCGAAGAAGTACTTCCGGCTTTTCCCAGGAAATGAAGTCCGCCTGATGCACGCATATTTTGTGAAATGTGTAGATTTTGAAAAGGATGAAGACGGCAATGTGACAGTTGTTCACTGTACGTATGATCCTGAGACAAAAGCCGGGAGCGGATTTACCGGAAGAAAGGTAAAAGGTACGATCCACTGGGTGCCGGCTTCCTTTGCGCAGCAGGCAGAAGTGCGCCTGTATGAAAATCTGGTCGATGAGGAGAAAGGTGTCTACAATAAAGAGGACGGTTCATTGAATCTGAATCCGAATTCTCTCACTATAATAAAGGAGGCTTATGTAGAACCAAGTTTTGAAGGGTATGGAGCATACGACAGCTTCCAGTTTGTGCGTAACGGCTATTTCTGTATAGACTCGCATGATTCCAGTCCGGAACACCTTGTGTTCAACCGGATCGTCTCCCTTAAGAGTTCATTTAAACTGCCGAAGAAATAGTATTTTATCATGTATGAACTGACGATCAATCTTAAATCAGGTGACAAAACACCATTATATGAGCAGCTCTATGAATATATCCGCGGGGAGATCAGGGACGGGCATATTGCAAGCGGTGAAAAGCTCCCGTCTACCCGCGCATTGAGCCGCCATCTTGAAGTCAGCCGCAGCACGGTGGAACTGGCTTATGAACAGCTGTTGTCTGAAGGCTATATTGAAGCCCGGCCTTATCGCGGATATTATGTAGCCCAGATAGACGGTCTCTATCAGATCAAACAGCAGAGTACAGATGAGAAGAAGAATTATCCGGAATCCAGGGCATTATACCGGTACGATTTTACTCCTAACGGGGTAGATCTGAAGAGTTTTCCACATAATACATGGCGAAAGCTTTCACGGGAATGTCTTGTGGACGACAGGGCAGAGCTTTTCCGGCTTGGCTGCCCGCAGGGTGAATACGGACTTAGAAGTGCGATCAGCAGTTATCTTCATCAGGCACGAGGTGTAAATTGTTCACCGGACCAGATCATTGTGGGGGCGGGAAATGATTATCTGATGATGCTGCTCTGTGCCATCATTGGGACACATCATAAAGTTGCTTTGGAGAATCCGACCTATAAGCAGGCTTACAGACTGTTTGAAAATCTTTCCTGTGAAGTGTGCACTGTAGATATGGATGCAAAGGGCATGCGGGCGGACGAACTGGAAAAGTCAGGGGCGGACATTGCATTTGTGATGCCCTCCCATCAGTATCCGCTCGGTACGGTCATGCCGATCAAAAGGCGCATGGAGCTTCTTGCATGGGCAGATGAGAGCGAAGACCGGTATATCATAGAAGATGACTATGACAGTGAATTCCGCTATAAAGGAAAGCCGATCCCTGCACTGCAGGGATATGACGGAAACGGGAAAGTCATCTATATCGGGACTTTCTCCAAGTCGATCGCACCGGCAATCCGCATGAGTTATCTTGTCCTTCCGGCAAAACTCTGCAGAGTTTATGAAGACCGGTGCAGCTTTATCAATTCTACTGTGTCAAAGGTGGATCAGCTTATTCTGCAGAAATTTATCGAAGACGGTTATTACGAGAGACATCTGAATAAAATGAGAGCGCTGTATAAAAGCAGACATGATACGCTGCTTGCGGCTCTTAAAAACTGGAATGCGGGATTTTCTATTTCGGGAGAAAACGCAGGGGTGCACCTGCTTCTCCACTTTCATGATGGAAGGGGCGAGGAGGAGCTGATCCGGCTTGCTGCTTCAAAGGGGATAAAGGTATACGGGCTTTCGGAATATTATGTAGATGAAAGAAAAAAAAGCAGAGAAGCGGTCATTCTTCTCGGTTACGCCAACCTGAGTGAAGAGAAGATAAAGGAGGCCGTCGGCCTGTTGAAAGAAGCATGGAAAATGTAGGTGCCGGGAGTCATACTCCCGGCACTGATCATGTCTGTAATATCATTCTTCTTCTGGTTTTTCGGATCCTTCGGTTGTGTCGGACTTTGCGGCATCCGTTTCGGATGTTTTTTCAGGATCTTTATTCAGAGATACATATTCCCTCTCGGCCGGTTTCAGATCAGCGTCCAGGTCAAAATCTTCATCCTCTGTAAAATCTGTCCCGGATTGATCGGGATCATCGGAATTGTTTTTGCAGAAGTATGCAACTGCAAGCCCGATCGCTGTTCCGATGACAGCAAAGATACCAAACCATTTCACTAATTTTTTCAATGCAAGATCTCCTTTCTGTCAGAAGATGTACTCCCAGTTATTATGAAAAGAGAACATCCCGAATATGCCTATTATTGTAATACTTTTTTCTTTTAATTACAATAGAAACGTAAAAAAGGACAAAGTGAAAATAACATTTTACAGAAAAGGAAATCTATAGTATAATTCAAAAGGCGGCTGTTTCTACCGCCGCTGTCAATAATATATCGGCTAACACGATACGCAGGAGGAATAAAAATGGTAAAAGCAGTAGTTGGTGCAAACTGGGGCGATGAAGGAAAGGGCAAGATAACAGATATGCTCGGGAAAGAGTCCGATATCATCGTACGTTTTCAGGGTGGTGCGAACGCAGGCCACACGATCGTAAACGATTATGGCAAATTTGCGCTGCATACACTGCCGTCCGGAGTGTTTTACGGACATACGACGAGCATTATCGGAAATGGAGTTGCGCTTGACGTTCCCAAGTTATTCAATGAGATTCAGTCCATTGTTGAACGCGGGGTCCCGATGCCGAAGATCCTCGTCTCCGACAGGGCACAGATGGTGATGTCCTATCACAAAAATTTTGATGCTTATGAGGAAGAACGTCTTGGCGGCAAGTCTTTTGGTTCCACAAAATCAGGAATCGCGCCGTTCTATTCAGATAAGTATTCCAAGATCGGCTTCCAGGTGAGTGAACTGTTCGACGATGAGCTTCTCAAAGAGAAAGTCGTACGCGTAGCCGAGCAGAAGAACGTGCTGCTTGAGCATCTTTACCATAAACCTCTGATCGATCCTGATGAATTATATAAAGAACTGATCAGCTATAAAGAGATGGTAGAGCCATATGTATGCAACGTCTCTCTGTATCTCTACAATGCGATCAAAGAAGGAAAGAATATCCTTTTGGAAGGACAGCTTGGATCACTAAAAGATCCGGATCACGGGATCTACCCGATGGTCACGTCTTCTTCTACACTGGCAGCATACGGTGCGATCGGTGCAGGCATACCGCCATATGAGATCAAACAGATCATCACGGTGTGCAAGGCATATTCCAGCGCTGTCGGAGCAGGCGCATTTGTAAGCGAAATCTTCGGCGATGAAGCTGATGAACTTAGGAACCGCGGCGGAGACGGCGGAGAATTTGGTGCAACGACAGGCCGCCCGAGACGTGTGGGATGGTTTGACTGTGTGGCATCCAAGTACGGATGCAGGATGCAGGGCACGACAGACGTGGCGTTTACAGTGCTTGACGTGCTTGGTTATCTGGATGAAATCCCGGTTTGTGTGGGTTATGAGATCAATGGAGAGGTTACAACAGAATTTCCTGTCACACATCTTCTTGAAAAAGCAAAACCGGTATTCAAGAAACTCCCTGGCTGGAAGACAGATATCCGCGGTATCAGAAAATATGAGGATCTTCCGGAGAACTGCCGTAATTATATCGAATTTGTTGAGAAAGAGATCGGTTACCCGATCACAATGATCAGTAACGGCCCGGGCAGGGATGACATTATCTACCGAAATAAATAATACGATATATAAGGGTATAGTCTGGCATCAGAAAATGAAATCTGCTGTAGTACAAAGGTGTATTAAACCGGGATACTACAGCAGATTTTTTGTCATATTATTTTGAACCGTATCATATAATATAAAGCTGAGATTAAAAAAGGAGGTATTTTTATGCGTCAAAACAGCAATGAAACGGCAGAAAATATGATATCGATGGAAGAATACCTGAAAAAAAGACAAGCGATGGCGCCGCCTGCCGTAAGATGGCAGACGGAGGGAACAAAAGAACCGGAAACAGCATTGAAACTGGCGGAACTTTTATATGTCTGAATGGTCGTTTCCCTGATCATCACCGTGATCCTTTAAAAGCCGTGTGATCAATATAAAAGCATATAACAGAACCGGAATCAGTATCGTCGCCGCAACAGAAGCCTTGAACAGCCCTGATGCAGCAGGCGAATCAATGAGAGCGAAAATAAGAGTGGCTGCATACATGCAGATGAGAAGGACTGCACCTGTCAGCGCGAGGATCTGTTTTATTTTTTTCATAGCTTTACTCCTGACTGAAATTTTTTACACAAATAGTAACAGGCAGCCCCGCGGCCGAACTGTTACCACAAATATAGTATAACCAAAATAACGGTTTACGGCAAACAGAAATTGGTATATAATAATTGGCGATGGATTTTCAGATTACAGATAAAGGAGTAATATACAATGAGTGAAAAAAGTTTATTAGATCAGTGGCGGGGTATGGCATATGACCAGACTCTGTCAAAGGACCAGCTTGAGAAATTCTGGGCAAACTACTTTCTGATCGAAAAGGGGATTTATGAAAAACTGCTTGCTGATCCTGATACAGTAGTGAAAGGGACAGTAAAAGAGCTGGCAGAAAAATACGGACAGGATGTCATGACAATGGTCGGATTTCTTGACGGGATCAATGACAGTCTTGTTACTCCGAACCCGATCGAGACGATGACAGAAGATACAGAGGTAAGCCTGGCCTTTGATAAAGAGAGCCTGTATAAGAACATGGTAGATGCAAAGGCTGACTGGCTGTATGAACTGCCTCAGTGGGAGGCTATCTTTGATGAAGAGACAAGAAAACGTCTCTATAAAGAGCAGAAGGCATCCGGCACGATCCGCAAGCCGAAGAAGATCGGAAGGAATGACCCTTGTCCGTGCGGCAGCGGCAAAAAGTATAAAAAGTGCTGCGGAAGAAATGTGTAAATGAAATATTATTTTCTGATCACAGGAATTTTATGTCTTTTGTATTATCTGGTACTTGTATGGCATTCAAGAAAGCTGAGATCGACTTTTGCAGTCTTCTGGCTGTTTGCGGGCGGCGCGCATCTTATTATCGGGTGTGCGCCGCTTCCTGCATACATGTATACATTCTTATCGGCTGTCTGCGGGACAGGATGGATCTGTCTGCTCCTGGTAGAGATCATGATCTTTTCCGCTATGTTTTCCGGGAAAGAAAGAATAGTTGACTGCATTATAGTCCTGGGGGCACAGGTAAAAGGTAAGAAGATCACTGATTCGCTGAAACGCCGGCTTGACAGAGCTGCCTTGTATTTAAAAAAATATCCGGGTACACGGGTCATTGTCTCCGGCGGACAGGGACCGGGTGAGGAAATATCAGAAGCAGATGCCATGGCAGCCTATCTGATCCGTTCAGGAATCGACAGGGAAAGGATCATCCGGGAAGACAAATCCACCTCGACGATTGAGAACTTAAGATACAGCCGAAAATATACAGACCCCGAACGCGAGGATATAGGAATCGTGACAAACGGATTTCATATGTACCGTGCACTTATGATCGCTGGTCAGGAGGGATACCGGAATGCTTATAAGATCCCTGCAAGTTCAAATCCTGTATTCCAGATCAATTATCTTATGAGGGAATTTTTTGCAGTTGTACATGTGTGGCTGAAGATGATGAAAAAATGAGGAAAGAAAAAATGAAGAACATATATGGATCAAACAAAATAGAGCACTATGTATTAAACAATGGTGTGGAGATACCTGCCGTAGCTTTCGGGACTTACAAAGCCGCAGACGGAAAGAGTGCGGACGTGATCCGCGCTGCCATCGGGGCAGGATACAGATATTTTGATACGGCGTCTTTCTACGGAACCGAAACATATCTTGCGGAAGCGATCCGGGAGAGCGGGATTCCCAGGAGAGAGTTTTTTATCGCAAGCAAGTTGTGGAAAGACGAGATGGGATATGAAAATGTAAAAAGTGCATTTGAGCGTACCCTCAATAATCTGCGAACTGACTATCTGGATCTGTATCTGATCCACTGGCCGCTGCCGGAACCGGGATATAAAGAATGGAGGCAGCTGGATAAAGAGACATGGAGAGCAATGGAGGAACTGTATGAGGCAGGAAAGATCCGTGCCATCGGACTGAGCAACTTCCTTCCCCATCATATTGAAAACATTCTGAAAGACTGCAGAGTCAGACCTGCAGTGGATCAGATTGAATATCATCCGGGTTACAGTCAGGAAGCTGTGGTTAACTACTGCCGGGAAAGAGGAATACTTGTCCAGGCATGGAGCCCGATCGGACGAAGCCGGGTACTGGATGAACCGCTGGTGAAAGAACTGGCAGCAAAGTATGACGTTTCACCTGCACAGATCTGCCTGAAATTCGCAGTCCAGAGAAATATTATACCTTTGCCGAAGTCATCCTCGGGGGACCGGATGAGGGAAAATCTCGATCTGTATTCTTTTGAGCTGGAACAGGATGATATCTGGAGACTTTCGACAATGCCGCAGACTGGATGGTCAGGGGAACATCCTGACAGGGCGCGGGCTGTAATATGATCAAAAATGAGCGATAAAGTATAATTTTATCATCAGACGGGCATAATTGATTCTGAATCTGAAGAAAGAGGAGGTATCATTATGCCGGAATTGAAATGTACGGTACAGACATGTGTACACAATCAGCAGTATCTCTGTGATCTTGATAAGATCCAGGTAGGCGGGGAGAATGCAAAGAATCCGCAGGAAACATGCTGCGACAGTTTTCAGGAGAGAAAAGACGGAACGTACTCTAATTCACTGAACTCCATGCATGAGGCGTCTGACCGCTCGGCTATCGACTGCAAAGCTACAAACTGCATGTACAACGAACAGTGTAAATGTCATGCGGGAAAGATCAGTGTTGAAGGCGGAAGTGCAAGTTCATCGGACGGCACGGAATGTGCAACATTTCAGTGCTATTGTGGTTGATTTTACAACTTTAAAGAGAAACTGTTAGAAAATACCGGGCAGAACTGTTACAGATTAAAACTGCCCGGTGTTTTTATGCGGGGGACTACGGTATTTTTAGCGGTTGACTGTTATGGGAAGTACGCGCTATAATTTTAATATCGCACTCCGGCGGAACATATGCCGGAAATACATACGAGACAGAAGAGGAGAGCAATCATGCCTATACGGGTACAAAACGACCTTCCGGTAAAAGAGATACTGGAACAGGAAAATATATTTGTCATGGACGAGTACAGGGCTGCACATCAGGATATCAGGCCTCTTAGTATCGGTCTTCTGAACCTGATGCCGCTGAAAGAGGACACGGAACTTCAGATCCTGCGTTCTCTGTCCAACACGCCTATCCAGGTGGATGTGACCTTCGTGCGAATGACGAGCCACGTGTCAAAAAATACCTCCACAAGCCATATCTATAAATTCTATGAGCCGTTTGAGAGTATCTGTGACAAGAAATTTGACGGGTTCATCATAACGGGGGCGCCTGTAGAACAGATGCCTTTCGAGGAAGTTGACTACTGGGAAGAACTCAAGAAGATCATGGAGTGGACGAAGACGAACGTAACGTCCACGCTGCACCTCTGCTGGGGGGCACAGGCGGGAATCTACTATCACTACGGGATCGATAAGGCAGATCTGCCGAAGAAACTGTCCGGCGTGTACCGGCACCGTGTCAGAAACCGCAGAATCCCGCTTGTGAGAGGATTTGACGACGTGTTTATGGCGCCTCATTCCAGACATACGGAAGTACCGCAGGAATTACTGGAAGCAGATGAGCGGATCACCATTCTGGCTGATTCCAGACAGGCGGGAGTATTTCTGTGCATGGCACAGGAGGGCAGACAGATCTTCGTGATGGGACATCCGGAATATGACAGGATGACTCTGGACGCAGAGTACAAAAGAGATATAGGCAGAGGCTTGAATCCGCAGATACCGGAGAATTATTATCCGGACGATGACCCGGAGAACAAGCCTGTACTTACCTGGAGATCACATGCAAACAACCTGTATACGAACTGGGTGAATTATTATGTATATCAGGCGACGCCGTATGACCTGTACGGGACGCCGGCATCTCCCCAACGAGGCTGAAGCTCGCAGCTTCAGCCTGAATTCCTCGCTTTCTGTGATCTTTTGCGGAAAGCCCCGGGAGTGATTCCCCTTTGTTCTTTAAAGATCTTTCCGAAATATGCCCCGTTTGAAAATCCACATTTCATAGCAATATCCAGAATCGGTTCTTCTGTATTTTTCAGCATCTTTTCCGCCATATCAAGTCGGTAATCCATCAGATATTCAAAAGGCGTTTTATGTATCGTATTTTTAAAACAGCGGGTACACTCACGCGTGCTTATTGCGGCGGAGGCGGCGATATCCGATAAAGACATATGCTCCGCATAGTTAGCCTGAATGTAGGCGAGCATAGTCTGTATCCTGTCCTGAGCAGCTGATTTCAGCGGCGTATGCTGCTCCTGAATTCTACAATATCGAATCGCCGGTCACGTATAACGGGAGTGACATATTTTGTCTCAAAAACACTTTTGAAATGTCCGCTCAGAAATACCGGATGAAACAGAAATGCTTCATTGATAACATGCGGCGCATCTCCGCAGGCTTCCGTTCTTTTTGCTTTTTGCAGGTGATAGTGGTATAATAGCGCACAGGATAACGGCAAAAGAGGAGGAATTTGAGTGGATAACAGTCATTTTTCAAGTATGATCAATGATTTTAGGCAGGGTATCTTCGGCGCTCTCAATGAGAAAAAAGAAGAACTCTTGAAAGAAGGACGCAAAGTCTATAACCTGTCCGTGGGCACGCCGGACTTCAAACCTGCGCCTCATGTGATGAAGGCAATGCAGGAAGCGTGCGCCAAACCGGAGAATTATAAATATTCTCTTGCCGATCTGCCGGAACTTTTAGAAGCTGTGCAGTATCGGTATAAAAAGCGTTTCGGTGTGGATATCAGTACAGATGAAGTGATGTCCGTCTACGGTTCTCAGGAGGCAATGGCGCACATCGGAATGATCTTTTGTAATCCTGGTGATGTGATCCTGGTGCCGAATCCGGGATATCCCATGTTCGAGATGAGTGGCACCATGGCAAAGGCGGACGTGCAGTATTACACGATAGAAGAGAAGAACGGCTATCTGCCGGATCTTGACAGTATACCGGCGGAAACGCTGAAGAAGACGAAATATATGATCGTCTCTTATCCTCTGAATCCTGTATGCGTATGCGCGCCGGACGAGTTTTATGAGAAACTGATCGCGTTCGCGAAGAAAAATGACATCGTGATCCTGCATGACAATGCATATTCGGATATTACATATACAGAGAATCCCGGAAAGTCATTTCTTGCGTACGAGGGCGCAAAGGATGTGGGAGTAGAGTTTTATTCCCTTTCTAAGTCTTATAATCTGACCGGAGCCAGAATTTCATTTGTGGTGGGAAATAAAGATATCATCAGTAAGTTCCGCCTGCTGAGATCACAGATCGATTACGGCATCTTCTATCCGGTGCAGCACGCGGCGATCGCGGCGCTCACAGGACCGGATGACTTTATTGAGGAACAGCGGCAGGAATACGGGAGAAGAAACCGGGCACTCTGCGGGGGCTTACGCCGGATCGGATGGAACGTACCTGACAGTAAGGGGACAATGTTCGTGTGGGCGAAGATTCCGGACGGGTATGAGTCCTCTGCTGATTTCTGCATGAAGCTGATGGAGCGTACCGGAGTGATCGTAACACCGGGAAGCGCGTTCGGCACAGGCGGAGAAGGATATGTGAGAATGGCTCTTGTAGTAGATGAAAATATGATCGAAGAGATCATCCGTGTACTTGATGAGTCGGGAATGTTCCGTTCGTGAAGGGGCTGCAGGGCACACGGCTGAGTCGGGAACTTCAGATACCGTCCGTTCAGCATTGTGTTATAAAGGAAAAGTGAGAAAGAAAGGAAACACATATGGAATTTCAGGAAGTCATAAAGAATGCAAGAGGGTGTATCGGCCCGTACTGCAAAGCCTGTCCGGTCTGTAACGGAGCAGCATGCAAAAATACAATGCCGGGACCGGGGGCAAAAGGAATCGGTGACCTTGCCATGCGCAACTATCAGAAATGGCAGGACATCCGTATCAATATGGATACGATCTGTGAGCAGAAACCGCTGAATACAGAGACAGAGCTGTTCGGCAGGACATTTGCCTATCCGTTTTTTGCAGGGCCGGTGGGCGCGGTGAAGCTGCACTACGGGGATAAATATACAGATCAGGAATATAATGAGATCCTGCTCAGAGGCTGCGCTGATAATAAGATCGCAGCATTTACCGGGGATGGGACAGACTATAATGTGATGATCGAGGCTACAGATGCCATAGGTAAACTGGACGGACAGGGAATACCGACAGTGAAGCCATGGGATCCGGATACGATCAGAGAGAAGATGGAACTGGTCAGAAAGTCCGGAGCATTTGCCGTGGCGATGGATATTGACGCGGCGGGACTTCCTTTCCTCCAGAATCTGAATCCGCCTGCGGGAAGCAAGTCAGTGGAAGAGCTTAAGGGAATCGTGCAGATGGCGGGAATTCCCTTTATCCTGAAAGGAGTCATGACCCCGAAAGGCGCTCTGAAAGCCGCGGAAGCGGGGGTACAGGGCATTGTTGTGTCAAACCACGGCGGAAGGGTGCTGGATCAGTGTCCGTCGACAGCGGAAGTACTTCCGTCAATTGTAAAAGCTGTCAGGGCATCGGGCAGTCAGATGAAGATCTTCGTGGACGGCGGTATCCGTACAGGTGTCGATGTATTCAAAGCGCTTGCACTCGGTGCAGATGCCATCCTGATCGCGCGTCCGTTCGTGACGGCAGTCTATGGCGGACAGGAGGAAGGAATTACAGCATATGTAAATAAGATCGGTGCGGAACTCAAAGATACGATGCGTATGTGCGGCGCGTCTTCCCTTGACGAGATCAGCAGCGATATGATCTGGAACCCGTGATCCGGAAAGCAGCACCCGTGATCTGAAAAGCGGCACGGACAGACGGCATAAAGCCGGAAAAGAAAACAAGGAGAACAGCAGATGAAGAGAATTGCAAGATTTGAAAAAGTGAGTTTTGACCAGTTTGCCCAAGGGTGGGGAGATACCCTGGGTATTACAGACAGGGAGGAGATAAAAGCTCTCTATGACGCGATACGCCTGCCGCGGCGTGCGACAGCGGGGAGTGCCGGATATGATTTCTTCGCTCCGGCCGACATCACTCTCAGACCGGGAGAGACGATCAAAGTACCTACGGGCATCCGTGTGTGGATGGAGCCGGAATGGGTGCTCAAATGCTATCCGAGAAGCGGGCTCGGCTTTAAATACAGACTGCAGCTTAATAACACTGTGGGCATCATCGACAGCGACTATTATTATTCAGATAACGAGGGACATATCTTCTCAAAGATCACCAACGACAGCAACGAAGATAAAACCGTTACGATCAGGGCGGGAGAAGGCTTCATGCAGGGAATCTTCGTGGAATACGGGATTACTCTCGACGATGATGTGACAGACGTAAGGAACGGCGGATTTGGCAGTACAACGAAATAGGCCGGCTTACAAAATTGTCATAAATTTAAGGAAAACGTAAGAAGATATAATGGAAGAACACAGATTTGTCCGTTATACTTAGTGTATGAAAGGAGAACTCATTCACTATGAAATGGATAAAACGTCTGTGTTCTTTTCTTATCCTCGTTATCGTCATACTGACCAGCGTGCTCTGCGTGAAAGGATACATGGATTACAGGGAAGCACTTGAGAAAAAGAGCGTAGAAGAGATGGAGGCAGAGATTGAGTCGATCGATAATTATACAACGATCGATGAACTGCCGCAGACCTATATCGATGCTGTACTGGCAGTAGAAGACAAGAGATTTTATTCCCACCCGGGACTGGATCCGATAGCTACATGCCGGGCTCTCGTAAATGATATTAAAGCGGGAGCCTATGTGGAAGGCGGCAGCACGATCACACAGCAGCTTGCAAAGAACCAGTATTTTACGCAGGACAAGAAGCTCGTACGCAAAGTTGCCGAGATGTTTATGGCATTTAAGATCGAGTCTGTTCTTGATAAGGACAAAATCTTTGAGCTGTACGTCAATTCTATCTTCTTCGGAAACGGTTATTACTGTGTGGCAGATGCTTCATGGGGATATTTCGGCAAGCCGCCCTCGGATCTGAATTTTGACGAATGTACGCTGCTCGCCGGTATACCGAACGCACCGACAAACTATAATCCTATCGCCAGTCCCGAGCTTGCCAGAGAGCGTCAGGCGCAGGTGATAGAAAAAATGAAAAAAGCCGGATACCTTGAAGATGAAGAAAAAGCCGACTGAAACGAAAGGGTGTTGCCGTATATTTCAGGAATAACAGGGCAATCTAACCATAGATGTCGTTGCTGCCGCTTAAACCGGGGCAGGCAGAAAGGGGAAAGATCTATGGTTGAGAAAAACAGTAAAAAACTCAGCGCCTCATTTGAGGAGAATATCAGATATATGAATGAAATCCTTCCGGTAAAAGAGAGTTTTGATATTATCCGGAGAGATATCGTTATAGGCGGTAAAGCGTCCGTGTTCTATTATATTGACGGATTCATTAAGGATGAAGTTATGTTGAAGATCATGGATTCTTTTCTTTCTGTGCCTGAGGAGGATATGCCGGAAGACGCGGAAACTTTCATACAGAAACAAGTGCCGTATGTGGAGGTGGATATCGCTGAAGATTTCGATGATGTCATACGGAACGTACTGTCCGGACCGGCATGTCTTTTCATAGACGGATATAAGGAGTGTATCCTTCTGGACTGCCGTACCTATCCCGCACGGAGCGTGGATGAACCGGATAAGGATAAATCTCTGCGCGGATCGAGGGACGGATTCGTAGAGACGATCGTATTCAATACAGCTCTTATGAGAAGGAGGATACGGGATCCCCATCTGATCATGGAGATGACAGAGGCGGGACAGGCTTCCCGTACGGATATTGCCATCTGTTATATGAGCGACCGTGTTGACAGGGAACTTCTGGACAATCTGAAAAAAAGAATCGAGAGTCTGCAGCTTGGCGATCTCAGGATGAACCAGCAGAGCCTTGCGGAAGCCCTTTTTAAAAGAAAATGGTTTAACCCGTTCCCGAAATTCAAGTATACAGAACGTCCGGATACTGCCGCGGCATGTCTTCTCGAAGGCAAAGTGATCCTTCTGGTGGATAACTCGCCGTCTGCCATGATCCTGCCTACCTCAATCCTGGATATGATCGAAGAAGCAAACGATTATTATTTTCCGACAGTTACGGCGGTATATCTGAAAACAACAAGGACACTCATTACTATAGCTACTGTCTTCTTTACTCCTCTTTACCTGCTTTTTATGCAGAATCTGGAATGGCTTCCGGACGTGTTTGAGTTTGTGGCAGTGCGGGATACGGTAAATATACCTCTGATCTTCCAGTTTCTTCTGCTGGAAATATCAATCGACGGCCTGCGGCTCGCAGCGATGAATACCCCGACTATGCTCAGCACACCGCTCAGTGTGATCGCAGGTATTGTCATGGGAGAATTTTCCGTCCAGTCAGGCTGGTTCAACAGTGAAGTCATGCTTTATATGGCGTTTGTCGCTGTTGCAAATTATACGCAGCCAAACTTCGAGCTTGGATATGCGCTCAAATTTATGAGGCTGATGCTCCTCGTGCTGACAGCTTTGTTCGATCTGTACGGATTTATCGCAGGCTGTATCCTTGTGCTGTGTTTCCTTATATTTAATAAGACGTTGTCCGGACGGAATTATATGAATATAAAACTGAATTGACAGCGTGTAAAATTGGATCAGCGAATGTATAAATAACAGTCAGGCTGTATAAAACAGGACTGTTATTTAACATTCCGGGAAAAATGTTAAAATATTTTGATAAACTGCATAAAAGGTGGTATGATTAAAAAGTGAAAAAAATCAGAACGATCAGGGAGGAATACCAGGATGAGAGATTATGTGATCACAGTAAACAGTACGGTGGATGTCCCAAAAGAATGGCTTGAAGAGAGACATGTTCCCGTAATTCCATTGAAATATACGATCGACGGCGAGACATATACAGACATGGAAGGCCTGTCTGCAAAAGAATTTTTTGACAAACTCCGGGAAGGGAAGATGTCTACAACTTCCCAGGTGAATCCGGAAGAGGCGGCGGCAGAGCTCGAGCCTTATATCAAAGAAGGAAAAGACATCCTTCACCTCGGGTTTTCTTCGGGGTTGAGCGGTACGCTGAACAGCATGAAGATCGCAGGAGAGATGTTAGAGGAAAAATATCCGGAGGCAAAAGTCATTGTGATCGATACACTTTGTGCATGTCTTGGCGAAGCGCTCCTGCTTTATAAGGCGCTCCAGCAGAAAGAGAAAGGCATGAACATCGATGAACTTGCCGGATGGGTTGAAGAAAACAAGCTGCATGTCTGCCATAATGTAACAGTGGATGACCTGAACCATCTTCACAGGGGCGGACGCGTGTCCAAGACAACAGCCGTGCTCGGGACACTTGTACAGATCAAGCCCATCATACATATGGACGACAACGGAAAGCTCCAGGTAATCGGAAAAGAGAGAGGACGAAAGAAATCTCTGAATAAGATTGTTGATATGGCTGTGGAGCAGTCCAAAGGATGGGATAACGATATCATTATGATCACTCACGGCGACTGTATAGAAGATGCCGAGTATGTCGCGAAGCTTGTTCGCGAAAAAATGGGGATTGATAATATACTGATCAATAATATCGGTACCGTGATCGGAAGTCACACAGGGCCGGGAGTTGTAGCAGTGTTCTGTATGGGAAATAAGAGATAGATTTATAAAATATCCGCCGTGAGGTATGTATTGTTAGTGTACACAACACATATCTCACGGCTGCTTTTTTCCAATCTGAAGATTGAATTTCAAGTAGATCGAATTTAAAATTGAAAGATCAAGAACGAAACTTTATTTGTTGCGATTCTATTTTTCTGCGCGGCTTATCCCAATTCTGTAGAGTATGATATCAGTTATATATTTTCCGTCTTTTACTTCTGTGTGCAGAGTACCGGAGTATTTCTTCACTGTCTCTTCCACATTTTTCATTCCGATCCCATAAGGGGCTTTTTTTTCAGATGCACATGGATTCTCCATATGAAGGAAAAGCGTCCCCTGCTGCCATGTGACTGAGAGGGATATGGTCGAGGCGTCTGTACATGAATTAATTGCATTGTCGAGCAGATTTCCCAGTATGGTCACTGTATCGGAGAAGGGAAAATCTAATCCACGTGGAATCGAAATAGCGGGAGAGCAGGAAATGCCAATTTTACCCATTTCAGCCAGTTTGATATTGAGGACTGCGTCAAATGACGGATTCCCTGTCGATATGACCTGTTCGGAATGGCCGAGAAGCTCGTAAGTCTGCCGAAGATACTCCTGCAGCTCGTCGGTTTTGTTTTCATCATACAGGATTGAGAGCGTCTGCAGATGATTTTTCATATCATGGCGTATCTTTTGAATCTGTTCGGCTGAACGGATCAAGTGCTGATAATGGCTTTCCTGATACTGGAGCTGCTGTCGGAGAAGACTCTGTTCTTTTTCTTTCTGAAAGTATCCTGTAAATTTCCGCAAAAACTCCAAAAGTGCAAGATTAATGAACAAAAACGTCGTCTGAACGACAAGGTGTAACAGGTCGGATTCTGGTCTCGACAAGTGGCTGCTGCCCAAAAGAGGAATAAGGGCGGCTGAGCTTGCAAAGATGCAGACTGGTATCAGGAGGAAGATAAACCACAATGACAGAGGAATGTCTGTATCTATATTTCTGCACAGTCTTAGGACGACAAACAGAAGCACCCAGAGACCTGCGTGGAAAATGGCAATATATGTTATCCCCCACTGGCTGAAGCGGGGAGCCATGTTTGTGATGTCATTGAGAGCCATCATATAAGTGAAGACGCTTGAAAACAGACAGACTTCAAACAGCAGCTTCTTCTTAAGATTTTTCGGATAGAAGGGGAGCAGGACCATGCTGACAGGAAGGGTAAAGTAAGTGTTTCTGTAAGATTCCGGCAGAATCATCATCAGCACTGCGAGTGCGGCGGACAAAGCAATACATATGCCTCGCAGATGAGCAACACGTCCGTATATGCGCTCCCGGAGCTCCATAATAACGATTACGTCGATCAGGCAGAAAAAGGTATTTAAATAAATATCATAATCTGTCAAATATATCATTGCATCGTTCTCCATTTCATATATTTCAGATGTTCTGCGCGGACAGAAGCACGGTATTTCCGGCTGACGGGTATGTGCTCACCGTTCTGTAGTTCTGTTTCCGTTTCGCGGACAACACGTATGTAATCCATATTTACAATATAAGAAGTATGCGTCCGTACAAAAAACATGTGATTGAGTCTGGCAGTCAGATCCTGAAGCCGGCCATAGAATGTATAGGATTCTTTCTGGGTATGGAGTGTGATGCGGCGCAGATGTGACTCAAAATATACGATTTCCTGCAGCGGGATCTGATATTGCGTCCTGTCAATGTGGAAGAGAAACATTTTATTCCGGTCCGTACAGTAGTTCATGGCGTCAGACAATGCTTTCTGAAATACGCTTTTATCGACAGGTTTGAGGATAAAGCGGTAGGGAAGGGTCTCAAAGACCTGATACACATACTCCCTGTAATCGGTGATATAAAGAATCAGCGCATACGGGTCGCGCGTTCTTATGGATATTGCTGTCTCAATTCCGGAAATGCCTGGAAGGGAGATGTCCATCAAATAAATTGAAAAGCCGCGTTCTTTCCCCTCAAGGCCGGAGAGAAGCTCTTCGCCGGAAGAGAACACCTCCACCGGGCAGCTGCTGTACAATTCATGTATATAGTTTTCAAGCTGAGACTGTACCGGGACATTGTCTTCACAAATGGCGACAGATAACATAATATATTCCTCCAGATCTTTGTACTCAATAACAGTATAATTCTTATGAAAGCAGCAGGCAAGCATCTGACCGGCTCAAAAATGACATTCAGATATACCGAAAATGACAGGCTCGCAATCTTGTCTGCTTTTTCTGTTACGATACAATAAGAGCAAGAACTCCCGATAGAAAGCGGAACGGAAAGGAGACAATAACTATGAAAGAAAAAGAAAGAGTGATCCTGTGGACAGCGGTAGCGGCTACGCTGTTCTGCTGCGAGCTCATTGCAGTGACACTTACGCCGCTTGCGAAAATAGGAAACGGTACAAGATTCGGAAGCTCCGGGATGTACTTTAATCTTATGATGTGCGGAGGAAGCTATCTGGTTCCGTTGATCCTTTACTGTTTGAATCTCAGACTCATGAAATACGTCATTGCATGCGTCAACGCCCTGTGGCTCATCTGTCATCCCGTCATTGCAGTGATCTGTTTTGTAGCTATGGTCAGCACTGCCTCCGGAATAGCAGGATATCTCAGTTATGTCATTGCAGGAGGACTGGCAGTCAGCAGCTTTGTGGCAGGTGCCCTGTGGTATCCTATGTGCAGGAAGAAAAAGTGAATTCGTGTTTGTTTAATGGATGAGGCTGCAACAGTAAGAAGAAATATCAGAATCGAATAAAGGACGCGGAAAAAGAGGATCCGGCAACGCTGTGCCGACCCGCTCAACCTCATCCCCTCGAATCCATGTAACGCGATGTCAAAATGCTCGTCCATTGGAACTCGCATTTTGACATCGCTAACATGGAAAACGAGGTGTATTCGGAACGCTCCATGTCGATGCACAGCTTATGCAGGATCCTCTTTTTCCGCTGTCTCATCCGATCGGTAGTCTTTTCTTCTGCCGCAGCCCCCTCCTTCAACAAGCACTCATACAAACCGGAAGAGGTCGGAACTTAGCCGACAAAGTACACCCCTTCGGCTAGCTTTATAGTAAACTTCATGATTGTCGGGGAGATACATTCCGCTTGGATGAACGCAGAAAATCAGTCGGATACTGCCCTTTTGATGCAACTTTCGGGACGGGCGGGGATAGGATGCTTCCGGTGACTGTGTAAGGGAATTAGAGATAGTTAAAGCCCGTGGTGCGGCGTTAATCCGGGAAAGGATGTTGTCTGAACGAAGTGAGTTCTTCCTTTCCCGGATTGC
>DWWO01000055.1 GCA_019119675.1 Candidatus Mediterraneibacter faecipullorum | reverse complement strand
GGCTTTCCTTTCGCTCTACCGTAACACCGGCCCAGTTTCCGACTTTTTCGTTTCTGCCTGTAAGTGCGTTGTACATGGTCGTCTTACCGCTGTTAGGATTTCCTGCAAAAGCAATTCTCATCTTACAATTCTCCTCCTTCATTCCGATTAGTATAAACTAACCTTGGTGCAAAAAAAATAGTAAAAATACTATTTTTCTTTTTTGTTTTTTATATTGAAATAGCTTGCGCTAAATCAGTATCAATATTGTATCTTCCATCTTTGATAGAGACCACACAGCCGCCCCTTACGCGGGAGACTACGGTAATAGGTTCGCCACTGTAACATCCCAGCGAAAACAGGAACGCTTCCATTTCCTCATCATCCGTCATGATATCTTTTATGATATATTCCTTTCCCTCTTCAGCGTCTAATAAGTTCATTTTCCGCTCCTCTCAATACATTACATCTTATGTCAGTCTGTCTGTATTCATAACACATGATTGTTCCGTCTAACAAATAAACGTTTCATCTAACAGGTGATAGTTTAAACTAACATCCATTATTTGTCAATCTTTTTTGAGAAAAATTTTTACCAAAAATTTTTAAGTTTGCCGACACTCACCGGATATGGTATACTAAGTAGAAAGCATTTCAAAAATAAGAGCGAGGTGAAATCTATGCACGGAAATGAATCTGCTGAAAACTATCTGGAAACGATCCTGGTCTTAAGCCAGCGCCTCCCTGTAGTACGTTCTGTAGATGTTGCAACGGAACTGGACTTCAAAAAGTCCAGCGTTAGCGTAGCTATGAAAAAGTTGCGAGAGAGCGGCCATATCGTTGTCTCTCCCGAGGGATATATCACTCTTACCGAAAGCGGCAGGAAAATTGCAGACTGTATCTATGAAAGGCACACTCTTCTCTCTTCCTGGCTGGCACGCCTGGGAGTAGATCCGAAAGTTGCCGCAGAAGATGCGTGCCGGATCGAACACGTGATCAGCGCCGAGAGTTTCGAGGCTATCAAAAGACACATCAAATAATAGATACATATTATAATAAGCGGTATCAGCAATTCACTGATACCGCTTATCCGGCTTTACTCTTCAATCTGCGCAAGCACTGCCTTCAGTTCTTCTGCAGATTTTTTCAGTTTTTCCATCTCCACGTCGCTCAGATTGATCTCCAGCACCTGCTCCGCGCCTTTATTTCCTATGATCGTCGGAATACTCAGGCACAGTCCGTCCAGTCCGTATTCTCCGTTAAGCGAAACAGATATCGGAACCACAGCATGGCTGTCCCTGACGATCGCCTCCGCGATCCTTGCGGCTGCCATTCCGATCCCGTAGTACGTAGCTCCTTTTCTTTCAATGATCTCATATGCGCTGTCGCGCACTGCATGGTAGATCTCATCCATCTCATCAGAGAAATCACTGAATCCGCGCATTTTCGCAAAATCTTTAATGCCAATGCCGTAAACATTTGCGCAGCTCCATACTGCAAGTTCACTGTCTCCGTGCTCTCCTGCGATAAAAGCATGCACATTTCTGCTGTCTACGTCAAGTTTTTCGCTGATCAGGTATTTCAGCCTTGCCGTGTCAAGTACAGTACCGGAACCGATCACCCGCTCCTTGGGGAAACCGGATTCTTTCAGGGCTACCTGGGTCAGAATATCTACCGGATTTGACACGATCATCAGGATTCCTTCGCAGTTCACCCGTTTGATCTCACTGATGATGGACTTCATGATCCTGGAATTCTTCTGGACAAGGTCCAGTCTTGTCTCTCCCGGCTTCTGGTTCGCTCCTGCCGTAATGATCACGACCGCTGCATCGGCTATATCCTCATAGCTGCCCGGAATAATATCCATGGCATGGGCAAACGGAAGTCCGTGACTTATATCCATAGCCTCTCCCTCTTCTTTTGCCTGCACTGCGTCTATGAGCACCAGTTCCGAAAATGTGCCTTTCTGCATCAAAGTGTAAGCGATCGTCGACCCTACAAATCCACATCCTATTACTGCTGCTTTCTGTATATTTATCATCCTATTGACCTCCTTTGAACACACAATAATAACTTCATTTTATTTCCTAGTATTTTGCTAGGGTTTATTTACAAGCTTATTATATTATAATTTCCAGAAAAATCAATAGGTTGTATGGTATTTTTTTCTATTTCTCGTACAGGAATCTATCTGGCAGTGTAATATGGAATCCCTTCTCCAGTTTTCTGAAGTTATCCGGGCTGATCGTCTGCCTCTTCTGTGGAACCATGGAAAGGACTTTGATCAATATTTCTGCAGATTTTTCAATCGTATGCATCAATCCGAAAGTCAGATCAAATGTCTCCCCCGAGCAGAACATCCCGTGATGAGCCCAGATGACTGCATTATATTTTTCCATCAGCTTACTTGTAGCCACCGCTATCTCACGTCCGCCGGGAACCATCCATCCGATCACACCGACCCCCTCGGGAAATACAACCGGGCACTCCGTAGCCATTTCCCATAGTTCTCTCGTAAACACCTCATCCTCCAGAGGAAGCACAAACGTAAGCGCGATCGTATTTGTAGTATGGGCATGGTAGATTACTCTGTGTTTTCCGTCTGTGAGTTTTTTCTTGACTTCATGGTTCATAAGATGGGTCGGCAGCTCACTGGTCGGATTTCCGCCTTCTACCAGTCCCCAGCGGATACGATAGTTAGAGCCGGTTTCATCAATTTCGATAATCGCAAGACACGCCTCCGGATCTACAATAATGTTCCTGAAATACTTACCGGTTCCTGTCACAAGGAAAAACTCTCCTGCCAGTCCCGGCACCTCTGTTCCGATCGGCTGCCACTGAGTATCACGGTACATCCTTCCCCGGATTGCATCTACCTCTCCTTTTTTCAGTCTGTAAGACAGATTTCCTCCATTCCTCTCATGCCATCCCTGTTTATAACCGTCATCTGCCATTTTTATAAAATCCTGCATAAACTTTGATTCCAATACTTTCATACTACTTCCTCCATTTCCAATAAATCCCAATCTGTTATTTGTTATATAGCGTTGTTTTATGTTGTTTTTAACGGATTATTATGTGGTTTTCCGTTGTTTTTATTGTATCACTCTATCAGTCAAAAGCAACAGCTTTTTTGATTTTTGTAAATAATCAACAGTATTTTATTGCTTTTCAGACATGAACGCATTATATTATACAGTGAAAATAATATTATTTGACAGAAAGGGGACAACCAGACATGTTAAATGAAAAAGTATCCGAACTTCTGAACACACAGATCAACAAAGAATTTTATTCAGCGTATCTGTATCTTTCCTTCTCTATCTATTTTTCCGATGAAGGGCTCGACGGATTTGCCAACTGGTATAACGTACAGGCACAGGAAGAGCGCGACCACGCTATGCTTTTTGTACAGTACATGCAGAATAACGATGCAAAGATTACCTTTGAGGCAATCGACAAGCCGGATTCCGAATTCAGCAGCCATATAGAAGTGCTCGAGGCCGGCCTTAAACATGAGCGTTATGTAACCGGGCTGATCAACAATATCTACGGAGCCGCATACGATATAAAAGATTTCCGCACTATGCAGTTCCTCGACTGGTTTGTCAAAGAGCAGGGTGAAGAAGAGACAAACGCCGCCGACCTTATCAAAAAGATGAATCTCTTCGGCACCGATCCAAAGAGTCTGTATCTTCTGGATCAGGAACTCGCAGCCCGCACATACACTGCCCCGTCACTTGTGCTGTAAATTCGTATTGAACAAAATCGCTACGCGATGGCTTGGGAAAGCTGTTGCATAGCGATATTGTTCAATTCGTGTTTGTCGGAGAGATATTTTTCGATAAGACATCCGAAAATCATTCGGATACAGTGTAATAACGTATATATCCGGATCAGTCGGGATTGTAATGCTTCCGGTTCCGGTTACAAAAGGAAGAAAAACTAATAACCCTGAAATATAGCTAAAAACAATCAGCCGGACGGACAACTCACAGAGTTCAAACAATTCCGTCCGGCTGATTAACGCTATATCCCAGGGTTAAAGTTTATCTAACACTTCTCCGATAATCACGGAATTTACAGAAAACTGGTCGAAATGGTAAACTTTATCCATGAAGTTCCGTTTTCTTCCGGTTTCTATGAGTGTTTGTTGAAAGATGGCGCTGTAGCTGTAAAAAGTGTACTGATCGGATGAGTCAGCAGAAAAGAAGATACTGCATAAGCTATGCATCGACTTGGAGCGTTCCGAATACACCTCGTTCTCCATGTTAGCGACATTAAAATACGAGTTCCAATGAACGAGCATTTTGATGTCGCGTTACATGGATTCGAGGGGATGAGGATGAGCGGGTCGGCATAGCGTTGCAGTATCTTCTTTTTTGCGTCTGCTATTCGATTTGTATATTCTAATTGCTATAGCGTTATCTGTTGAACAAACACGAATTTAATCCTCAAAGACTTCCTTCATTTTATCCATGAAGCCTTTCTTTTTCTTCTTGTCGCCTTTTTCCGGCTTATCATCCGCATCGTCATTCTGATGCAGGGTATTTCCTGTCAGCTCATCGAACCTGCGCAGGGCTTCTTTTGCCTCAGCGCTCAGTCTCTCCGGAGTCTGGATCACAAGCGTGACATAGTGGTCACCCCTTACCTGTGAATTACGAAGTGACGGCACACCTTTTCCTTTCAGGCGTACTTTAGTGTCTGTCTTTGTACCCGGCTTTACAGTATAGATCACATCGCCGTCCACAGTCTTAATGCGGACATCGCCGCCCAATGCGGCAACTGCGAATGAGATCGGCACGGTCGAGAATATATGGACATCCTGTCTCTGGAATACCGGATGATGGGATACATTCACTTCTACGAGCAGATCTCCTCTCGGACCGCCGTTTACTCCCGGCTCGCCTTTGTCGCGGATACGGACACTCTGTCCATTGTCAATGCCGGCCGGAATCGATACTTTGATCCTCTTTTTACTGGATGTATAACCTGTACCAGTACATTTCGGACATTTTTCCTTTATCACTTTGCCGGAGCCGCCGCATGTCGGACAGGTCTGGACATTCTGCACTGTGCCGAAGAAAGACTGTGAGGTATAGACTACCTGTCCCCGGCCGCCGCATTTCGGGCAGGTCTCCGGAGAAGTCCCCGGCTTGGCGCCTGTTCCGTGGCAGTCCTCGCACGGATCTTTCAAGATCAGGTCAAGTTCTTTTTCGCATCCAAAGACAGCTTCCTCGAATGTAATGCGGATACTTTTTCTGATATTTGCTCCCTTCATCGGTCCGTTTCCTGCACGGCCGCCTCTTCGGCTGCCACCGAACAGATCGCCGAATATATCGCCGAATATATCGCTGAAATCAGCACCGCTGAAGTCAAAACCGCCGAATCCGCCTGCGCCGCCGGCACCGCCTTCGAACGCAGCATGGCCGAACTGGTCATACTGACGCCGTTTATCGGCATCACTTAAGACAGCATATGCCTCGGAAGCTTCTTTGAACTTCTTCTCGGCTTCCTTGTCTCCCGGGTTCATATCGGGATGATATTTTTTAGCGAGCGCACGGTATGCTTTCTTGATGGCCGCATCATCGGCATCCTTACTTACTCCGAGCACCTCATAATAATCTCTCTTTGCCTCTGCCATAACTGAAATACTCTACCTTTCACGAAAAAATCTACGAAACCACCCAGTGGTTCCGTAGAATTTTTTCTTATTCTTATCATGAAACAATTGGGAAAGTTCCCTCTGCTCTATTCAGCTTTGGTGTTTAGACTTCTTTGTAGTCTCCGTCTACAACATCATCGCCCTGGAAACCATCCGGAGCCGGACCCGCGTCTGCTCCCGGGTTCGGGCCTGCACCTGCTCCCGGATTCGGACCGCCTGCAGCACCGGCACCTGCCTGCTCATACATCTTTGTGAACAGCTTCTGTGCACTCTCCATCAGTTTTTCCTTAGCAGCCTTGATCTCAGCAACATCAGCATCAGCTGCTGTCTCAGGAGTAGATTTTGCAAGTACATCTTTCAGTGCCTGGACATCTGCTTCTACTGCTGCCTTATCACTTGCATCCAGCTTGTCGCCCACATCTTTGAGAGCTTTCTCTGTCTGGAATACCATTGCGTCTGCTTCGTTTCTTGCATCGATTGCTTCTTTTCTCTTCTTGTCCTGAGCCTCGAACTCAGCTGCTTCTTTAACAGCTTTGTCAATATCTGCATCGGACATATTGGAACCTGCAGTAATTGTGATATGCTGCTCTTTTCCTGTACCAAGATCCTTAGCAGATACATTTACGATACCGTTTGCATCGATATCGAATGTAACTTCGATCTGCGGTACTCCGCGCGGAGCCGGCGGGATTCCGTCCAGTCTGAACTGTCCGAGTGACTTGTTATCTTTTGCGAACTGTCTCTCACCCTGTACTACGTTGATATCTACGGCTGTCTGGTTATCTGCAGCTGTGGAGAAGATCTGGCTCTTCTTTGTCGGGATTGTTGTGTTTCTCTCGATCAGTCTCGTAGCAACACCGCCCATCGTCTCGATGGAAAGTGACAGCGGAGTAACATCCAGAAGAAGGATATCGCCTGCGCCTGCATCGCCAGCAAGTTTACCGCCCTGTACGGAAGCACCGAGTGCAACACACTCATCCGGGTTCAGAGATTTGCTCGGCTCTTTGCCTGTCAGTCTCTTAACCTCTTCCTGAACAGCCGGGATACGTGTAGATCCGCCTACCAGGAGCACCTGGCCCAGATCTGCCGCTGTAAGCCCTGCATCAGAAAGCGCGCGTCTTACCGGCTCTGCTGTCTTGTCTACAAGATCTCTTGTGAGCTCGTCGAATTTTGCTCTTGTAAGGTTCATATCAAAATGCTTCGGTCCCTCAGCTGTTGCTGTGATGAACGGAAGGTTGATGTTTGTTGTTGTTGCAGAAGAAAGCTCTTTCTTTGCTTTCTCTGCTGCTTCTTTCAGTCTCTGGAGAGCCATCTTGTCACCTGACAGGTCTACGCCCTCTTTTGCCTTGAAGTCCGCCAGCATATAGTCGGTGATCTTCTGGTCGAAGTCATCACCACCCAGTCTGTTATTTCCGGCTGTGGAGAGAACTTCGATGACACCGTCGCCGATCTCGATGATAGATACATCGAATGTACCGCCACCAAGGTCATATACCATGATCTTCTGCTCTTTCTCATTGTCAAGTCCGTATGCCAGTGCAGCTGCTGTAGGCTCGTTGATGATACGCTTTACATCAAGACCAGCGATCTTTCCGGCATCCTTTGTAGCCTGACGCTGTGC
>DWWO01000015.1 GCA_019119675.1 Candidatus Mediterraneibacter faecipullorum | reverse complement strand
TGGGGAACAGTTAGGCATCATGTCCGCCCGGGAGGCGCTGAAGATTGCCCAGGAGGCAGAACTTGATCTTGTAAAGATTGCGCCTGCGGCAAAACCGCCTGTGTGCAAGATCATTGACTACGGCAAATTCAGATATGAACAGTCCAGAAAAGAAAAAGAAGCAAAGAAAAAGCAGAAGACTGTTGAGATCAAGGAAGTGCGTCTGTCACCGAATATTGATACAAACGATCTGAATACAAAGGTAAACAATGCCAGAAAATTTATTTCCAAAGGAAATAAAGTCAAAATCACACTTCGTTTCCGCGGAAGGGAGATGGCTCACGTACAGCAGAGCAGACATATTCTCGATGATTTTGCAGAACTGCTTGCAGATGTCGCGGTTGTAGAAAAGCCTGCGAAGCTGGAAGGCAGAAATATGAGTATGGTCTTAACTGTAAAACGTTAAAGAAATACTTCGAAATGAAGAACCGGAAGGCGGCACAATAAAGGAGGAAATTATCATGCCAAAAATCAAAACAAACAGAGCAGCAGCAAAGCGCTTCAAAATGACAGGTACAGGAAAACTGAAAAGAAATAAAGCTTACAAGAGCCATATCTTAACGAAGAAGTCTACAAAGAGAAAAAGAAATCTCAGACAGTCTACGATTACAGATGCAACAAACGTAAAGAACATGAAGAAAGTTCTTCCGTATCTGTAAATTGGAGTTTGGCCTTGCAAATGGCAGGCCGGAACGTAAAGGACACGATTACAGACACACTGTTTTTATGAAATAGGAGGATTAAGAAATGGCAAGAATCAAAGGCGGAATGAACGCTAAGAAGAAACATAACAGAACATTGAAACTGGCAAAAGGATACAGAGGAGCACGTTCCAAACAGTACAGAGTTGCAAAACAGTCTGTAATGAGAGCGCTGACTTCTGCATACGCAGGAAGAAAACAGCGCAAACGTCAGATGAGACAGCTCTGGATCGCACGTATCAACGCTGCGGCAAGAATGAACGGTCTGTCCTACAGCAAATTCATGCACGGCCTGAAGCTGGCAAATGTTGACATGAACAGAAAGATGCTGGCTGAGCTGGCTGTAAATGACAAAGAAGCATTTGCAACACTTGCAACACTTGCAAAAGAGAAAGTAGCGTAGTAGAATAAAGGCAGAAGCCCGGTCCCGGTTGGGATTCGGGCTCTTCTTATTTTCTGCAGGCAAATACTGCCTGCGCATTGAGGGAAGAATAGACAGCGGTGAAAAAGCAAATTGTAAAAATGCAGGATTTCACCGGAAACGGGGTGTGACAGATATGAGGAACCATGAAGTGACGAATGAACAGCAGCTCCTTGATGAGAATGGAAAGATCGCGGAGCCCGGATGGGCGCGGCGTCCGGTGTGGAAGTATGACAGGAGCCGGATAAAGTCGCCTGCATTCCGGATCAAAGAGTGGGACTACTATCTTGTGATGAATGAAGATTATGCAGCGGCATTTACGCTGTCGGATGACGGTTATATCGGACTTCAGTCAGTCTCGCTGCTGAACTTTAAGGAGAAGTGGGAGCACACGGAGACGATCCTGACGCCGCTGCCCATGGGGAAGATGAAGATGCCGTCTTCCTCGTCAAAGGGTGATATCATTTACAGGGATAAAAGGCTGCGTCTGGAATTCCGTGTGGATTCAGGCAGGCGCATGATCTCCTGTGATTTTAAGGATTTCTATCAGGGGAAGCCGTTCTACTGTGAGATCGCACTGGATCAGCCGGATATGGATACTATGACCATAGCGACTCCGTGGACCGGAAAGAAGGCGTTTTACTATAATCAGAAGATCAACTGTATGCCGGCGGAAGGCTATATGTCCTTTGATAATGTGACATACTGGTTCAGCCCGGAGAAAGACTACGGAACGCTCGACTGGGGGAGAGGAGTCTGGACTTACGATAATACATGGTACTGGGGCTCCGGTAACGGAACAGTCGGCGGCAGGCCGTTCGGATTTAATATCGGATACGGCTTCGGCGATACCTCCGCGGCAACCGAGAATATTTTGTTCTACGGCGGGAAAGGGCATAAGCTCGATGACGTGACGTTCCATATACCGGAGGACTATATGAAGCCATGGAGGTTTATTTCGAGCGACGGACGTTTCGAGATGGAATTTGAGCCGGTACTGGACCGCGCGGCGAGTATGTCAGCATTTCTTGTGTCATCTGATCAGCATCAGGTATTCGGGAAGATGAGCGGGAAAGCGATACTGGACGACGGGAAGTTTATAGAGCTGAAGGATTTTATGTGTTTCGCGGAAAAAGTGCATAACAGATACTGATATAATGAGACAATGAGCGGAAAGTGCAAAAGCGGAAAAAAGTTGAACAAGACCGAAGGTATGCTGATGTATACTAAATGTATATGCGGAAAAATCAAAAAGTGACTTATTCATCTGAGATGAGCAGAGACCGCGATGCAGGAGGACTTTGTTTTGGTTGATAAATATCCGGAAAAAGCAGATGTGTCAATCGATGACTTTCTGAACGGCAATGTAACATTCTGGCGGTTTTCCAGACTGCTGCATCAGATATATCAGGGGGAGGAGCCTCTGGCGCGCAGACTGACACGGAAGCTTATGGAATACAACAGAGATGAAAGCAGGGAACGGACAGCACGTAAAGTGAGGAACTGGATGCATGACAGAAATCTTCCCAAGAACCGTGAGGAAATATTTAAGATATGTTTTGCTCTGGAACTGGATGAGCAGAGAGCAGAAACCCTGCTCGGGATCACTGTGGAAAGAGGGATTCACTATCGTAATCCTCGTGAATTGATCTACGCGTACTGTCTTCGCAGAAAAGGAGATTACCCGGAGGCTGTCAAAAAGGTCCGGGAAATAAATATCCCTGTTGAGAAGAAAGAGATGCCGGCATGTACCTATAAGGAGAATGAGACAACTGCGGAAATTACAGGTTATATCCGCAGCCGGTTTGAGCATGTCCGGAGCGAGGATGAACTCAGGGAGTTCCTCGAGATACACCGGGAAAAATTCGGATTGCAGCATTGGACTGCATACCGGAAATTTCGGAAGATGCTGAACTATCTGCTCCATCCTTCGTCGGGAGATGACTTCCTGCCCGATGAGCAGGAGTACAGTATACGAAAAGTCGTTGATCAGTATTTGCGTATGGGCGTGCCATATGAGAAGAAATCAGGAAGATATACACAGATTCAGCGGGAGATCAAGCAGCACTGGCCTTCAGCAAAGACGATCTATGAAATGTGTTCGGGAAAACTGGATGTAGACCGAAAAACTCTTCTTCTACTGTATCTCGCAACGGAAGGAGAGGTGGATACAGATGCGGCCGATATGAGGAGTATCTCAGAACATAGGAGGAGAATGGATTTGATGCTGGCGGAGTGCGGCATGCCGGTCTTGAATGTCCATTGTCCCTTTGATTACCTTATCCTGCTTGCTGTCAATCAGAATGGAGAAGAAGACTTTATCGGATACAGGATGGAGAGGATGCTCCGGAAGATTTTTGACACAAATAAACCGGCCGCCTATCTTTTAGAAAAATGAGGGAAAAGAAATGGGAGAAAAGTATGAGAAGAAGGATAACCGCGTGATTCTTCCCTGTGGGTATCAACTTTTCCATAGTGGAAAGAATTATACGATCAGCAGTTATGTCAATGCCGGGGGAAATTCTATTGTATATCAGGCCTATTACCAGGACTCCCTGATGCCGGAGAAGCGGCACAGTGTATTGATCAAAGAGCTGTATCCATATGACTTCCTTGGAAGGATCACAAGAAACAGCGATATGAGCCTTGATGTACAGGAGAGCGCTCGAGGATTATTTGAGCAGCATAAAGAGAGTTATCTGCTGGGAAATCGTGTCCATCTGACACTCGCGGGAGAAGGAAAAGGCGGAATCGCCGAGAATATCGATTCTTTCGAGCAGAACGGGACAGTCTATACGATCCTGACTGCCAGAAAGGGCATGGTGTTATCCGAACTTATCAATAAGAAAAAGGAGTTCCCTACACTCGAGGTCGTGATACGGTGCATGCAGAATCTGCTCCAGACGCTTACTCTCTTCCATGAACACAGACTGCTCCACCTCGATGTGAGCCCGGATAATATCTTTATGCTGGAACCGAGAAATGCACAGGAATTTCCTACGGAAATGCTGCTGCTGGATTTTAACAGCGTATACTCTCTGGAGCATCCGGAGACGTATATTGACGACTATTATCCCGGAAAACCGGGATATATGGCTCCGGAGGCTGTCCTCCACAAATATGACGAACTGGGGCCGTGGACAGATCTGTATTCAGCGACAGCTGTATTTTACTGTCTGCTTGCATCGGACAAGCCTCCCAAAGATATCGAACTCTCACACGAAAAGGAGCTCATCTCGCCTTATTCCAGACTGCTCCTGCATGAAAAGGAAGTATCTGCCGGACAGGTCAATCGTATCCTGAAAAAAGGTTTCCGCACAATGCCAAAAGACCGCTACCAGAATACGGCAGAGATGCTGGCAGATATCCATGAACTCGAAGAGATCCTGACAGGGACCATAAGGATTCCTGTACGCCGGCAGGATGAAGAAGAGGAAGATGCCGGAAAGATGCGGAAAACGGGAAGAATGCCGCGCAGGAAATGGCTCGTGCGGGGCGCGATGACAGCCGGGGCGCTGATGATCGCTGCGGGTGCATTTTACGGCGGGCGCATCAGTTACCAGACAGAGACGAATCAGGAAAATACAGAGCTGGATCTCTCACAGTTCCCAATCGAGACGGACGACTCAGTTGTTCTCACCCAGCAGGATGTGAGATATCCGCTGGCAGACAGATCTTATATGATGGACGTTCAGGTCCAGACATCGACCGCGGTCCGTATCATGTTGAAAGATTATGAACATAAAAGAGATACGTCAGAAGTCATTGACACGTACTCTCTGTTTACATTTTATACTGGTGAAAATGACAAGCGGGGCTGGCAGAATGCGGATCTGACATATGATTTCTTCTACACGGAAGACAACACGCTTCATATGGAACTTCCGTTTCAAGATCCGAATCATTTTGACCTGGACTATATCGGTGTGATTTTTCAGAATTTTAATTATGACGAGAGCCAGCTTGTCCTTGATATTACCCGCTGCACACTTGTGGATGGTGAGGGGAACGAGTACGAGATGACAGATCTGATCGGAAGCCATCTTTTGTTCTTTGATGAAGAGAGATGGCAGCAGAATCTGATCACCACACAGAACCGGGATTATGTCAAGACATTCGATGATATCCGGGGAGGACAGCTGATCGTAGACGCACAGGTGGGGTATCTTGATCCTCTGCTTGAGGTTACATGGGAGAGTGAAGATCCGGATATCGCTTCAGTGGACGAACGGGGCAGAGTGCAGGGACTGCGCCAGGGGATCACGACACTTACAGTGACGATACGTGACAAAGAGACGGGGGAAGAGCGAAGCACACAGATGCTGGTCAATGTGATCTCAAAGTTGTAATGTACATACAGATGTATGGTGGTAATATGGACGGATGTTATTCCGTCAGAACGGAAAAAAGTTGAAAATGAGAAAAAATGAATATGGTATGCTGACATTATAGTTGGCAGCTCTGGTGGACGAAAGAGCGGGAGTTGGATGAAAAATGCCGACTCCCGCTCTTTGTCTCTGACAGTATATGCCGAAACACCAGAAAGGGGAAATGAGTATGAGATGTCAGTATTGCGGCAGTGAAATGAAGGATCATGCGCTGTTTTGCAGTCAGTGCGGGAAAAAAGCAGAAAAGCAGGAGGAAAAAACCTGTCCCAAATGTGGATATGTGGGTAAGGCAAATGAGAAATACTGTATTATGTGTGGAACAGAGTTGAGTGGCTCTGTGATGCCTGCGAAAAGAATCTGCCCTAAATGCGGTCAAGAAGCCGGGGCAGACATATTGTTTTGTGAATACTGTGGTACACGTATTGTATCCGGGACAGAATATTCTGATGCCAGGAAAGATTCTCCGTTATCGGGATCAAGGCTGAAAGGCACAGGCAGACTTCTGACGGAGCTTGGAATGATGTCCTATTATGAAGGAGAACCTAAGGTTGGGATAGCTAAAGCTACGGGAACGGTCAAGATATATGATGACAGAATCGAATATGAGAAAAAGCTGGGGAGCAGTGCAGGCGCAGCTTTCGGGGCTGTGGGAATGTTAATTGCCTCGAATAAGATGAAGAAGGAAAACGGTGTGAAAGACACTTACTGGTATCGTGATATAGAAAGTGTCAGAGAAGGAAAATATGCCGGAGTTGCCCCAATGCTTGTCCTGAATATGAAAAACGGGACGGTGCATTCTTTTGCCGGTACGGTGAACGGCGCAAAAATCCGGGATGCTATTGCACAAATGACGCGCTATCTGGGATAGGCTTATGAAGATGAGTTATCGATATTTTGAATTCCGGGCTTTTGAAAATCTCGTGAAACTCTCGCAGCTTCTGGGTGAAAATAAAGAATTGTTTCAGCTCTGTGAGAAGCAGGAAGAAATAAGAAAAAGGCAGAATGTGATTCGAAAAGGAAAAATCTGTGCTGTTGTTGCAGGTGAATTTAAGAGGGGGAAGAGTAGTTTTATCAATGCCCTGTTAGGAGAAGAAATCCTTCCGGCAGACGTCTGTCCGGCAACTGCTGTCCCAAATCGGATCATATATGGAGATGTCCCGAGAAGCTGGCTGAGATACAAAGATGGCAGTGAGAAAGAAATAAGAATAGAAGAATTATCAAAATATGTAATGAAGTCAGCAGAAATCCGGGAAAATACAGAGGATGAGATCATCGAAGCTCTTATAGAGTACCCAACGATTCCGGGACGGGAATATCTGGAACTGATCGATACGCCGGGACTTAACGACGACATATACATGGACAGCAGGGCTTTGTCCTGCATGGAAAATGCGGACATACTTATTCTGACACTTTCTCCCTCCAGTCCTTTCAGTGAAACAGAAAGCCGCTTTGTGGCGCGGATCCTTGAGCAGGGGAAGGTCAGCAGGATCATCGTAGTGGTGACCAAGATCGATGAACTGGCAGATGCGGAGGAACGGGAAAAGCTGTATTCCTATCTGAGAGAGCAGATCGTAAGCAAGACAGAAGAAAGACTGCTGGAGACACATGAAACGGGCGAACCTGTATTTAGCGCATGGCGCAGTATCCTGAATGGACTCCCGATGTTCGGCGTCTGTTCTCCGGAGGCTCTTGAAGCTGTGAAAGAAAAGAATGCACAGTTGTATCGGGAAAGCGGATTTGAGGAATTGAGCGGCAGTTTTTTTAAAATCATACAGTCGGTATATGAAAAAAACTGCATACAAGACGCGATAGATTCTGCACTGCGTGTTTCTGCGGAATTTGAAAGGGAGCAGCCGCAGATTCTAGAATGCTGCCGCAAGAAACGAAGTGAGTCAGAAGAGAGCAGAAAATGTTTTGCAGAAGAGTGTTATCTCATGGTGGAGCAAAACACCTTAGATGAGATAAAAACAGCTTTGTGGCAAAGAATAGAAACATTTATTTCCACCGTACCAGACGATATGGGGAGACAGTTTATCAAATGTCTGTCGTCTATACGTGTATTAGATTCCCGGCTGATCGACAGAGAGCTTAGAGAGCAGTCTGCCAGAAGCGAAGTCTGGCTAAATACCAGGATCAACAAAGAACTCCTGCCAGAGCTTCAGCGGCTTTTGACAGAGAAAACTGCGGAGTGGTATCAAAATATTCTGAGCCGGCTGAACTGTATGCCTCAGCTTGCGGAGAACGGCATGGAATCAGTATCCGAACTGGCAGAAAAACTGACAGAACAGCCCTTCCCGTTTTCGGCAGAATTTACAGGCAGTGCGTTTTGCTGGAAAAGCTATCCGGTTCCAGCCATAGAAAAACTTGTTGAGCCGGATTTGATAAATGAAATTCGCGGCGCAATAGACGAATCAATTGCATGGTGGAGTATGGAAGAGAAGAGGCTGACAGAAGAAATTTTGAAAAAGGCGGCAGAGCAGGTATCAGGAGAGATTGAGAAGATAGTATTAACGCTTTATCAAGTCAAACAGAAAGAACTGGATTTGTGGGAGGAGACAGAGAATAGAATCAAGTCTGAGACACTTACAAGGCAGCTTCGGATGATAGCCGAAGAAAGCGAACATTTAAAAGCAGAGTTTATGAGAACGGCAGAAGATAATAAAAAAGTAGAAAGGAACTGAAAATCATGAATAATGATGCGAGGTACATCAGTTACCAGAACATGGTCACACAGGTAAATACAGGACTTGTCCAAATGCAGAAGATCGCATTGGAGATGAATCTGGAAGAAACTGCAAAACAACTGGAGAACAGCCGTAAAAAGCTGGAAGCACGCAAGTTTGCAGTTGGAATTCTGGGAGAATTTAAGAGGGGAAAGAGTACGGTGATCAACTCGCTTCTGGAAAAGGAGATCATGCCGGCAGATATACTGCCTACGTCTGCTACAATGAACCGGGTGACCTACGACATGCAGCCCCATGTCAAACTGAAGATGCGTGATGGAAGCGTGATGGAGATCGGGATCGATGAGCTCCCGAACTATGTGACAAAGCTGGATGAGGAAAAAGAAGCTCAGGCTGCAAAAGTAGAGGAGGCAGTAGTCTATTATCCGTGTAAATTCTGCCAGAATGGAGTGGATATTGTAGATACACCGGGGCTCAATGATGATGAGCGGATGAGCCGTATTACAGAGGAAATCATCCCGAAACTGGATGTGGTAATCATGGTACTTGTCCATGACAGCCCGTTTAGCAGCAGTGAGGCTGATTTTGTTATGAATAAACTGATGACAAGTGATCTCGGAAGGATCCTGTTTCTTGTCAATAAAATCGATACACTTCGCCGGGAACAGGACCGCGTGCGCGCCGTTGACGAGATTAAAAAGCGCATCAGAGAAAAGGTGCTGGAAAGCACAAAAAGGATCTATGGCGAGGATTCTCAGGAGTACTGCGACACAAAGCAGAAACTTGGAAATATCAAAGTTTTCCCGTTTTCTGCGCTGGATGCGCTGGAAGGAAAGCAAGAGGGCGATGCCGATTTGATCGAAAAGAGCGGGACGATTGCTTTTGAGAAAGAACTTACTCATATGCTGACTGAAGAACGTGGGGCTTTAGAGCTCCAGATTCCACTGGGACATCTGGGACGAGGCGCTCAGGAAATTATCAAAGCTGTCGAGGTCAGGACAAAGGCTCTTCAGATGAGCAGCCAGGAGTTTGAAGAAAAACAGAATGAGATCCTGGGCCAGATCGAAGATATGAGGACGCAGAAAACACAGGAAAAGAAACGTCTTAGAAACAGTGCGGCTGCTGCAAGTCAGCAGCTTACAGCCCAGGTAAGTGAGTATTACCAGACCCTTCGCGGGCAGCTTATAGATACGCTGGACAATACGCCTGTCAGTGTGGAAATACTACAGACGAAGGGTGGACAGGACGCCGTGGTCGCAGAGTTCCAGAAAGCGCTTAACAGAGAGATGGAGGATTCTATGAGTGCATTTTCAGAGAAACTGGAAATGCAGCTGCGCAATATTGCGGGTGAGGAAGCGGTGCGTATCGGTAATTTCGCTCAGAATATATCAGGCCGCCTGGATGAGCTGAAAGCAGGTATCATGACCGGGGATTCGTGGAAAGCTGGGGATTTTATCGGTATGGGAGCGGAGTACGCGCTTGCGATTACAACGGGCGGATTCGGAATCGGCGGTATCATAGAAGGATATCGTGAGGCGGGATTTAAAGGCGCTGCCCTGGGAGGAGCCGCCGGAGTCGCTGCACAGATCGCAATGGCTACAGCTCTTCTTGCCGTATCACTCCCGGCCCTTCCGGTGATGCTGATCAGCCTTGCCGCAGGACCGGTAGCCAGCAAATTCCTTGTAAAGAAAGTATTCAAAAAAGACGTCGGAGAGAAAAAGCTGAATGAAATACGGCAGGCGATGGAAAAGAATCTTCATGAAATGATGGATGACATGGAGTCAAGAGGAGAACTGGAACAGTGGGTGCAGAAAAGAGTCTCGGACGTATTTAACGAGCTGTCCGCAGCGCTTGAAGAAGAATGCGAACTTCTGCTCAAGGATACGCAGGGAACGATAGAGGCTGTAAAAGAGGACCTTGTACAGAATGAAATGCAGCGCCAGAAGCTGCAGGAAGATTATGAACAGAACAGGGAGAGTATAAGACAGATTCTGGAGAAGCTGAAGCCTGTATCAGAAAAAGTATCCCATGTTCTGGGCGGGGAGAAAGATGCAGAGACACCGGAGCAGAATCAGGAAACCGAAGGAGGTAAGTGACATGGGAAATAATTATCTGGAAGAGGATGCACTATCCCCGATCTGTAATATGAAATCCGATTTTCGTTCTTATGTAAAAAAACGGAAAAATATAGAAAATAGAAGGATGTCAGGAAACGGGCTTCCCGATTACGCGTTCGTAACAGATTATGAATACCGGAAAAAGCTGGATGCGATACCTCATTTCTACAGCATGGCAAAGAAAATATGTGCGACCTATGCGAGCCGTACGCTTCAGGAGGTAAATCTGACAGGAATGCTTGTGGGACCTGACCAGTATCCGGATGTCTACCAGATGGGAAGCGACTGCGCCAGGACACTGGGGATCGGCATACCGAATATTTACATTGTCAACGATCAGACCTTGAATGCATATACCATAGGAACGGATGATATCGAACCGCTGATCGTCATACACAGCGGGCTTTATGAACGAATGACACCCGGAGAACTCAGATGCGTCATCGGACATGAATGCGGGCATATCCATAATCAGCATGGAATCTACAATATGCTGGAACAGCTGATGGTGGCTGCTGGAACTACTGCTGTGGGCTTATTCTCTACACAGCTTATGAGCCTGATGACCATGGGGGCAGAATATCTGTTGAATGTATGGAGCAGGGCTGCGGAAGTAACCTGTGACAGAGCAGCGCTGATCTGCTGCAGTCAGATAGAAGACGCTTATCGTGTAAATGCAAAACTGCTCTATGGCGCTGCGATCGGAGACAGGGAATCTGTAAATCTTGAGGCGCTGAAGAAGCAGTTTGAAATGCAGATGGAGACGCTCGTGAGACTGGAGGAACTGACGTCTACACATCCGACATCGGTAAGGCGTATTCTGGCGGAGATGGAATTCGCCCAGTGTGAAGTGTTTTACCAGTGGAGGCCGGAACTCAAAGAAGCGGGACAGAAAGTGCGCTCAAGAAAAGAAACAGATGAACGCTGCAAGCGTTATGTAGAAGTGCTGCGGAATGAGAAGAAAGGATAGGTGGAGGACGGAATGAATATACAGCATCGAATTACATATGATCCGGATGAAATTATCCGGATACTTGAAAAATATATTGACAGGCTGAAAATTTTCCGCTTTGACAGCAGGTACCGCAGTCTTTTGGGAGAAACGTTCACGGAACTTCTGTCGCGCTGGGAAACGGATATTTTAAACAGAAAGAACGATCCATTTACACTGGTTGTCTGCGGAGAGTTTAAGAGGGGAAAATCTTCCCTGATCAATGCACTACTCGGAGAAGAAGTGGTTCCGGTCAATGTGACGACAGAGACGGTAACGCTGAACAGGATCACTTACGGAGCCCATTCAAATGAAGCTGTCCTTCAGGGAGGCCGGCACATGCATCTGTCCGATGCGGAGATGCAGAAAGAGAATCTTGAAAAACTGATGCGGCAGGAAAAAATACCGTTTCGTCAGATAGAAGTGAAACGTCCGATCGAATTCCTGAAATATGCGGCTGTCATAGATACTCCGGGACTGGGAGATTCCATGCAGGATTTCAGTGAACTCGTAGAAGACGCCCTGACTCAGGCGGACGCCGTTCTCTATGTGTTCTCTGTCAATTACCCTCTGTCACAGACAGAGCAGCTTTTTCTTAAAACGATGATCGTCCCGCAGAAATATACCGATCTTCTGCTTGTCGGCAATTATCTTGATATGCTGGAAAGTACAAAGGATTATGAGAGAATGAACAATCTTCTTGTCTCGCGTATCCAGAACCTTCTGCCGGACCAGAAGCCGTGGCTGGTCAGCGCGCTTGACGAACAGTGCAGGCAGATGGGGGAGCAGAGACCAAACCCTGATATGGAACATGAGCTGGAAGCGCATTTTGACCGGTTCCGTGAAAAGATCAGGCAGATGGTGGAAGAAAAGAAAGAGACGATCCTTCCGGACCGGATGCAGCGTCTGATGCGCGGGATGGCTGCAGAGTTATCGGAAAGTCTCAATGCTTTGGAAGAAGGGCTGGAAATGAGCAGCCAGGACGTCCAGGCCGCTATGGAACGGGTTCAGGAACAGAAAGAACAGCAGATCCGCACACAGGAAGAGGCAGGGCAGAGGATCGACCGGCTTCTCGACCAGTCTGTGGAAGAATGCAGGGCATGGATGGGGGAACTGCTGGATAAGATGCAGCAGGAAGTAAAAACGCTGACAGATGTTCCGGCGTCAGAATTGAGCAAGTATTATACATTTTATTGTATCGATACGATCCAGGAAGGCATGGACAAGTGTATTGAGCATCATACCCTCTGCCTCTATGACCTGCTGGAAGAAATATCAGGGGAACTTTCTGCAAAACTATCCAGAACATCCGTGAATCATTCATATGGATTCCGGTTTACAATGGATAATCATACATGGACGAAAGGGGACAATGTAAGTTATATTGTTTCCAAGATCGGAGGAATGGCGCTTCTGAGTCTTGTTGCAGATGGAATTACAGGCGCTATGCGGCAGAAGGAAATGGAGAAAAAGACGCCGGATATTCTGAACTCTGTCTATAAACAGTATGGGGATCTGCGCGCCTCCGTCGATCAGGCCATCGATTCGGTTTATGGCAGACTGGGCGAGAATGCAAAGAAACAGCTTGCAGAATACTATGGAGAAAAGATAAGGGCGGCTCAGGAACAGGTAGAGCAGTCCGCGATGGTCGCCCGTCAGGATGAAGAGCATAAAGAAGAAATACGGGAAGCAATCTCGGAAATCCGTAAGATCCTTGATGAGATACAGGAGGAACTGGAGGGAATGTCATAATGGGAGGTTTTACCATAAACGGCTGCGGCGCAGCGGATTCCTTTTATCCCATAAAGGAGCTGGGAGAGTTTTACTGCCCTGAGTGCAGACAAAAAAGGCAGATGTGCCTTATGGAAGTGAAAAGGAAGATAAAGGTACTGTATATACCCACTGTCTCAATAAATACAAAATACGCCGTGGGGTGCAGATTTTGTGAAAACGGATATTACATAAGCGATCAGCAGAAAGAAGACCTCCTTTATGGACGAGCCTGGCCTGAGATGACGGAAGACGGCCTGCTCCTGCATGAGATGAAGAAAAGTCCTGCACAGGAAGAGGAGGCGATTGTGGAAGAATATACGGATCAGGAAATAAGGCCGGAAGAATATGCGGAACCGGATACAAAGGGTGACGGCGGGCCTGCTGCGCAGGAAATACAGATGCCGAAGTTCTGTTCCAGATGCGGCAGGAAACTTGACGAAGCAACCGGAAAATGCAAGGCATGTGATGATGCTGCCGCACTGGAAACAGTGCAGCAGTCCGGTCCGGCAGATAGCAGGAAAGGTTTTTCTGCTAAAAATAATTTCGCCGGTACGCTTCAGCGGAAAATATGTCCTGTCTGCGGACTGCTTTATACAGCTGATAAGACAAAATGCAGCGTATGCGGAATGCAGCTTGAAGAACGGAAGTGAGAGATTACTGAGGCAGATGGCAAGTCAGGAAATCATAACAGTGAGGAGAACATTATGAAAAGAAAAGGATTTTTTATTCTCTGCGCAGTCATAAGTCTTGTGTTGTGTGCCTGCAGCGGTATGGAGACAGGTTCCTATGAGCCTTCATACGACACAGACGGAACAGATGTCTACGGTACTGACACGGCGAGGGAAGAAGAGCCGGATACTGCGGGTGAGAATATATGCCCGGACTGCGGATTTGAGCGTCTCGAGGTTACCTGCGGACTGTGTTCGGGAGCAGGTAATACTGCATCATGCACCAGATGCGGTGGAACCGGCATTATATGCAGAAACTGTTTCTATCCCCCTTCTCAGCCGTCTACCGCCGGGGGAACATCTGGAGGATCGTCGGGGAAAGCCGGAAGGATGTGCGGCAGATGTCATGGAGACGGGTTGGAAGGAGAGTGTTTCAGCTGCGGTGGAACCGGAATATTAGGTCATACAGAATACTATGGTTCCGGTTGGGATGGAGATACCTATTATACGACCAGGCCGTGCCCGTCCTGTGTGGGAGGAGAACGGCGCTGTACGCAGTGCGGCGGCGATGGGTTTGTCGATGACGAGTAATGAAAAGCGAGGATATCAAGTGAAAAAATATTGTCCATGATAAGTTTGTCCATTGTTCTGTGTATTATGTCAGGATGCCAAAGCGGCCAGGAATCAAATACTGTACAAGACAGTACAGAAATATTGCATGAGGAAGATAAACCGGTAGAATATAACGATGGTTCGGATATAAAAATAGAAGAAGAGACGGAAGAAAACCAGGAAATGTCAGAGCTTGATGAAGATATGCAGGGAAGCGGGGAAATTCCCTGCCCGGAGTGCAGTGGGACAGGAGTTGCCAGCCAATGTGCAAATTGCGGCGGAACAGGATATGATACAGATACAAAACAGGTTTGCGTAAAGTGTTTTGGCGCAGGTGAGAAATTTTGCGAGCGGTGCAAAGGATGGGGAATGTTAAACAGTTCCGGTTATTCTGAAACCCCGTCGGTTCCCGGCGGCGACTCCTCTATGGGAAAATGGCAAAATGAATCCTGTACGGGATGTAGTGGACAGGGGTACTATGACCTGTCCTGTCTGCGGAGGAGACGGGAAATATTAGTACGGCTTTTGCCCTGGCATCATAATAAAACAAGATAATAAAAATTTTAAGGTTGACATCTATGCTGTGACGTGGTAAAGTCACTTTAAACCGATGAGGAAGAGCAAGTAACTTCAATGAAAGTCTCACAGAGAGCTGCAGTTGGTGGAAAGCGGCAGATATACATGAAGTGAATGGGCTTCTGAGGGCGAGCTGAAAGCAACAGTGCTATTAAATATAAGTTTTGTGCGTTGGGCGAGTAGGTGAGACGGAGAATGTAACTTCGTTAAGAAAAGCAGCATATGACAGTATGCGATGAGTGGATGCAAAAGCATCAAGCCGGGTGGCACCGCAGGAGTTTTTTATGTATATTGACTCTTGTCCCTGCAATAGTTTAATTGTGTGGGACGAGAGTTTTTTATTTGCATAATGCTCACAGCATTCTCGAGTCCCGAAAATGTCTGCAGGGTTCATTCCCTGCGCCGTAAGTGATACGGCAGATGAGAGGAAAGGAGAAAAGAAAATGAGTGACAAGACAATCCCTTACAAAATCTATCTTGAAGAAAGTGAGATGCCAAAAGAGTGGTATAATGTCCGCGCAGATATGAAGAACAAACCTGCGCCGCTTCTGAATCCTGCCACATTAAAGCCGATGACGGCAGAAGAACTCGGTGTTGTGTTCTGCGAGGAACTGGTCAAACAGGAACTGGATAACGACAACCGTTATATCGAGATACCACAGAAAATCCGCGATTTCTACAAAATGTACCGTCCGGCGCCGCTTGTCAGGGCTTACTGCCTTGAGGAAAAGCTTCAGACTCCGGCAAAGATTTACTATAAATTCGAAGGAAATAACACATCAGGAAGCCACAAACTCAATTCAGCCATTGCACAGGCTTACTATGCAAAAGAGCAGGGGCTGAAAGGCGTTACGACAGAGACGGGAGCAGGTCAGTGGGGAACAGCGCTCTCCATGGCATGCGCATACCTTGATCTTGACTGTAAAGTATATATGGTAAAATGCTCCTATGAGCAGAAACCGTTCCGCCGCGAAGTGATGCGGACATATGGTGCCAGTGTGACTCCGTCTCCGTCTGATACAACAGAGGTTGGAAGAAAAATCCTGGCAGCACATCCGGGGACATCAGGAAGTCTTGGATGCGCGATCTCCGAGGCGGTCGAGGTGGCTACACATACAGAAAGATACAGATATGTGCTTGGAAGTGTGTTGAATCAGGTGCTCCTGCATCAGTCGGTGATCGGAGTGGAGACAAAGATCGCTATGGATAAATATGGTATCAAGCCGGATATCATCATCGGCTGCGCGGGCGGAGGATCGAACCTCGGCGGTCTGATCTCCCCGTTTATGGGCGAGAAATTAAGAGGTGAGGCGGATTACCATTTCATCGCAGTGGAGCCGGCATCCTGCCCGAGTCTGACAAGGGGCGTATATGCGTATGACTACTGCGACACCGGTATGGTATGTCCGCTTGCTAAGATGTATACGCTCGGAAGCGGATTCATTCCGTCTGCGAACCATGCGGGAGGACTGAGATACCATGGAATGAGCTCTACGCTGTCACAGCTCTATGCTGACGGTTATATGGAGGCGCGTTCCGTAGAACAGACCTCTGTATTTGAGGCGGCAGAGCAGTTCGCAAGGGTAGAGGGAATCCTGCCGGCACCTGAGAGCAGCCACGCGATCCGCGTTGCGATCGACGAGGCGATGAAGTGCAAAGAGACGGGAGAAGAGAAGACGATCCTCTTCGGACTTACAGGTACAGGATACTTTGATATGTACGCATATGAGAAATACAATAACGGTGAGATGAGAGACTACATTCCGACAGATGAAGACCTCCAGGCCGGATTCGCCGGCATCCCCAGGTTCGACGGAAACATGCTATAAGCATTGAGCCATGCACAGGAAGATACGGACCGCTGGTTGTGCTTGCACAAGACCAGCGGTCCGTATCTTCCTGTATAGGGCGAAAGCCCGCAGTGAGATGGAGCGGAGCGGAATCGAACTGGCATGGCTGGGGGCGAAAGCCCGCAGTGAGATGGAGCGAAGCGGAATCGAAGTGACAGGGGAGGGCGAAAGCCCGGTTTACGCTTGTGGAAAATCAGTTGTTGAAATTTTCGGTATTTTTCAAAAATACAGAACAATTTTCGAACTTTAATTTTTTCGAGAATTTTAGTTGACATTTTATGTTTGTGATAGTATTATATCACTTGTGGTCAGCACGAGAAATCAACAGACCACAGCAAATATGGAATGCGGAAGTGTCGGAACTGGCAGACGAGCAAGACTAAGGATCTTGTGACATTCGTGTCGTGTGGGTTCAAGTCCCATCTTCCGCATTAGAAAAAGTCTTGAGTTATTATCAAGGCTTTTTCTTTACTAAAAATGCAGGAGCGGATGATCATGAAGAAAAAAATACTAATATTGACCTTTGCATTGATGATCGGACTAATGGGACTGACTGGATGTACAGAAGAGAAGAAAGCCGGAAAGTCTACTACAGAGGAAGTGGACAGCTATACAGCCGAGATGGAGGATACGCTGGGCGGCCAGCTCAGTGCGCCGAGCGAGGCGGTGACGAAGGCTGTTTCAAACACCTGGGCTGTTCAGGGAAGCAATGATATATATGAGTTGAAAACTGACGGCACCGGGAAGAAGAATGATGAGGATCTGACTTTTGAGTGCGGATTTGACGATGAAAAAAACATAACATTACAGATGAAGATCGGCGATGCCGAAATGCTCTATGCGATCTCAACCGACGAGACGGGGTATGGAATCGAGCTGACTTCTCTGGACGGCGGTGAGGATCTGTATTTCCTGCCGGCTGATCTTGAATTTCTTGATATGACAGATAAGCGCGCTGAAGGAATATTGGGAGAGTGGTCGGACGAGAGCGGCAACACATACAAGTTTGATGAAGATAAGAGCATGGAAATCGGAGGAGAGAGCGGTAAAACGGAAGGAACATACAGCGTTGTGGAAGATGCAAACGGCACCCGCCTTCTCAGGATCGTGGTATCGGGCGGTTCTCTTGAATATGAATTTACTCTGAATGAGGATAATACACAGATGGATCTTGTGAGTCCGGGAACAGACACGGTTCATCGATGGACGAAAAACAAATAAATAGTATTGATCTGAAAAGGATGCCCTGTGGCAGTTACAGCTGCAGGACATCCTTTTTTAGTGATTGATCTTATGGGGAACATTTCTCTTTCTGCCGGTAAGTTCATCCAATGTTACATCAAAATAATCAGCGATCCGGATGAGCGAATAAATATCCGGCAGAGTGACGCCTCGTTCATAGGCAGAAATAGACTGTCTGCCGATATTCAATTCCAGGGCAAGCGCGGTCTGTTTCATTTCTTTCTGCATACGCAGATTCCTGATATTTTCACCAATTGTATTTTCTTTGTATTCTTTCATCTGGATCTCCACGGAAGATATTACTTTACAATATTCTAACATTAAATATGTGCCGGAAACAGGAATATCCGGAATATGAGTACAACAATACGTTGCATCTGAGTATAATGCGCCGGATTATCAGATAGAATATATGTAAAATACAAAAGAGTGGAGAAAATATTTTGGATAACCGGATCAGAGAATTACGCAATGAAAAAGGATTAAGACAAGAGGATCTTGCTGCTATGATAAATGTATCCCAGCAGACGATAAGCCGGCTTGAGAACGGTGAAAATGCTCTTACCTCGGATATACTGATAAATCTCTCGAAAGTATTTCACGTTTCTGCTGATTACATATTAAAACTGTCTGACTCAAGACTGACACAGGAATGGCGGGTCGAGATTGACCGTAATATGGAACGCAATACGGAAATCTGCCGCGTGTATGACCGGCTGAACAGGACAAACCAGGAGCTTGTCTATCGGCTGATGGGGCAGTTGGAAGAGCGGCAGAGAGAAAGAGGATAGAATAAATATATACATAATTTCGAAAAGAAAGAATCTTATGCGGATTTTTTCTTTTTTTTATTGAATATATGATATAATTACAATAATTTACAGGAACACGTTAATAATATCAGAATAAGAGCGATGGAGGATAAGTTATGTTAGAAAAAGTGGATCTGACGAAAAAAATCTCAAAAGAAGAATATAAGGAGAAAATGCCGCAGCTCGAAGCGAGGATCGGAAGACTGCAGAGAGAGTGCAAGGCATTAGGAATTCCTGTCCTGATCGTATTCGAAGGATTCGGGGCGGCCGGAAAAGGACTTCAGATCGGCCATTTGATCCAGAGTATGGATCCGAGAGGATTTGAGGTACATCCGATCAAGAATGAGACGGAAGAGGAACGGATGCATCCTTTTATGTGGAGGTTCTGGACAAAAACACCTGCCAGGGGCAGGATAGCCATTTATGACGGAAGCTGGTATAGGCGGGTGCTCATAGACCGCTTTGAAAAACGTACGAAGAATAAAGATCTTCCTGCAGCATTCCATTCTATTAATTCCTTTGAACAGCAACTTGCGGAAGATGGAAATCTCATCATTAAACTGTTCCTGGATATCGACAAGAAGGAGCAAAAAAAGCGTTTCGACAAACTTGCAAAGAATAAAGAGACTGCATGGCGCGTCAGCCAGGGTGACAGAGAACGCAATGCACATTATGATGAATACGCTGCGATGATGGAAGATATGCTCTTTAAAACAGATACAGATTATGCACCGTGGACGATCATTGAGGCTATGGACCGCAGATTTGCCACCCTTAAGATCTATACGACGGTGATCAAGGCGATGGCAGATCAGATTGAGAAGGTACAGCATCAGAATGCAAAAAAGACAGCAGGAGCAGGTGAAAAAGCCTGCGAAAATGATATCGATGCGATTGCGCGTGAGACAGATGCTGAAATGAAAGAGCTTCAGGTGTCCATCCTGTCCAAGGCAGACCTTACTTTAAATTACACGAGAGAAGAATATAAGGAAAAGCTGGACAAACTTCAGAAAAAGCTGGAAAAGCTCCATGGCGAGCTGTACCGGAGAAGAATCCCGGTCGTCCTGGGATTTGAAGGATGGGATGCCGGTGGAAAAGGCGGGGCGATCAAAAGACTTACGCAAAAAATGGATCCCAGGGGTTATGTGGTAAACCCTACAGCTTCACCGAACGATATCGAGAAGGCACATCACTATCTGTGGAGGTTCTGGAGAGCAATGCCAAAGGACGGCCATGTGACTATTTTTGACAGGACCTGGTACGGTCGCGTTATGGTAGAACGTATTGAGGGGTTCTGTACGACAGAGGAGTGGAAGCGTGCTTATAAGGAAATCAATGATATGGAGAAAGATCTGTATGATGCAGGGGCAATCGTGATAAAGTTCTGGATGCATATTGATAAAGATGAACAGGAGCGTAGGTTCAGGGAGCGCCAGGAAAATCCGGAAAAACAGTGGAAGATCACGGATGAAGACTGGAGAAACCGTGAAAAATGGGATCAATACGAGGATGCAGTCAATGAGATGCTGATGCGTACATCCACCGATTATGCACCATGGGTTGTTGTAGAAGGCAACAGTAAATATTATGCACGTGTGAAAGTGCTCAAAACAGTAGTCGATGCAATTGAACAGCGTCTGAGAGAGGAATGATGCCATGACGATCAGGGAGCAGCTTGAAGAAAGGGAGACAAAAAATTTAAGCCGTTATGCTGCGTTGAGCCGTGAGACAAAAGGACGGGTAAGGGAGGAACCTCAGTGTGATATCCGTCCTGTGTTTCAGAGAGACCGTGACCGGATACTGCACTGCAAAGCTTTCCGGAGACTGAAGCAAAAGACACAGGTGTTTCTTCTGCCCAGCGGCGATCATTACAGGACAAGACTGACGCATACTCTGGAAGTGTCGCAGAATGCAAGAACTATCGCAAAGGCTCTGCGCCTGAATGAAGATCTTGTCGAGGCAATCGCTCTCGGTCATGATCTGGGACATACTCCGTTTGGGCATGCAGGGGAGCGGGCGCTGAACACAGTTTACCATTTTTCGCACAGCAGGCAGAGCCTGAGGGTCGTTGACTGTATTGAAAAAGAAGGAAGAGGGCTGAATCTTACATGGGAAGTAAGAGACGGGATCCTCAATCATCAGACAGCGAGGCACCCCCATACACTTGAAGGCGAGGTCATGAGAATATCGGATAAACTGGCTTATATCTATCACGATATGGATGATGCAATCCGGGGCGGGATACTGACGGAAGACGACATTCCTGCCGATATCCGCAGTGTACTTGGAAATTCCTGCAAGGAAAGGCTTAACAAACTGATCCATGATGTGATAATCAATAGCATGGACCGTCCGGAAATCTGCATGTCCCCTGCGGTAGAAAAAGCAATGACTGATCTTAGAAGGTTTATGTTTGAGAATGTCTATCTCAATCCAAAAGCGAAGGGAGAGGAAGATAAAGCAGTACATATGATCGAACAGCTCTTTGATTACTATATGAAGCGTCCGGAAGCGCTGCCGCAGCAGTTCAGAAACATGCTGGAACACACGGATACAAGCCGTGAACAGGTTGTATGTGACCACATTGCGGGGATGACGGATCCCTATGCAGTAAAGAAGTTTCAGGATTATTTTGTTCCGGAATCATGGAAAATTTAAAAAAATAAAGGAAACCAAAAACTTTTGTCGAATATATATTATAGGGTATTCTTTATGGAGGCGGAACATGTACTATCCTGATGAGCTGATCGAAGAGATAAGGACAAGAAATGATATAGTAGATGTGATATCCGGCTACGTCCGGCTTCAGAAAAAGGGCAGTTCATATTTTGGGCTCTGCCCTTTTCATAATGAGAAATCTCCCTCTTTTTCTGTCAGCAGACAGAAGCAGATGTACTACTGTTTCGGATGCGGCGCGGGAGGAAATGTATTTACTTTTCTGATGGAGTATGAGAATTTCTCCTTTGTGGAAGCGGTAAAATTCCTGGCGGACAGGGCAGGGATCGAACTTCCGGAAATGGAATATTCAAAAGAGGCAAAGGAAAAAGCAGACCTCAAGGCTTCGATTCTGGAGGTGAACAAAAAAGCCGCCAGATATTATTACATACAGCTGAAATCTGACCGTGGCAGGAAAGCTCTGGGATATTTGAAAGACAGAGGGCTGTCGGATGATACGATCAAGGCATTCGGCCTCGGGTATTCGAATGTATTCAGTGACGACCTTTATAATTATCTGCGGGGAGAAGGGTATAGCGAGGAACTGATCCGTCAGGCAGGTCTGATCAATACGGATGAGAAAAAGGGCGTCTATGACAAGTTCTGGAACCGGGTCATTTTTCCGATCATGGATGTGAACAGCCGGGTGATCGGCTTCGGAGGGCGCGTTATGGGGGATGCCAAACCCAAATATCTGAATTCTCCGGAGACGCCGGTGTTTGATAAGAGCAGAAACCTGTATGGACTGAACCGGGCAAGGACATCGCGGAAGCCGTATTTCCTTTTGTGTGAAGGATACATGGATGTGATCTCTCTGCATCAGGCCGGGTTTACCAATGCTGTTGCTTCTCTCGGAACAGCCCTCACACCAGGGCACGCTTCCCTGATCAAGAGATACGTCAAAGAAGTATATCTTACATATGACAGTGACGACGCCGGTACTCGGGCTGCGCTCCGGGCAGTTCCTATTTTGCGGGAAGCAGGGATTTCTGCAAAGGTAGTGCGTATGGACCCTTATAAAGACCCGGACGAATTCATAAAAAATCTGGGCGCAGAGGAGTACGAGAAGCGGATACAGAAAGCAAGGAACGGGTTTATGTTCAGCCTGGAGATGCTGGAAAGAGAGTATGACATGGCTTCACCTGAGGGAAAGACAGATTTCTTTAAGGAAACAGCAAGACGGCTGCTGGCTTTTGAGGATGAACTGGAGCGTAATAACTATATTGAGGCTGCGGCATCCGCCTATAAAGTGAGCAGAGAGAGCCTTGAAAAGCTGGTGGCAAAGACTGCTGTCAACTCGGGAATGGCCAAACCGGCATCCAGGCCCAGACGGGCCGAGGGAGCGGCGAAAGAAAAGCACCGGGAGGATGGGATACTGACATCCCAGAAAGCACTTCTTACGTGGATGATCGAGGATGAAAAGCTGTTCGGGAAGATAAGCAGTTATATTCACCCGGATGATTTCTCCCCGGGGATTTACCGGAAGGTGGCAGAACTGCTCTATGAACAGTATGACAACGGAGGACTGAATCCGGCAGGGATCCTGAACCACTTTACCGAGGAGGCAGATCACAGGGAGGCAGCTTCACTGTTCAATACAAAGATCAGGCAGCTTAAGACAAAAGAAGAAGAGGAACAGGCACTAAAAGAAATTATCCTCCGGGTGAAAAGCCACAGTATTGATGAACGGACCCGTGAACTTGACCCTGCAGATATGGCGGGACTTCAGAGCCTGATGGGGGAAAAACGCAAGCTGGAAGGCCTGCGTACACTGCATATTTCTATTGATTAAGGATAAAATAAAACAAGATAGCCCGCGCCTGTGCGCCGGCAAAGGAAGGATGGACACATGGAAGAGAACACACAGAAATTTCTGGAAAGAATGAATGAACTCGTAGCGCTGGGAAAGAAAAAGAAGAGCATACTGGATGTTCAGGAGATCAACGATTTCTTTACAGATATGGAACTGACGCCCGAACAGATGGAAAAAGTGTTTGACTATCTGGAAGCAAATAATATCGATGTTCTGCGTATCAGCTCGGATGCAGATGATGATGCAGGCATAGAGATCGATGATATGATATCTGACGAAGAAGTTGATATGGAAAATATCGATCTGTCTGTTCCGGAAGGTGTGAGCATCGAAGATCCGGTCCGCATGTATTTAAAGGAGATCGGTAAAGTGCCTCTTTTAAGTGCCGAGCGTGAGATCGAACTGGCCAAAAGAATGGAAGAAGGCGATGAAGATGCGAAGAAAGAGCTGGCAGAAGCAAATCTGCGCCTTGTCGTCAGTATTGCCAAAAGGTATGTCGGCAGAGGAATGCTTTTTCTCGATCTGATCCAGGAAGGAAACCTTGGCCTGATCAAAGCAGTGGAGAAGTTTGACTATCATAAAGGCTATAAATTCAGTACCTATGCAACATGGTGGATCCGTCAGGCGATCACCAGGGCAATCGCAGACCAGGCGAGGACAATCCGTATCCCGGTGCATATGGTGGAGACGATCAATAAGCTGATCCGTGTGTCCAGACAGCTGCTGCAGGAACTGGGAAGAGAACCGCTTCCTGAGGAGATAGCAAAGGAGCTGGACATGCCTGTGGACAGAGTGCGTGAGATCCTGAAGATTTCCCAGGAACCGGTGTCCCTGGAGACTCCGATCGGCGAGGAAGAGGACAGCCATCTCGGTGATTTCATCCAGGATGATAATGTACCGGTGCCGGCGGAGGCTGCCGCACAGACTTTATTAAAAGAGCAGCTCGACGAAGTGCTGGATACTTTGACGGAAAGAGAACAGAAAGTGCTTCGGCTGCGTTTCGGAATGAACGACGGACGTGCCCGTACACTTGAGGAAGTGGGCAAAGAGTTCGATGTCACAAGAGAGCGTATCCGTCAGATCGAGGCAAAGGCCCTGAGAAAACTGAGACACCCGAGCCGCAGCAGGAAACTGAGGGACTACTTAGATTAACAGTTCAGCCATGCGTGCCTATGTCCAAAGGAATATGCTTGCATATTCAACTGGACATAGACACGCATGGAGTGAGCGCCTGCCTATGAGGAAATCAGCGGCGGCAGCCGCGGGAAGCACGGAGTGCGGATTTCCGAATGGCGCGGCTGAACTGTGGACGCGCGGAAGGGAAATCAGCGGCGAGAGCCGCGGGAAGCACGGAGTGCGGATTTCCGAATGGCGCGGCTGAACTGTGGATATGAAGATGGAGAAAATATGGAGTTATCGAAACGCTTAAATGCGGTTGCCTCGCTGGTGACTGACGGATACAGATTGGCAGATATCGGCACAGATCACGCCTATATCCCGATCTTTCTGGTCAGTACCGGAAAGATACCGGCGGCGGTCGCTATGGATGTAAACCGCGGACCACTTCTCCGGGCGGAGGAGAACATCCGGACGTACGGACTGGAAAAAAGAATTGCGACCCGCATTTCAGACGGATTTGCCGCGCTGGAAAAGAATGAAGCGGATTCGGCCGTGATCGCGGGAATGGGCGGACTGCTGACGATCCGCATCCTGAAAGAGGGGGCGGATACCGTGCGTTCTTTAAAGGAATGCATCCTCCAGCCTCAGTCAGAGATAGAAAAAGTCCGAGCCTTTCTTTTGGAGGAAGGCTTTTTCTTTCTTAGAGAAGATATGGTGGAAGAAGACGGCAAATATTATCCTATGATGAAAGTAAGGCCGCCCGGGGATGAGTCCGACGCACGGAATGAATCCGGCTGGGAAGCGCCGGATGAAGAAGAGTATAGTGCGGAGGGCTGGGATGCGGCGGAGCTGCAGTATGGAAAACTTCTGCTGGAAGGGAAACATCCGGTGCTGCAGGAATACCTCCAGAGAGAAATCCGTATTCGTACTCAGATTCTGGACAGACTGAAAGACAGAGATTCGACAGATGTGCGCCGGAGGATAACAGAACTTGAGGAAGAATTAAAAATAGCTGAGAGAGGGATGGATCATTATGCTGTGTAAAGAAATCATGCAGGTTATCGAGGCGGCGTACCCGAAGAGTGCGGCGCTTGATTTTGATAATGTAGGGCTCCTTGCCGGAAGAGCAGAAAAGGAAGTGAACCGTGTATATCTGGCGCTTGACGCGACAGACAAGGTTATCGACCGCGCGGTCCTGGCGGGAGCCGATATGCTGATCACCCACCATCCGCTGATTTTTTCTCCGCTGAAAAGGGTAACAGATGAAGATTTTATCAGCAAAAGAGTGGTAAAACTGATTCAAAATGATATTTCCTATTATGCAATGCACACAAACTACGATGTACTCGGCATGGCTGCTCTTTCAGAGAAAATCCTGGGGATAAAAAATACACAGGTACTGGATGTTACGATGAGCGGAGACGGAGGAGAGGAAGGCATCGGACGCATCGGAGATCTTGAGAAAACGATGACTCTGGAGGAATGCTGTGTCTATGTGAAGCATAGACTGAAGCTGGGAAGCCTGAAAGTATTCGGTGATATGGATAAGAAAGTGTCAAGGCTTGCAATATCGCCGGGATCAGGGAAAACAGCTGTTGCTCCTGCTATTGCTAAAGGGGCAGACGTGCTTGTGACGGGTGATATCGGCCACCATGACGGCCTGGATGCTGTCGAGCAGGGTCTTTCAGTCATTGATGCCGGACATTACGGGACGGAATATATATTCATCGATGATATGAAACAATTTCTTGAAGATAAGCTTCCTGTACTGGAAATTGTGGCGACTCCGGTCGTCCATCCGTTCCAGGTGATCTAAAAAGCAGAGTTTGAAAGTAAATGGAGGAGACAGATGGCTGCACGTATGTGTAAAGTTACGGTAGACGGCGAAATAAGGGAATATAAGGCGGGAACTACGTACCAGGAGATTGCGGCAGATTTCCAGCCGCATTATGAGCATCAGATCGTGCTTGTATTTGCGGGGGGATTCCATCTGCAGGAACTCAGAAAGACACTGGAGAAGGACTGTGAACTGCGATTTGTGACGACCGGGGATGCGATCGGTCATGCGGCGTACAAGAGAAGTATGTGCTTTCTGCTTGTCAAAGCAGTCCATGATGCTGCCGGACATGATAAAGTAGAGCGTGTCAGGATCCATTTTTCCCTCGATAAAGGTTACTATTGTACTGTGGAGGGGCGGGTGCTCCTTGATGAAGAATTTCTCAAAAAAGTATCAGACCGTATGAGAGAACTCTCCGAACAGCGGATACAGATTGACAAGAGATCCGTGCATACGGATGATGCGATCGAGCTTTTCCATAGACACGGAATGTATGACAAAGAGCGTCTTTTTGAGTACAGACGTGTATCGAAAGTCAATATATACAGCATCAATGAATTTGAGGACTATTATTACGGATATATGGTTCCGGATGCGGGATGCCTGAAATATTTTTCGCTGCATCTCTATGACGGGGGATTTGTACTTCAGATGCCATCCCGGGAAATGCCGGAGGAGGTGCCGGAATTTATCCCCAGTCCGAAACTTTTCCACGTGCTGAAAGAGTCCGTACAGTGGGGAGACTGTCAGGATATCGAGACTGTAGGGGCGCTCAATGATATGATCACAAAGAATGACATGCGTGAAGTTGTGCTTGTGCAGGAGGCACATCAGGAACGTCAGATCGGAGAAATCGCAAAGCAGATATCCGAAAAGGGCAATACAAGGTTTGTCCTGATCGCAGGTCCGTCTTCCTCGGGCAAGACGACGTTTTCCCACAGGTTGTCGATACAGCTGCGGGTCAACGGGCTCAAACCACATCCCATAGCTGTGGACAATTATTTTGTGGACAGAGAGCATACTCCGAGAGACAAAGACGGGAATTATAATTTTGAATGTCTGGAAGCAATTGATATTGAGAAGTTTAATACAGATATGGAGGCTCTTCTGCGGGGAGAGGAAGTATATCTGCCTGTTTTTGATTTTAAAACGGGCAAAAGAAAATATGAGAATCGCCCGAAGAGACTGGGACCGGATGATATCCTTGTAATTGAGGGAATCCATTGTCTGAATCCTAAGCTGACAGAAGCGATGAGAGATGAATACAAATTCAAGATCTATATCAGTGCCCTGACACAGCTCAATATCGATGAGCATAACAGGATCCCGTCCACAGACGGACGCCTGATCCGCCGGATCGTACGCGATGCCCGCACACGCGGTTCTTCGGCCATGCGGACTATTTCTATGTGGCCCTCTGTCCGGCGTGGGGAGGAGGAAAATATTTTCCCATATCAGGAACAGGCAGATGTAATGTTTAATTCATCACTTCTCTATGAACTGGCAGTCCTCAAACAGTATGTGGAACCGTTATTGTTCGGTGTGGATAAAGAAGCAGAAGAATATCTGGAGGCGAAGCGCCTTCTTAAGTTCTTTGACTATTTTGTAGGGATCGGAAGTGAATATGTGCCGACGAATTCCCTGTTAAGAGAATTCATCGGCGGCGGATGTTTCCGTGTTTAGATTTCAAGATTGATGACATTTAATAGATTTTTTTGAGATGTTCCATTCTGGCTGTCATATTTTGCAGGAGCAGATCAACGAGCGTGATCGCGGCCATTGATTCTACGACTACGACTGCGCGGGGGACAATGACCGGATCATGCCGCCCGAGCACTGTGATGTCTGTGTTTTCACCGGAAATATTGACAGTCTGCTGGGTCCTGGCAATAGACGAAGTGGGTTTGACGGCAGCCCGCAGGATCAGCCGTGAACCGTCGCTCATGCCGCCGAGCGTACCGCCTGCATGGTTGGATTCCTTACAGATATGCCCGTCTTCGGCGCGGAAAGGATCGTTGTTTTTGCTGCCGGTTGACAATGCGGCTTTAAAACCATCACCGATTTCAACCCCTTTGACGGCACCGACTGACATGACTGCCTGTGCAAGAAGTGCATCAAGCTTGTCAAATACAGGTTCTCCGAGTCCCACAGGAAGGTGGTCGGCGATGCATTCGATGATACCGCCACAGGAGTCTTTTTCTGCCATTAATGAACTGATATATTCCCCGGCCTGTTCTGCTGCAGCATTGTTCGGCATGTACAGGCTGTTTTCTTCAATTTCGGAGAAGTGATAATCTTCTTCATTGACAGAGAACGGACCTATGGATTTGGTATAGGCCCGTACGGAGATACCCAGTTCATTCAGGATAAGTGAAGCGACGGCACCTGCCGCAACACGTCCGATCGTCTCTCTGCCGGAGGAGCGGCCGCCTCCCCGGTAATCCCGGATCCCGTATTTTTCTGTAAAAGGATAATCGGCATGTCCGGGGCGGAACAGCTCTGCAATATTGCCGTAATCGCGGGAGCGCTGATCCTGATTGCGAACGAGAAGAGAGATAGGAGTCCCGGTGGTTTTTCCCTCGAATACACCGGAGAGTATCTCTACAGAATCTGCCTCATTTCTCTTTGTTGTATATTTGCTCTGCCCGGGTTTCCTGCGGTCAAGAAACTTCTGGATGTGGTCTTCGCAAAGTGCGAGCCCGGCGGGACAGCCGTCTATCACAACACCGATACCCGGGCCATGGGATTCACCCCATGTTGTTATGCGGAATATTTTGCCAAATGATGAACCACTCATAATAGATGTTCTCCTTTCTGATCTGTACATAAAAACCATTATATAGGAAGACACCTGTTATTGACAAGTGGAAGTGTACTTTACTTTTTGTACTGTACGTACTATAATGTTGACGAGATTGAGTAAAGGAGAGAAGGCTGACTGATGAGCAGAAATGAGAATCAAAAATCTGAGATACATCAGGAAAATATAGACATTAAAAACGACAGTACATATGATGATATCCGGGAAGAGACGGACGATGAATTCATCGATGGGGGTGCAGACGAAGATATCATGGGAGACGATGCTGAAGATGAAGTGATTGAGGAAGGCGATACTGCGGAAGAGAGCGGTATGGAGGAAGTTGATGAAATTGACGAAGTACGTCCCCGAACGTCAGCGAGAAGGAGACGCGGTGCAAGAAGGAGAGGCAGGAGAAAGAAAAGCATGAGCAAAAAGCCATGGATCATTGCGGGGAGCATTGTAGGTGCTCTTCTGGTGATCTACCTTGGCGCTGCGGTCTTTTTTATGAGTCACTTTCTCGTGAATACTACAGTCAACGGGAAAGATTTTTCCGGAAAAACGGCTGCTGATGTAGAGGATTATCTGAAAGAACAGGTAGCGGAGTATGAATTGACTATTCAGGAACAGAATAATGTCTCTGATGTGATCAGCGGAACAGATATTTCTCTTACGTATAAAGAAAATTCACAGGTGGAAGATGCCCTGGATGCACAGAACCAGCTGCTGTGGATCGTGTCGCTTTTCGCCAAATCCAGCGCGGATGTTACGATCGAAGTGGAATATGATGAAGCTGCGCTTCAGGAGAGAATAGAGAACCTGCAGGCAGTGACAGCCGAGCAGACAGATCCGGTATCTGCGCATCCGGAATACGACGGCAATTCCTTTGTTGTTGCAGAGGAGCAGTATGGCACGAAAGTGGATATGGAAACGCTGACAGCGAAGATCGAACAGTATATTACCGAGTTCAATCCTACTCTGGATATGATGGACGAGGAATGTTACGTTATGCCGGCATATACCTCGGATTCACCGGAAGTACAGGCGGCCTGTGATGAGATGAATTCATATCTGAAAGCCAGCATTACCTATCCGATGGACGAAAGCATTGTGGTGGATAAACAGCTTATTTCCGGCTGGATCACATATGATGCCGAGATGAATGTTACATTCAATGAAGATGCTGTCAGAGAATGGATGCGGGAGTTCGGCAGTAAATATGATACGGTGGGAACTTCCAGAACGATCACGACACCGACGGGAAAGACTGCAGAAGTATCCGGCGGTACATACGGATGGATCGTCGATGAAGCTGCTGAGACGGAGAATCTGATCAACAGCATCAAAAACGGCGAAGTAGCGGAAAGAGAGCCGGCATATAAGCAGACAGCGGCTTCTCACGGCGCGCAGGACTGGGGCAATACCTATATTGAAGTGGATATCGCTGCACAGCATATGTGGTATATCGTAGACGGGTCGATCGCAATGGAGTCCGATGTGGTCACAGGACTTCCGGCAGACGGAAGGGATACTCCGACAGGTGTCTACTCTATCTTGTATACAGAGCGTGATTCAACCCTTAAAGGTGAGGTCGATCCTGCTACGGGAAAACCAAGCTACGAGACTCCGGTGGCGTTCTGGATGCCGTTTACCTGGCAGGGACACGGGTTCCACGATGCTACATGGCAGTCATCATTTGGCGGATCCCGCTATCAGACAAACGGATCTCATGGATGTGTCAACATGCCATATGACAAGGCAGAACAGCTGTTTGGCATGATCAGTGCGGGTACTCCTGTGATTGTCCATAATTAAACGAACAGATAAGATATTAATAGTTTGGATAAGGATATAATAATATGTATGAACTTCTGAAAAAAGACGGGATGGCAAAGCGGGGAAGATTTCACACGGTACATGGTACGATCGAGACCCCTGTATTTATGAATGTAGGAACAGCCGCAGCGATCAAAGGCGCTGTATCTACAGATGACCTTAGGGGGATCAAGACGCAGGTGGAGCTGTCGAACACGTATCATCTCCATGTGAGACCGGGAGATGAAGTGGTGAAAAAGCTTGGCGGTCTGCACCGCTTCATGAACTGGGACAAGCCGATCCTGACAGATTCGGGCGGATTTCAGGTGTTCTCCCTGGCATCCCTGAGAAAGATAAAGGAGGAAGGCGTTCATTTCCATTCCCACATTGACGGAAGGAAAATCTTTATGGGGCCGGAGGAGAGTATGCAGATCCAGTCAAATCTGGCTTCCACTATTGCCATGGCTTTTGATGAGTGTCCGTCCAGCGTGGCGGATAAGAAATACATTCAGAATTCCGTAGAGCGCACTGCACGCTGGCTGAAACGCTGTAAGGATGAGATGGCCCGGCTGAACTCTCTCCCGGATACGATCAATCCTCATCAGATGCTTTTCGGTATCAATCAGGGCGGCGTATACGAGGATATCCGTATTGCCCATGCGCAGATGATCACTGAACTGGATCTGGACGGGTATGCAGTGGGCGGTCTGGCAGTCGGAGAGAGCCATGAAGAAATGTACCGCATTCTTGAGGCGGTAGTTCCTTATCTGCCGGAGAATAAGCCAACCTATCTGATGGGGGTGGGAACTCCGGCCAATATCCTGGAAGCAGTGGACCGCGGTGTTGACTTTTTTGACTGTGTGTATCCGTCACGTAATGGCAGGCACGGGCATGTGTACACCAATCACGGGAAAATGAATCTCTTTAATGCGAAGTACGAACTTGATGACCGGCCAATTGAAGAGGGATGCGGCTGTCCGGCCTGCAGGAGCTACAGCAGGGCTTATATAAGGCATCTGCTCAAGGCAAAGGAAATGCTGGGAATGCGTCTGTGTGTCCTTCATAATCTGTATTTTTATAATACAATGATGGAAGAGATCAGGGATGCCATCGATGCCGGAGAGTACAAGGCATACAAGAAAAAGAAGCTGGATGGGATGAAGCAGCACTAGCGCAGCTTTTTACATGTTTTTCAAAAAACTCTTGAAGAAAATGCTGTTTTTGTGTATAGTAGACTTATTGTCGGATAGAAATTAGGAGGAAATATATCATGGGTGAAATGGTAAGTATGCTTATTCTGTGGGTTGTTGTGATCGGACTTATGTGGTTCCTGCTCATGCGTCCTCAGAAGAAAGAGCAGAAGAGAGTACAGGCGATGCTGGCGTCCATGGAAGTCGGCGATACAGCACTGACAACAAGCGGTTTCTATGGTGTGATCATTGATATCACGGACGATGACGTGATCGTAGAATTCGGAAATAACAAGAACTGCCGTATTCCGATGCAGAAAGCGGCGATCGCTCAGATCGAGAAACCGAGCGCAGAGTAAGAGTAAAACTGGAATAACAGCCGGATAAAGATCAGTCAGGAGATGACGTTTTTATCCGGCTTTTGTTATAACTAAATATTAGAGTGCCCTCTATTTTTTGCTGCTGCTACTTGAAACACGTTACAAAATGAGGTATGATAATCAATGATATTTCAGATTTGGAAGGATGAGCGGTTATGAATATGAAGATCGGAGTGATAAAAGGGGATGGCATCGGTCCTGAGATCGTGGATGAGGCGATGAAAGTGCTCGACCGGATCGCAGAGGTTTACGGCCATTCTTTTTCTTATACCCAGCTTTTGATGGGAGGGGCATCTATTGATGCAAACGGAGTACCTCTCACAGACGAGACGCTGGAAGCGGCAAAGAAAAGTGATGCGGTCCTGATGGGATCGATCGGCGGAGATGCGAAGACGTCGCCATGGTACCGGCTGGAGCCGTCCAAACGCCCGGAGGCCGGATTGTTAGCCCTTCGGAAAGGGCTGAACCTGTTTGCAAATTTAAGGCCGGCTGTGCTGTATCCGGAACTGAAAGGTGCATGCCCGCTGAAAGAAGAGATCGCAGACCGGGGATTTGACATGATGATCATGAGAGAGCTGACCGGCGGACTTTATTTCGGCAAGAGGAGCACGGAGAAAGTGGACGGCGTTCTTGTGGCAAAGGATGAACTTACATACAGTGAGACAGAGATCCGCAGGATTGCAAAACGCGGTTTTGACATAGCCATGAAGAGACGGAAAAAAGTGACCAGCGTGGATAAGGCGAACGTACTGGATTCTTCCAGACTGTGGCGAAAAGTCGTGGAGGATGTGGCGAAAGAGTATCCGGAAGTAACACTGGAGCATATGCTGGTTGACAACTGTGCGATGCAGCTTGTAAAGGATCCGGCGCAGTTTGACGTGATCCTGACAGAGAACATGTTCGGAGATATTCTCTCTGACGAAGCCAGTATGGTGACAGGCTCTATCGGAATGCTTGCAAGCGCAAGTTTAAATGAGACGAAGTTCGGGCTTTATGAGCCAAGCGGAGGTTCGGCACCGGACATTGCAGGACAGGGGATCGCCAATCCGATCGCAACGATACTGTCGGCGGCTATGATGCTGAGATATTCCTTCGACCTTGACCGGGAGGCGGAAGCCGTAGAGAAAGCCGTATCCGCAGTATTGAAAGAGGGATACCGTACGATCGACATCATGTCGGACGGTATGAAGCGGATCGGAACAAAAGAGATGGGAGACAGGATCTGCGCATATATTAAATAATGGTACTGTCTGATATACGGCCGGCAGCAGTGTAACGGCGGAAATCGGGATATATGCAGAAAACGTAAGAAAGAGAGGAATTGACAGATGAGAAGTGATACAGTGACAAAAGGTGTACAGCAGGCGCCCCACAGATCTTTATTTAACGCCCTGGGGATGACGCAGGAAGAGCTTGACAGACCGCTGATCGGTGTGGTCAGCTCCTACAATGAAATCGTACCCGGACATATGAATCTTGACAAGATCACTGAAGCAGTCAAGATGGGAGTTGCCATGGCAGGCGGCACTCCGATCGTTGTCCCTGCCATCGCGGTATGTGACGGTATTGCTATGGGGCATATCGGAATGAAGTATTCACTTGTTACAAGAGATCTGATCGCGGACTCCACGGAAGCGCTGGCGATGGCACATCAGTTTGACGGACTTGTGATGATCCCCAATTGTGATAAAAACGTACCGGGGCTTTTGATGGCGGCAGCCCGCGTCAATATCCCGACGATCTTCGTCAGCGGCGGTCCCATGCTTGCCGGTCATGTAAAGGGCGGGCGTACAAGTCTTTCCAGCATGTTCGAGGCGGTAGGAGCGCATGCGGCAGGAAAGATCACGGATGAGGATCTGTGTGAATATGAGAATAAGGCATGTCCTACCTGTGGTTCCTGTTCCGGCATGTACACCGCAAACAGCATGAACTGTCTGACGGAAGCACTGGGAATGGGACTTCGCGGCAACGGCACGATCCCGGCTGTATATTCTGCAAGGCTGCAGCTTGCGAAACATGCGGGCATGCAGGTAATGGAACTGGTGAGAAAGAACATCAGACCCCGCGACATCATGACAGAAGATGCCATCCTTAATGCGCTGACAGTAGATATGGCACTCGGCTGTTCTACCAACAGCATGCTGCATCTTCCGGCAATCGCCCATGAGATCGGAATGGATTTTGAGATTGATTTCGCAAATGGTATCAGTGAGAAGACCCCGAACCTGTGTCATCTGGCACCGGCAGGACATACATATATAGAAGACCTCAATGAAGCCGGCGGAGTATACGCGGTCATGAACGAATTGAGCAAGAAGAATCTGTTAAATCTGGACTGCATGACAGTTACGGGAAAAACAGTAGGAGAGAATATCGCCGGGTGCGAGAACCTGAATCCGGAAGTGATCCGTCCGATCGACAATCCGTACAGCGAGACCGGCGGGCTTGCTGTCCTGAAGGGAAATCTGGCGCCGGACGGAAGTGTAGTAAAACGCTCTGCTGTCTGCGATGAGATGCTGGTGCATGAAGGTCCTGCAAGGATCTTTGAGAGTGACGAAGAGGCGACAGAAGCGATCAAGAGTGGAAAGATCAACCCGGGAGATGTTATCGTGATCCGCTATGAAGGACCGAAGGGTGGACCGGGGATGCGCGAGATGCTCAATCCGACTTCTGCAATTGCAGGATACGGCCTGGGTTCTACGGTTGCCCTGATCACGGACGGCCGGTTCAGCGGTGCATCCCGTGGAGCTTCCATCGGACACGTTTCACCGGAGGCGGCTGTGGGCGGTCCGATCGCACTGGTAGAAGAAGGTGATATCATCAAGATCAATATACCGGAGCTGAAGCTGGAACTTGATATCTCTGATGAAGAGATGGCTGCAAGAAAGGCAAAATGGCAGCCGAGAGAGCCGAAGGTAAAGACAGGATATCTTACGAGATACGCTGCCATGGTGACTTCCGGCAACAGAGGTGCTATCCTTGAAGTACCGGGGAAGAAGGAGGACTAAGTGAGTCCTCAAGTTGAAAGGAGCGTAAGAAAAAAGAATGCAGTTAAATGGAGCTGAGATAGTAATAGAGTGCCTGAAAGAGCAGGGGGTAGACACGATATTCGGGTATCCGGGCGGAGCTATTCTCAATGTGTATGATGAACTGTACAAACACCGGGACGAGATCCGGCATATCCTGACTTCCCATGAACAGGGTGCATCCCATGCTGCGGACGGCTATGCGCGTGCGACCGGAAAAGTGGGGGTATGCCTTGCCACCAGCGGACCGGGGGCCACAAATCTTGTTACAGGGATCGCTACAGCGTATATGGATTCTATTCCGATCGTTGCGATCACATGCAATGTGGGCGTATCTCTTTTGGGAAAAGACAGTTTTCAGGAAATTGATATCACAGGCATTACGATGCCGATCACAAAATACAGTTTTATTGTGAAAGACGTGACAAAACTTGCGGATACGATACGCAAGGCATTCCGGATCGCAAAATCCGGGAGACCGGGACCGGTACTGATCGATATTCCGAAAGATGTGACGGCTGCAGTCACGGAGTATGAACGTCAGGAACTTGGAAAATATGTTCCCGAGCATCCGCATATCAGTGAAGAGAAGATCAAAAAAGTGCTTTCTATGCTGGAAGAGTCTGAGAAGCCGTATGTCTTCGTAGGAGGCGGCGCTGTCCTTTCCGGTGCAAGTAAGGAATTGATGGAGTTTGTAGATAAACTGGACGCACCGGTCGCTGACACACTTATGGGAAAAGGTGCTTTCCCGGGAACAGATCCGCGTTATACCGGAATGCTGGGCATGCACGGGACTAAAACTTCAAATTATGGTGTGAGTGAATGCGATCTTCTCGTTGTGCTGGGAGCAAGGTTCAGCGACCGTGTTACGGGAAATACGCAGACATTTGCGAAGAATGCAAAAATATTGCAGATCGATATCGACGCAGCTGAGATCAACAAGAACATTCTTGTCTCTGAGGAAATCATCGGAGACGTGAAAGAAGTCTTAGGAATACTGAACCGCAATCTGAAGCAGCAGGATCACGGTGCATGGCTTGAAAAGATCCGGGCATATAAGGAAAAATATCCGCTGAAATATCATCCGGATGTCCTCACAGGTCCGTTTATCGTGGAAGAAATCTACCGCCAGACAAAGGGCGATGCACTGATCGTCACGGAAGTGGGACAGCATCAGATGTGGGCGGCACAGTATTATAAATACACAAAACCGCGGACGCTGCTTACATCAGGAGGACTGGGCACTATGGGATACGGTCTGGGCGCATCCATGGGAGCCAAAGTCGGCTGCCCGGATAAAACTGTGGTCAATATAGCCGGCGACGGATGTTTCCGTATGAATATGAACGAGATAGCTACAGCAGTCAGACACAACATCCCGATCATTGAGGTTGTAGTCAATAATCATGTGCTCGGCATGGTGCGCCAATGGCAGGATCTGTTTTATGACGAGCGTTATTCAGCCACAGTGTTACGCGATTCTGTTGATTTTGCAAAGGCAGCAGAGGCGATGGGTGCGGTTGGCATTCATGTAGAGACACAGGATGAGTTTAAAGCGGCGTTTGAGAAAGCTCTTTCGCTGAACAGGCCTGTCGTGATCGACTGTCAGATCGGCAGCGATGACAAAGTGTGGCCGATGGTGGCGCCGGGAGCAGATATCAAAGAAGCGTTTGATGAGGAGGATATGAACAATGAGCAGAGTGTATAACTTTTCAGCGGGGCCGGCAGTACTGCCGGAAGAAGTGCTTAAAGAAGCGGCGGCAGAGATGCTGGATTATAAAGGGACCGGCATGTCGGTGATGGAGATGAGCCATCGTTCCAAAGCGTTCGAGGAGATCATTACGACAGCGGAGCAGGATCTCCGTGATCTGATGGGTATCCCGGATAATTATAAGGTGCTGTTCCTGCAGGGCGGCGCTTCCCAGCAGTTTGCCATGATCCCGATGAACCTGATGAAGAACCGTGTTGCGGATTATATCATTACCGGACAGTGGGCGAAGAAAGCGGCAAAAGAGGCGGAGAAATACGGGAAAGTCAACCGGATCGCTTCGTCGGAGGATAAGACGTTCTCATATATCCCGGACTGTTCAGATCTCCCGGTATCCGGGGATGCGGATTATGTATATATCTGTGAGAACAATACCATCTACGGAACTAAATTTAAAGAACTGCCAAATACGAAAGGCAAGACGCTGGTGGCAGATGTTTCCTCCTGCTTTCTGTCAGAGCCGGTTGATGTGACAAAATACGGCGTGATCTACGGAGGCGTTCAGAAGAACATCGGACCTGCGGGAGTGGTCATCGTGATCATCCGGGAGGATCTGATTACGGAGGATGTGCTTCCGGGAACTCCGACCATGCTTACCTATAAGACACATGCAGACGCCAAATCTCTCTACAATACACCGCCGGCATACGGAATCTATATCTGCGGCAAGGTGTTTAAGTGGATCAAAGCCCAGGGCGGTCTTGCAGCGATGAAAGAGAGAAATGAAAAGAAAGCAAAAGTCCTCTATGATTTCCTGGATCAGAGCAGGCTTTTTAAAGGAACCGTAGTTCCGAAAGACCGTTCTCTCATGAATGTTCCGTTTGTGACAGGAAATGCCGATCTTGATGCGAAGTTCGTAAAAGAAGCAAAAGAAGCAGGGCTTGAGAATCTGAAAGGACACAGGACAGTCGGAGGCATGCGCGCGAGCATTTACAATGCAATGCCTTATGAGGGCGTTGTGGCACTTGTTGATTTTATGAAGAAATTTGAAGAGGAGAATCTGTAGGATGTATAAATATCATTGCCTGAATCCGATCTCTGAAGTGGGACTGGATCAACTGGATGAAAACTATGTTGTAACGGGAAATGCTGAAGAGGCAGATGCCATCCTTGTGCGAAGCGCTAAAATGCATGATATGGAATTCAGTAAGAATTTAAAAGCGATCGCCCGCGCGGGTGCCGGTGTCAACAATATACCTTTAGATCGCTGTGCGGACGAGGGAATTGTCGTATTTAACACCCCCGGTGCAAATGCGAACGGTGTGAAAGAACTGGTGATCGCAGGCATGCTCCTGGCAGCAAGGGATATTATCGGGGGTATTAACTGGGTGCAGGAGTATGAAGAGGACGGAGATATCGCTAAGATCACTGAAAAGAAGAAAAAGGCTTTTGCCGGAACAGAACTTCAGGGCAAAAAACTTGGCGTGATCGGTCTTGGGGCGATCGGAGTGCGTGTTGCGAATGTGGCGGTCCATCTGGGAATGGGTGTTTACGGATATGATCCATATGTATCTGTTGACGCTGCATGGAATCTGTCACGCAGTATCCATCATGCAAAAACAGTGGATGAACTGTACAAAGAGTGCGACTACATCACGATCCATGTACCGGCCCTTGAAGACACAAAGGGGATGATCGACAAGAATGCGATCAGTCTGATGAAGGACGGCGTAGTGATTTTAAATCTTGCAAGGGATGTTCTCGTGAATCAGGAGGATATTGTTGATGCTCTTGTCTCCGGCAAAGTTCGTTCTTATGTGACTGATTTTCCGACCAAAGAGATCGTTGGCGTTAAAAATGCCATCGTGATCCCGCATCTTGGCGCGTCTACTGAGGAATCCGAAGATAACTGTGCAAAGATGGCTGCAGCGGAATTAAGAGACTTTCTGGAAAACGGTAACATTTTGCATTCAGTAAATTATCCGGATTGTAATATGGGAGCAAAAGGAGACGGGGAAAGGATTACGATCCTTCATAAGAACATCCCGAACATGCTGGGACAGTTTACTACATTATTAGCAGATAAAGGCATGAACATTTCCCTTATGACAAATAAGAGCAGAAAAGAGTATGCGTATACAATGATCGATGTAGATACCGGGGTGTCTGCAGAACTGGAGGAGCAGATCGCATCTGTAGACGGAGTGCTTAAAGTCAGAGTGATCCGATAGAAAAGATCCTGATAATTAAATTGACAGAGAAGTCAGAAAAGACATGGGATAACCATGGTTTTCCGGCTTCTTTTTTTATTATTTTAATACAGTATTAAATTTAGGATTGACATTAATTGTATTCTTGTATACAATTATACACGAATACAAAATGACTCACATGACGGATGGAGGAAGAGAGCAATGGAAGACAGAAAAGTTTATTTAAACGAACATACGAATCTGCTGGAACTTGAGGAACACATGTATCCGCTCGTGGATGTGGAGACCCCGAATGTGTTTCGGAATCTGTTCCGATATGACGAGATACCGAAAATCGCTTTTAATGACAGGACAGTACCCCACCATATGCCGGATGAAATATGGATCACGGATACAACGTTCCGGGACGGACAGCAGTCCAGAGCGCCCTATACTTCAGAGCAGATCGTGACGATCTATGACTATCTGCACCGTTTGGGCGGACCAAACGGGAAAGTCCGCCAGAGTGAGTTTTTTCTCTACAGCAAAAAAGACAGAGATGCAGTATACCGCTGTCTTGAGAAAGGATACAAATTTCCTGAAGTGACAAGCTGGATCCGGGCCAGCAGGAAGGATTTTGAGCTTGTAAAAGAGATCGGGCTGAAGGAGACGGGAATCCTTGTGAGCTGTTCAGATTATCATATTTTCTATAAACTCAAAATGACAAGAAGACAGGCAATGGAGCATTATCTTTCTGTTGTGCGTGAATGCATGGAAACAGGAATCAGGCCGAGATGTCATCTGGAGGATATTACAAGGTCGGATATCTATGGTTTTGTGATCCCGTTTTGTGTAGAGCTGATGAAATTGATGGAGGAATACAAGACACCGGTAAAGGTACGTGTCTGCGATACAATGGGATATGGCGTAAATTATCCCGGAGCTGTGATCCCGAGATCGATTCCGGGTATTATTTATGGTCTGATGACTCATGCGGGAGTTCCCAGTGAACTGATTGAATTTCACGGACATAATGATTTTTATAAAGCGGTGAACAATTCCAGCACTGCCTGGCTCTATGGTGCGTGCGGAGTCAACTGTTCTCTGTTTGGCATAGGAGAACGTACAGGTAATACTCCCCTGGAGGCAATGGTATTTGAGTATGCGCAGCTCCGGGGAACCCTGGACGGCATGGACACGACGGTGATCACGGAACTTGCAGAATATTATGAAAAAGAGATTGGCTATCATATTCCGTCAAGGACTCCTTTTGTGGGTAAAAATTTCAATGTAACAAGGGCGGGGATCCATGCGGACGGAATGCTCAAGAACGAAGAAATCTACAATATATTTGATACAGATAAATTCCTGAACCGTCCGGCTCTTGTATCAGTCTCTAATACTTCCGGGGCTGCAGGTATCGCCTACTGGATCAATACATATTATAGGCTTTCCGGAGATCGGGAGGTGGACAAAAACTCAGAATTGGTACAGATGGTAAAGGCAAGTGTAGATAAAGAATACGAGGATGGCAGAGTTACGGTCTTGACAGATGAAGAATTAATTGACAAAATAGAAAGTGTGTGCGAAAAGCTGCATATGACATTATGACCAGGAGGACTTCAGAATGGAAGAATACCAGGATCATTCACTGAGCGGGCGGGTTTTCCAGAAGATCCGCGAGGACATCCTCAGCGGGAAATATAAGGAAAACGATGAACTCAGGGAGAATACGATCGGCAGAGAATTAGGAGTAAGCCGGACTCCTGTAAGGGAGGCGCTGCGCCAGCTTGAACTGGAGGGGCTTGTGACGATCATTCCCAACAGAGGAGCTTATGTAACAGGCATCAGCCAGAAGGATATCTGGGATATCTATATGGTGCGGTCACATCTGGAAGGACTGTGTGCCAGATGGGCTGCAGAACATATAACAGAGAAACAGCTCGAGGAACTGGAAGAGACGCTGATGCTCTCTGAATTTCAGATGAACAGGGAAAGCGGGTTCAGCGTGCAGCAAGTGGCTGCGCTTGACGGCAGATTTCATGCAATTCTCTATGAGGCTTCGGGAAGCAGGATATTAAGCCATGTTTTGACGGATTTTCATAATTATGTACAGAGGGCGAGAAAGTCATCGATCGTTTCGGAAGAAAGGGCGAGAAAATCCATACGAGAGCACCGGCAGATCCTGCGGGCAATCAAAGAGCGCGATGCAGAAATGGCGGAGCAGCTTGCAAACGAACATATCCTGCATGTGATGCAGAACCTGAAGAAACAGGGATATCGTGTCCAGTAGCACAACAGTGTAAATATGTAACAATTCAGTTCGGGTATTCCGGAATGAAAAAGAACAGGAGGAGACAGACAATGGCGAAAATTAAAATGACAACACCGCTTGTAGAGATGGACGGAGACGAGATGACAAGGATTCTCTGGAAGATGATCAAGGATGAGCTGCTCATTCCGTATATTGATCTTAAAACAGAGTATTACGACCTGGGACTTGAGTACAGAAATGAGACAAATGATCAGGTTACGGTCGATTCCGCTATGGCGACAAAGAAATACAAAGTGGCCGTAAAATGTGCGACGATCACTCCGAATGCTGCACGGATGGATGAGTATAACTTAAAAGAGATGTGGAAGAGCCCGAACGGGACGATCCGTGCGATCCTTGACGGAACAGTATTCCGTGCTCCCATTGTAGTAAAAGGCATTGAACCATGTGTAAAAAACTGGAAGAAACCGATCACCATCGCAAGACATGCATATGGTGACGTTTACAAAGGGTCTGAGATGAAGATACCGGGAGCAGGCAAAGTGGAGCTTGTGTACACTGCTGAAGACGGAAGCCAGACAAAAGAGCTGGTACATAATTTTGACGGTCCGGGTATCGTACAGGGCATGCATAATCTGAACAAGTCCATTGAAAGTTTCGCCAGAAGCTGTTTCTCCTATGCGCTTGATACGAAACAGGACCTGTGGTTTGCTACAAAGGATACGATCTCTAAAAAATATGACCACACATTTAAAGATATTTTCCAGGAAATCTACGATGCAGAGTTCGATGAGAAGTTCAAAGAAGCGGGAATTGAGTATTTCTACACTCTGATCGATGACGCAGTAGCACGTGTGATGAAATCCCAGGGCGGATATATCTGGGCATGCAAGAACTATGACGGAGAT
>DWWO01000054.1 GCA_019119675.1 Candidatus Mediterraneibacter faecipullorum | reverse complement strand
GACAGGGCTACGTTTACGCCCAGCTCTTTACATTTCTGCTCTACCAGGTCAAGCTCTGCCTTGGTATCTGTCGGGAATGCGTTGATGGCAACTACACATGGCAGTTTGTATACATTCTTGATATTGCTTACATGTTTCAGCAGGTTTGGAAGTCCTTTTTCCAGTGCTTCCAGGTTCTCTTTATTCAGGTCAGCCTTTGGAACGCCGCCGTTGTATTTCAGGGCACGTACTGTTGCTACGATAACTACAGCGTTTGGTGTCAGGCCTGCCATACGGCACTTGATATCCAGGAATTTCTCTGCACCCAGGTCAGCGCCGAATCCTGCTTCTGTGATAGCGTAATCCCCTAATTTCATAGCCATCTTTGTAGCGATGACAGAGTTACATCCATGAGCGATGTTTGCGAATGGTCCGCCGTGTACGATAGCCGGTACATGTTCCAGAGTCTGTACCAGGTTTGGTTTCAGAGCGTCTTTTAACAGTGCGCACATAGCGCCTTCTGCATGAAGGTCATGAGCGGTAACCGGTTTCTCTTCGGAAGCTTTTCCATAAGTATAACCTACGATGATACGTCCCAGTCTTGCTTTCAGGTCTGTAATGTCGCTGGCCAGACACAGAACAGCCATGATCTCAGAAGCAACTGTGATATCATATCCGTCTTCTCTCGGCTTTCCGTTTGTCTTTCCTCCTAAACCGTCTACGATGAAACGAAGCTGACGGTCGTTCATATCCACACATCTTCTCCAGGTGATCTTCCTTGGATCGATGTTTAATTCATTTCCCTGATAAATGTGGTTGTCCAGCATAGCTGCCAGCAGGTTGTTTGCAGCTCCGATAGCATGGAAGTCGCCGGTGAAGTGCAGGTTGATATCCTCCATAGGAACTACCTGTGCGTATCCGCCGCCTGCAGCGCCGCCCTTAACACCAAATACAGGTCCAAGAGATGGCTCACGAAGGGCAACCATAACTTTCTTTCCTAATTTCTGCATACCGTCTGCCAGACCTACTGTGGTAGTAGTTTTTCCTTCTCCTGCAGGTGTGGGGTTAATGGCTGTAACAAGGATCAGTTTTCCATTTGGAGCGTCGGATTCTTTCAGTAAGTTATAGTCGATCTTTGCTTTGTACTTTCCGTACTGTTCCAGATATTTTTCGTCAATACCTGCTTTTTCTGCAATCTTTGTGATTGGCTCCATGACACATTCCTGTGCGATTTCGATGTCTGATTTGAATCCCATATCAAATACCTCCTTTTTATATACAGACAATTTTTTATTGCCTGCGCATTAATAAATGCGTAAATAAATGGCTGCAGCCATATTATTTTCTATTTCATACTTTTATCTGCAGTATTAATCCGCTGTATACTTCCCTTTCCTTCAGCCATACTCCTTTTTACAAATCCGGTCAAAGGACTTTTATATAAAAAGAATACTAAAACAGAGTTTACTGCTGTGAGCATGATGGTCTGCACAATGCGGGTCGCATAAAGTACTGACCAAGGTGTTCCATAATAAATATGAAGCCCTACGCAGGTAAATCCAAGAGCGCCTACTACACCATGTATAGCTAAAACTCCCAAAACTTTCCATAACTCCGGCTTTTTCTCCATTACATGCCGAAACACTCCCGGTATCACACCTGCCAAAATAGCTGATATGGAAATTAATGGATTAGGCGCATATCCCTGGAGAAGACTTCCGATCAGATCTCCAAGAAAGCCGCAAATACCGCCGACAACCGGCCCAAACCAAAAACCTGCAAGATATACAGGAGTCTGGCTCACTGTAATCCTTAAAGTCGGTCCAATATTAATGGCAACAAGCCTTGCAAGCACGATATTCATTGCGATGATCACACCTGCAAACGCCATAATCCTTACTTTATTTACATTTTTCATTAGTTATAAATCCTCCTCTTTTGGCTGTCCTGCATCATGCCAGGTTTTGTCGATCCTGGTCCGCGCAAAGAAACTTATGCTATGGTATAGTAGTTACTACACCAAAGAGAAGAATTTATGATCTCAAGTCTTTAATGTAGTAGCGGATGCAATATTACATCGTGGACAATCAAACGATTACCTTCGTTCATGGACAACTTCCCATCCCATGACACTTAACGCGCAATACCTACTCTACTATTACTTCACATTGTCTTATTTTTAAGACAGCTTTTTTTCTAATGCTTTCATCATATTGATGGAAATATCTCCCACCACAGCTAAATCTTCAGCCGCAAAACTAGCGGCAAAATTATCGGAAAACAGAATCTGTGAGGAAGGCGGAAATTCATCATCACCTTCCCAAAGAATAAATTTCACAAAAAGATTGTCCATAAATTCTATCTTATAAGAACAATCTCCTTCCGAAGATTTTTCTGCTCCCAGGTGTTCCATAATTCTTTGGAATATTTCCAGTTTATTTCCATAAGAAAATGCCAAGCGCATAAGGCATCTGCCCTGGAATTGTCTAAAATACACCTCTCCCCACGGAACCTCATGATAGGTGATAAACTTACCGGAAGAAGGCGCCGCATGTCTTTCCGCCATATAGCGGACGATCAGAATTTTCGCATTCATAGCTTCTTCAAGAGGATAAACCCCCATAGAGTCTTCCTCATGATGAATCTCATAATCCGGGAATGAAACAAAATAAGTCGTTCCCATCAGATGTACAGTAAACAGACTCTTTTCCTCATCATAAGGAAATCCTGTCCGTTCGCTGATCTCCTTGGGATCCATATCCCTGTAAGCCTCCAGATAATGCTCATATGGGCGTTGTTCTTTGCTGTCTTTTGCATAATCAAAATTCATTTTTTCACCTCGGATATTTTATCGTCTATTCTTGTGTACATGTCGGAAACAGAGATGTATCTGTATGAGGGATGAAACAACAGGCAACAAATTCATCCATGTAAGTAGGAACTGTAGAAAGCTCCAAATATGTCATATTTGCTGCAAGATTGTAGCATTTACGCTCTGCCTCCCTGGAAAGAAGCATGGTATAAGCACCGGACAAGGAAGAATTTCCGATATAATGGAACTTTTCCAGAGGAATATCCGGGAACATGCCGATCCGCACGGCATTTCTCATATTAATTCCGCTTCCGATACCTCCCGCAACATAAACATCATCAATCATCTCTACATTGAAATCAATGGAGGCAAGCATAGTACGAATAGCAGAAAAAATTGCTCCCTTGGCGCGGATAAAATTATCAATATCCACTTCATTGATCTCAACGTCTTTTACAGAGCCTGCCTCTTCTTCAAAGGCCAGAACATAACTTCCCATTCCATAATGATCATGGCGTATACGTTTTCCTTCCCGGATAAATTTACCTTTAGGATTGATAATACCTGTCCGGAACAGCTCTGCGATTACATCAATGATTCCGGAGCCGCAAAGACCGATAGGTTTCTGCCCTTTCTCACCGATCACCCGGTAAGAGGGCTCCATTGTTTCTTTGTCAATGGTGCAGGCCTCAATTGCTCCGTCTGTGGCTCTCATACCGCAGCTGATATCCCCGCCTTCAAAGGCAGGACCTGCGGAACATGCACAGCTCATCATGAAATCTGAGTTTCCAAAGACCAATTCACCATTTGTTCCCAAATCAATAAATAATGAGAATTCCGGCCGGTTCCAAAGCATGCTTACCAGAACACCGGCTGTAATATCTCCTCCCACGTAGCTTCCGATATTAGGCGCTACAATAATATGAGCGTCCCGGTTAATCCGGATACCAATATCAGAGGCAAAGAGGGAATTCGTTTTATAGAAAGTAGGAATGTAAGGTTCCATACGGATTGGATCGCCTTCCATTCCGGTCAGCAGATGATTCATAGTCGTGTTTCCAGCTACACACATGCGGTAGATATGATCTGGATTAAATCCGCTGGCTCTGCACATCTGCTCAATCATAGGATTGATGGTTTCTTTAATAACTGCATCCTGAAGTTTCTTACTTCCTCCCGGTTTCATGGATTCGATAATGCGGTTGATCACATCTGCCCCGTAACGGATCTGTCCGTTTCCAGCTGAAGCCTTTCCGATGATTTTTCCGCTTTCCATATCGATCAAAAGGGCTGAAACTGTCGTAGTACCGATATCCACTGCAAGGCCTCCGATAACGACATCTGCATCTTTCGGATATACATCATATACAAAAATATCCTCTTTATTTGCAGAAGTCCGGATCACACAGCGCACTTTGAAATCAGACTCCCGGAAAATCCGGGCTATTTTGTTTAATACCTGAAACGGAAGACGCACTCTTGCTGCCCCTGTTTTTTTCTTTATTGCCCGTATAAAGCGCTCATTATCCGGCATTGTATCATCCAGGGTCGGTATATTCATTTCTACATCCAGGATGCCCATACTGTTTGTTAAGGCGATTCCTGCTGCTTCTATATCATTTTTAGCATTCTCAAAAATTTCAATTTCCTTTTTTGAGCTTAAATCCGCAACTTTCATTCGACTGCGGTAAGCTGAGGCAATATCAGGTACCTGAACCGCAACGTCTCCTGTTACCTTACTTACACAGGCCAGTCTCCACCCTTCACTATATTCCTCATCGGAAATATGACGGGTCTTTGGGGAATCAATATTTCCCTCCAGAATTTTCACTCTGCACTTTCCACAGGAAGCATTTCCGCCGCAGGGGGCATCGATCGCTACGTTTACCTTCCGGGCCACTTCCAGCAGATTTTCGTTTTCCTGGGCAAAGGTCGTGACATCCTCGCCGCTCTCGAATTTAAAAGTCACTTTAAACATAGGAATTTCTGCCTTTCTCTGTTTTTATACAGGAACTGCCGCACATAAATGTGCAGCAGCTCCTTTCTCATATGTTCTTCTTGATCCGTTCGTCAAATAGCACTGTCCGCAGCAATTACAGTTCCAGATAAGAATCTGCATATAATGTGTTGTTCTTCAGAACATCACAGGATTTAATTGTCTCCATAAGTCTCTTATCGTTAGGGTTAACAATAGCAGATGTCAGACCCTGCATCATAGCCATAGCAACCATTGCAGAATCCATGATCGGACGAATATGTTTTGGCATACCATTAGAGTTATTGGACAGACCGCCTGTAGAATTCAGACCCATGTCACTAAACATCTTGATAGCTTCCAGAATCTCCATCTGTTTCTCCTGCATTCCCTTTACAACCAGGAATAATGGATCAAACCAGATATCTGCTGCGTCCATACCGTGCTCCATACCTCTTTCCAGAAGAGTCTGGCAGTACATCATACGCTCGTCATTATCTTTAGCCAATCCTTCGCCATTGCACAGAGCGATGCAGATTGCATCGTTAGCAGCTGCCAGATCCAGATAGCCAATTCTTCCGGCTGCATCTGCGGAGTTTACGATTGGTTTTCCTTTGCTTCTGTTGTATACAGAGATACCAGCTTCAATAGCTTTCATATTAGAAGTATCCAGTGCCAGAGGAACATTGTCGAAATTAGACTGCAGAAGTTCTACTACCCACTTCATCAGATCTTCGCCATCATTTTCTGCTGGTCCGATGTTTACGTCCAGATAAACAGCGCCGGCATCCAGCTGCTGTTTTGCTCTTGCCAGAATCGGTTCAGGATCTCTCTCTGTAAAAGCTTTGTTTACTGCTGGAGCAGTTGT
>DWWO01000014.1 GCA_019119675.1 Candidatus Mediterraneibacter faecipullorum | reverse complement strand
GCATCTTCCATACGGAGTTTTGCTTCTTTCATCTCTGTCTCTGTAGCTGCACCTACACGGATAACTGCTACGCCGCCAGCCAGTTTTGCAAGTCTCTCCTGAAGTTTCTCTCTGTCAAAATCAGATGTTGTCTCTTCGATTGCTTTCTTGATCTGTGCAACTCTGTCATTGATCGCATTCTTATCGCCGCATCCGTCAACGATAACTGTGTTCTCTTTCTGTACTTTAACAGATTTTGCACGTCCGAGCTGATCCATTGTTGTCTCTTTAAGGTCAAGTCCGAGCTCTTCTGAGATCACCTGTCCGCCTGTCAGGATTGCGATATCCTGAAGCATTTCTTTTCTTCTGTCGCCATATCCCGGCGCTTTAACCGCTACAACATTGAATGTTCCGCGCAGTTTGTTTACGATCAGAGTTGTCAGGGCTTCTCCCTCAATATCCTCAGCGATGATGAGAAGTCTTGCACCAGACTGAACAACCTGCTCAAGAAGCGGAAGGATATCCTGAATGTTGGAAATCTTTTTATCCGTGATCAGGATGTACGGATCCTCAAGAACAGCTTCCATTTTCTCCATATCTGTTGCCATATAAGCTGAAATATATCCGCGGTCAAACTGCATACCTTCTACAAGGTCCAGTTCTGTCTGCATTGTCTTGGATTCCTCGATTGTGATAACGCCATCGTTGGATACTTTCTCCATGGCATCAGCTACCATCTGGCCTACTTCCTCATCTCCGGAAGAAACAGCAGCAACTCTTGCAATCTGTTCTTTTCCTTTTACTTTGCTGCTCATGGCCTGAATTGCTTCAACAGCCTTGTCAGTTGCCTTTTTCATACCTTTTCTGAGGACGATCGGGTTTGCTCCGGCCTCAAGATTCTTCATACCTTCGTGTACCATTGCCTGCGCAAGAACTGTAGCTGTTGTAGTACCATCCCCGGCAACATCATTTGTCTTGGAAGCAACTTCTCTGATCAGCTGAGCTCCCATATTCTCAAATCCGTTTTCCAGCTCGATCTCTTTCGCGATAGTAACACCATCGTTTGTGATCAGAGGTGCGCCGAATGATTTATCAAGGACAACATTTCTTCCTTTCGGTCCAAGTGTAACTTTTACTGTATCTGCCAGCTGGTTCACACCTTTTTCAAGTGCTGTTCTGGCTTCAGCTCCATATTTAATTTCCTTTGCCATGTCAATACATCTCCTTATTATTTAGTTAAAATCCATTAGCCTGCTAAGTTCTATTGATGATACGTCCTCGCCTTCGCTCGGAGTATCGGCTAAAACACTAAGCTCGAAAATACCTCGCTAAGTGTTTTATGCCTCAACGATCGCCAAAATATCAGACTGTTTTACAATGATGTATTCCTCGCCATCGAGTTCTACATCTGTTCCTGCGTATTTTGAATAGATTACTTTGTCGCCGGCCTTAACCTGCATCACTACTTCTTTACCATCTATATTTCCGCCAGGTCCGACAGCAATAACTTCTGCTTCCTGCGGTTTCTCTTTCGCCTGTCCCGGAAGAACGATACCGGACTTTGTCGTCTCTTCTGCTTCTAACTGTTTTAAAACAATTTTGTCACCTAAAGGTACTAACTTCATTGTAATTCCTCCTTGATTTTGTTTTGTTAGCACTCATTTCTTACGAGTGCTAAACCTCATGAATATAAAATAGCACTCCGGTTTCGATTTGTCAACATAGTTTACAAGGTTTTTATAAAAAAAGAAACGTACCGTCTCAGGCACGTTTCGTCATTTTCCTTCCTTCATATACATTATAGAAGCCGTTTTCTATTCTGAATTTTAAAAGCTTTTTATCTTCCTGACAGTATCGCTCTTTCACCACACCGGTACAATACAGCAGTTCGGTTCTCGTTGATATGTAACATCTGTATTTAGCATCCAGAGAAATCGTCTCCAGCTTATCTTCTTTCAATTCGAGATAGATGAAGTCCTCCTCGGGATCATATTTGCGAACTCTGCACTGCCTGGTGGAGTCATCAAAAATGCCATCAGCAGAAAGAATCTTTTCCATTCTGAGATCAACGGGATTTCCTTCGTACATATCTTTAAACCTCCAGCCTACAACCGTTCTTTCTTGATCTTCTCAAGCTCCGTAAATACATAGTCATTAAGTACTTTAATATATGTCCCCTTCATACCTGAAGAACGGGATTCGATGACACCCGCACTCTCAAATTTACGCAGGGCATTTACGATCACTGAACGGGTAATCCCTACTCTGTCCGCAATCTTGCTTGCTACCAGGATTCCTTCTGTGCCGCCCAGCTCATCAAAAATATGTATGATCGCTTCCAATTCAGAGAAAGACAGTGTACTGATAGCTGACTGTACAATATGCTCCTTTCGGGTTTCCTCTGCATTCTCTTCATTCACAGAGCGAAGCATTTCAAGGCCTACTACCGCCGTTCCGTACTCACTGAGGATAATATCATCGATTGAATAGGCTGAATCCTGTTTGTAGATAAATAATGTTCCAAGACGTTCCCCGGCAATATCGATCGGAGTCACGATTGCCTGACACCCCTGTACAGCATCCGGTGAAAACCCGAGAGTTTCCAGATTAACGTTTTCTTTGGTAGAAAGAATGCTTAAGAGACGCTCATTAAGCATCGCATCGATATGAGAGCCGACCGCCTCTGTGATCAGCTCATGGATTTCCTTTACATTCGGGCATTTGCTCACACCCAGGATCTTACCTTTCCGGCTGACCACAAGTACATTCGAATCAAGAATATCCGTAAGTACTGCGCAGATATCATTAAATACTACCTTGCTTGAATTATTATTATGGAGCAGCTTATTAATTTTCCTTGTTTTGTCTAATAGTTGTACACTCATTATTTCCTCCGCATATCTTCTGTATATAACAATTGTATATACAAATTCAGTCAAATTGCTAGATAAATTTATGTTATCACACAATTTTCAGAATAGCAATGCAATTCGCTCAATTTTTTTATTCTTTCTTCTTATCCAACGATGTGACATATCCGCACTTTTCGTTTGCACAGACCAGCTTATTTCCTTTTTCTACCATATATCCGCCGCATTCCGGACATTTCTCCCTGGAAGGCTTTTGCCATGACATAAACTCACACTCAGGATTGTCCTCACAGCCATAATATCTTCTGCCTTTCTTCGTCTTACGGATGACCACATCTTTACCACAGACCGGACATGGTACTCCTATTTTTTCCAGATACGGTTTGGTATTACGGCACTCGGGGAATCCCGGACATGCAAGGAATTTCCCGTGCGGTCCATACTTAATGACCATATTTCTGCCGCATTCCTCACAGATCACATCCGTCACTTCATCTTCAATCTTTACTGTCTCCAGCTCTTTCTCTGCTTTCTTAACAGCATCCTCAAGATCAGGGTAGAAGTTGCGTATGATTTCTTTCCATTCAACTTTTCCTTCTTCTACCATATCCAGAAGGCCTTCCATATTTGCAGTAAAATTCACATCTACAATACTTGGGAAAGACTGTTTCATCATGTTGTTGACCACTTCCCCGATCTCAGTAAGGTAGAGATTTTTTGCCTCTTTCGTCACATACCGGCGGCCGAGTATGATAGAGATCGTAGGCGCGTAGGTGCTGGGTCGACCGATTCCCAGTTCCTCAAGAGCTTTGACAAGGCTCGCCTCTGTGTAATGCGCCGGCGGCTGTGTAAAATGCTGTTTGGGATCAAGCTCCTCTTTTGTAAGCACAGAATCCATACTCAGATTGCCAACGAGCACATTGCTCTCTTCTTTTTCTTCATCTGCTTCTGTGTATACAGAACGGAAACCATCAAACAATAATTTAGACGCAGACACAGTAAAGCAATACTCTTCTGCACCTATCCTTACGGAAGTTGCCTCATAACGCGCGGGATTCATGCGGCTTGCAGCGAAACGTTTCCAGATAAGCTGGTACAGCCTGAACTGGTCTCTGGTCAGAGAGTCCTTCAGGGACGCCGGTGTTCTCGTTATATCTGTCGGTCGGATCGCCTCGTGCGCATCCTGTATTTTTTTGCCGCTGCTTGAAGCCTCATGACGTGCCGCAGCGTACTCATTCCCATAATTTGCCGAAATATATTCCCGCGCGACAGCATCCGCCTCATCCGCGATCCTGGTGGAATCCGTACGCAGATAAGTGATAACACCTACAGTTCCGTTTCCCTTAATATCTATTCCTTCATAGAGCTGCTGGGCGATACGCATTGTCTTCTGTGTGCCAAAATTAAGAGCCTTTGCAGCCTCCTGCTGAAGCGTACTTGTAGTAAACGGGAGCGGGGCCTTGCGGATACGTTCTGTCGTCTTGATATCTGTGATCTTAAAATCTGCATTCTCTATCTTATGGAGAATGTCGTTTAATTCATTTTCCGAATGGATCGTGATCTTCTTCTTATCTGTGCCGTAAAACCTCGCAACAAGCGGGCGCTTTTCCCCTTTGATCTTAAGGACCGCATCCAGCGTCCAGTATTCATCCGGAATAAACGCATTGATTTCCTCTTCTCTGTCAGCCACAAGACGAAGCGCCACTGACTGGACACGGCCGGCACTTAATCCACGTTTTACTTTCGCCCAGAGGAGCGGACTGATCATATAACCGACCATACGGTCGAGAACGCGTCTTGCCTGCTGTGCATCGACCAGATTCATATCAATATCCCGCGGCGCCTTCAGTGAAGCTTTTACTGCGTTTTTCGTAATCTCGTTAAAAGTAATACGGCGCATTTTCTTTTCATCCAGCTTCAGGGCAGCAGCCAGATGCCAGGAAATTGCCTCTCCTTCCCGGTCAGGGTCAGTTGCCAGAAATACTTTATCAGATTTCTTGACTTCTTTTCTAAGACTTGCAAGAATATCCCCTTTACCGCGGATTGTGATATATTTGGGCTCATAATCATGTTCAATGTCAACGCCGAGCGAACTCTTCGGCAGATCCCGCACATGTCCCTGAGATGCTGCGACTGTATAGTTGCTCCCCAAAAATTTTTTGATCGTCTTTACTTTCGCAGGTGACTCGACGATAACAAGATAATGCGCCATAAAACTGACTCCCTCCATAGGCTTGTTTGTGCCTTTTATTCTGAAATAATATAATGATTCTTTGATATTTCACGTACATATCCCTGTAATTCCAGCGAAACCAGTTTCTCCAGAACCTCCTTGATATCCAGCTTTGTTTCACTGACAAGCTGGTTCAGGTCTTTGGGATACAAACCGAGACAACTATACACCAATTTTTCAGCACTTTCAAGCATTTTTTCATTTTTGATTTTGTTTTTACTTTCCTCCGGACCTTCGTTTTTTTCAATCCCCCACTCTTCTAAAAACATCTCCGGAGAAATAAGTATTCCTGCTCCCTGACGTATCAGACGGTTGCATCCGTCACTTAAAGCACTGTTTACCGGCCCGGGCAGGGCGTAGACATCGCGGCCCTGTTCCAGCGCCAGATCGACTGTTATAAGTGATCCGCTTTTTTTCCCTGCCTCCATGACCAGGATTACATCTGACAGTCCGCTGATGATGCGGTTGCGTGCAGGAAAATTATGGGCGAGCGGAGCCGCTCCCGGCGGCTGTTCCGAGAGTATCCCTCCTCCCTGTTCTAAAATATCCACATACAGGCCGATATGCTCTCTCGGATAGCACACATCCGCTCCGGAACCTAACACGGCATATGTCTTACCACCCGAAAGCAGGGCGCCCCTGTGACCCATTCCATCAATTCCTCTTGCCATTCCACTGATAACCTCTACACCATGCGCAGCCAGTACCCGCGCAAAATCGATGGCATATTTTTCACCATACGGTGTACACCGCCTTGCACCGATAATGGCTGCTTTTTTTGCTTTTCTTTCCGGAAGGTTTCCTTTTACATACAGCGCATAAGGGGGATCGGTGATCTCTTTCAGATTTTCCGGATACACTTTCGAAAAAAATGGAACAAATTGTATCCCTTTCTCATTCATTTTCTCATAATCTGTGCGGAAACAACTGTTTTTCTGCGCCTGCATAATTTTATTTCGATCATTCTCATTCAAGAACTCAAAATGGTGTAATTGTGTTTCTTCTATATAATAAATCGCTTCCGCTGTTTTCATGCATTCCCTCAGTCTGATTTTTTTGTGTGCGGCCACTCCCTGTATGCCCGCCAGCCAGAATTCATATTCCATACTCTATCTCCTCCAGTATTTTTTATCCACCATCCTGTAACCAAGTGCTTCCCTCAGGTGTTGCTCCCCGATTTTCTCCTCGCCGTCCATATCAGCAATTGTACGTGCTGTTTTTATGATTCTGTAATATGCACGGACTGTCAGTTCCATCATCGTAAAAGCACGTTCCATAAGTTTACTTTCGGCCGCGCCCAATCCGCAGTATTTCTTTATATCATCAGTTCCCAGCATCGCATTTGTCGTGATTCCTGTTCCTCTGTAACGTTCTTTCTGTATTTCTCTGACCTGATACACTCTTTTTCTGATCACTTCAGAACTCTCAGATTTCTTTTCTTCTGTCAGCTCCTCATATCTGATACGCGGAGCTTCCACGCACAGATCGATTCTGTCCAGGAAAGGACGGCTGATCCTGTTCAAATACATCTGGATCTGTGCCGGTGTGCATGTACACTTCTCCAGATCAGGATAGCATCCACAGGGACAGGGATTCATAGCCGCTACAAGCATAAAGTCCGCCGGGAACACATAATTTCCATATGTCCTTGTAATCCGGATGCTTCTCTCTTCCAGCGGCTGCCGAAGCACCTCCAAAACGCTTTTCCTGAATTCCGGAAGTTCATCAAGAAAAAGTACGCCTCTGTGGGCGAGACTGATCTCACCCGGTCTCGGAACCGTGCCGCCTCCGATCAGCGATGCTCTGGTTGCCGTGTGATGCACTTCTCGAAACGGCCGTTCCTGTATCAGCGGCATCTCTTCTTTCAACAGCCCAAGCACACTGTATATCCTGGTGATCTCCATACTTTCTTTTAAATCCAGTGGCGGCAGAATGCCCGCAATACACTTGGCAGTCATTGACTTACCGCTTCCGGGAGGCCCTATCATCAAAAGATTGTGCCCGCCTGAGACGGCGATTTCTGCTGCTCTTTTCACATTTTCCTGACCTTTGATCTGAGAGAAATCCGGCATACTTCCTTCATTCTCTTTCTGTGAAACCTGAAACCCACAACAGGTCTTTATCTTTCTGGTTTCACCCGGCACATTGCCGGTTCTCTTCCCATTAAGAAAATCAGCGGCTTCCTGAAGGCTTTCCACCCCGATCACTTTCATCCCGGTGACGAGATTTCCCTCCGCTTCATTTTCTTTCGGAATAATACAGCAGGTAATGCCATTCTCAATTGCCTCCATAGTCACCGGCAGTATGCCCGGGACCTTTCTCACACGCCCGTCCAGGCTTAGTTCTCCAATGATCAGACACTTTTCCCTGTTTCCCGCCGGGATTTCCCCCAGTGACGACAATATCGACACCGCGATCGGAAGATCAAACGATGCACCTCGTTTTCTCAGTGTTGCCGGAGACAGATTGACCACTGTACGCTTTGCCGGATAGTCAAAGCCTGAATTTTTGATCGCTGTACGGACACGTTCCCCCGCTTCCTTTACTTCCGATGACAGATATCCGACCATATGAAACACCGGAAGTCCGTTAGATACATCCGCTTCCACCTGAACAAACTCTACTTTAAGTCCTTCAATTGCAGCGGACAAAACTGTGCTGAAACTCATTTGCACTCCTTTCTCCTGAGTCCTGTCACACGTTAGCCGCGCCAAGATACACCACTGAATAAATAAATGAATTTTCCGGCCGATCCGGCCAGACGCCCTCCCTCACGGGCTAGATTACCGAAAATGAATTTCTTCGGGAATGTATGTCAATCATACTGCATCTGGTCATCCGGTGTCAATACGCAGCTTCACACTGTGTCCTTCTTTTACGTGGAAAAGCACAATCCACTCCTTTTTTTCATAAACTATATTAAATGTGCTAAGAGGTGTCATCGTGCAGTCTTTTCCCAATCCCCTCACCCCCTCGGAAGAAAAATATTACATCCAGAAGTACACGGAGGGCGACCTCGAGGCAAAGCACATCCTGATCGAACGCAACTTAAGACTTGTGGCTCATGTCATTAAAAAATATCAGAATCTTGAGGAAGAACCCGAAGACCTGATCTCGATCGGAACGATCGGTCTGATCAAAGCAGTCGTAACATTTAATCCTGATAAAGGAAACCGGCTGGCCGCTTATGCATCGCGCTGCATAGAAAATGAAATACTCATGCATCTCCGGTCAAAAAAGAAAGCCTCTAAAGAAATATCTCTCTATGAACCGATCGGAACGGACAGAGAGGGCAATGAGATCAAACTTTACGACATCATCGAAACCGACGATGTAGACGTCCCCGAAAAAATCCATCTCAATGAAAACATACAGAAACTCTATGAAAAAGTTGAAAACGAGCTTTCTGCAAGAGAAAAGCTCGTTTTAAAAATGCGGTACGGATTATATCACGGTGAAGAATACACCCAGCGGGAAATTGCCAGACAGATCGGGATTTCCCGTTCTTATGTCTCGCGGATAGAGAAAAGTGCGATCCAGAAGCTCCGGGAACATTTCAAGGAGGAGGAGTGAAATTTCGTATTTTACAGACTGGCAAAGTATCCGCCGGGAGACAGGTATTGTTAGCGCACCCGCTTTCGCTCGGGCCGTAACGCA
>DWWO01000053.1 GCA_019119675.1 Candidatus Mediterraneibacter faecipullorum | reverse complement strand
ATGCCGCTGACAGATCTTGGAATTGATCCGGACACGGATCTGGCAGACCAGTATGATTTCACCAAGACGACAGCTTCTGACCGTGAAGGAGTCCAGAGAGGTTCTACATGGCAGTGCTGCCCGGGAGTTCTCGTATACCGCAGAGATATTGCCAAGGATGTGTTCGGAACCGATGATCCGGCGGCTGTGGGCGAAAAAGTGAAAGACTGGGATACGCTGAAAGCGACAGCTGAGGAGCTGAAGGCAAAAGGATATTATACATTTGCTTCTTATGCAGATACATTCCGTGTATACAGCAACAATATGAGCGAGCCTTGGGTAGCGGACGGCGAGACAACAGTAAAAATCGATCCGCTGATCATGGACTGGGTAGAGAATTCCAAAGAATGGCTTGACGCCGGATATCTGGACAAGACTGTAAAGGGACAGTTCAACGATGACTGGAACAAGGCGATGGGATCTTCTTCCAAGGTGTTCGCTTTCCTGCTTCCGCCGTGGGGCATTGATTTCACACTGAATCCGAACTGGGACGGCGAAGCCGGCGCATGGGCGGTCACAAATCCTCCGCAGGAATACAACTGGGGCGGTTCTTATATCCATGCGGCAACAGGCACGGATAATCCGGAGCACGTAAAAGATATCATCCTGGCAATGACAGCGGAAAAAGATACACTGCTGAAAATCTCACAGGATTATCTTGACTTTACAAATACGGTAAGCGGTATGGAAGAAGCAGCCGCAGACGATGCATATGCATCTGATTTCCTCGGCGGACAGAATGCATATGAGTACTATGCACCGGTAGCGGAAAATATAGAGATCGCTCCTCTTTCCGCATATGATCTTGGATGTGTCGAGCTGTTCCAGAACTCATTCAGCGATTATTTCCAGGGTAATGTAGACTTTGATAAGGCAAAAGAGAATTTCGAGACCGCGATCAAAGAACGTTATCCGGATATCACAGAGGTTGAGTGGCCCGAATAATGCAGCAAGCCGGCAGCCCAGCGGACGGACAGTCTGTGCGGCTGCCGGAAATAGAAAGGAATGATACTTTATGAAAAAGAAACGTAAAAGTGTCAGCTACGCAAAATGGGGATATATTTTTATCCTTCCGTTTTTTATATGTTTTTTCATTTTTTCGCTGATCCCTCTGATCGATACGATTCGATACAGTTTTTTCGAATATTACCGGTCGGGAATCAAAGAAATCGGCCCGAATTTTGTCGGAATGCAGAATTATATCAGCCTGCTGGGATCTGATATGCTCAAATACGCGGGAAACACCCTGATCCTGTGGGTGATCGGTTTTGTTCCGCAGATCGTGATCGCGCTGCTCCTTGCAAACTGGTTTACGGACATCCGTCTGAAGATCAAAGGCAAGCAGTTCTTTAAAGTCGTTATCTATCTTCCGAACCTGATCATGGCGTCTGCGTTTGCCATGCTGTTCTTCGCGATGTTTTCGACCAACGGGCCGATCAATTCGATCCTGATGTCCCTGGGATGGATCAGTGAGCCGATTGATTTCCTCGGCTCCGTGATCGGTACCAGATCACTCGTGGGACTTATGAACTTTCTGATGTGGTTTGGAAATACGACGATCATGCTCATGGCGGCGATCATGGGGATCAGCCAGGATATATTTGAGGCGTGCGAGCTGGACGGGTGCACGAGTGTCAAGAGATTCTTCTATATTACGCTCCCGCTGATCCGGCCGATCCTTGCCTACACACTGATCACTTCGATCATCGGCGGCCTGCAGATGTTCGATGTACCGCAGATCCTGACAAACGGGCAGGGTAATCCGGACCGTACGTCCATGACGCTTATCATGTTCCTGAACAGCCATCTGGAGAGCAGAAACTACGGTATGGCGGGCGCCTTGTCTGTATATCTGTTTATCGTAAGCGGTATCCTGTGCTTCTTTGTATACAGGATGACGAATGGAAATAACGATGACGGCTATGGCTCGAAAGCGGCGAAACGAAAACTTAAAGAAGCGCGGAAGGGGAGGAGATAGGTTATGAAGTCGAAAAAGGCTAAACACGGCCAGACAATACTGGCTTATGTGGTGCTGATACTGTTATCATTTTTATGCCTGTTCTTCTTTTACATACTGATCGTGAATGCGACGCGCTCCCATGCGGATCTGCAGAAAGGATTTTCGGCGATCCCGGGAACATATTTTCTCGAAAATCTGAAGAACGTGGCAAATGACGGAAGCTTCCCGATGTTTAAGGGAATCCTGAACAGCCTGATCGTATCGACCTGTTCCGCGGCGTTATGTACATATTTTTCATCGCTGACGGCTTACGGTCTGTATGCCTATGATTTTAAGGCAAAAAAGGCTGCGTTTACATTTATCATGGCAATACTTGTCATGCCGACGCAGGTGACGGCGATGGGATTCCTGCGGTTGATCACCAATATGGGTATGTATGATTCGCTTCTTCCGCTGATCATACCGTCCATTGCGTCACCGGCTGTATTCTATTTTATGTACAGTTATCTGCAGTCATCCCTTCCGCTGTCGCTTGTAGAAGCGGCAAGGATCGACGGCTCCGGAGAATTCCGGACTTTCAACCGGATCGTGCTTCCGATCATGAAGCCGGCGATCGCGGTGCAGGCAATATTTACATTTGTAAGTTCATGGAATAATTACTTCGTTCCGGCATTGGTTATCCAGTCTAAGGACAAGATGACAGTTCCGATTTTGATCGCAACGCTTCGAGGTGCAGACTACATGAACTTTGATATGGGAAAAATCTATATGATGATCACGGTAGCGATCGTACCGATCATTATCGTATATCTGCTTCTCTCAAAATACATTATAGCGGGTGTAACACTCGGCGGTGTAAAGGAATAGAGAAACAGAACTGAACTGAGAAACCGCCATAGGGCAATCCTTTTAAAATATGCAGGAGAACGCTATGGCGGTTTCTTTATACCATGACTGAAAAACGATGACGGATAAAGAGGTATGAATGATGAAAAAATGGACACACAGCGGCAGCCTGAAGCAGGAGTTGTCCGCACGCGAAGAAAAACACAGAGCTCTGGCGAGAAGAGCGGCGGCAGAAGGAATTGTGCTTCTTAAAAATGAGGGGGTGCTTCCGCTGAAGACTTCTGATCCCATCGCCCTGTTCGGCAGCGGTGCGGAGAAGACAGTAAAAGGCGGCATCGGATCAGGCGATGTCAATAACAGGGAAAACATCTCTGTTTACAGAGGAATAAAAGAAGCCGGAGTATCCGTTACAAACGAAGACTGGATCCAGGATTATGATAAACGTTATGAAGAAGCCAGAGAAGAATGGAAAGAAAAAATACTGGAGGATGCGCGTCATGTACAGAATCCATTTGATGCCTATGCAGCAAATCCGTTTATCCTTCCGGACGGACGCAGTATCACAGAGTCAGACCTGGAAGGAGCCGCAGCGGCGGTTTATGTGATCAGCCGGATCTCCGGAGAGGGAAGAGACCGCCGCCTTGAAAAGGGAGATTATTACCTGAGCGGTCGAGAACGGGAGGATATATTGTATCTCAACAGGTTTCATATTCCTCTGATCCTGATTCTGAACTCCGGAGGCCCGGTTGAGCTTACAGATATCCTTCAGGAAGCGGAGAATATCCGTGCAGTTCTGAATATCTCCCAGCCGGGGCAGGAAGGTGGACACGCTGTTGCGGATATACTTTTCGGCAAGGCAGTGCCTGAGGGAAAACTGGCAGCGACATGGGCCCGGCGGTATGAGGATTATCCGTTCTCAGATACATACAGCTATCTCAACGGAGATTTGGAGAAAGAAGAGTACAGGGAAGGTATTTATGTGGGATATCGTTACTTTGACACCTTTAACATAAAGCCGCTGTTCTCTTTCGGATACGGGCTTTCCTATACATCGTTCGGATTGGAATTCCGTGGCCTGCAGACGGAGAAATCTTCGGTTCAGGCGCGGATCGCGGTCACAAATACAGGAAGAAGCTATGCCGGCAGAGAAGTGGCGCAGGTATATGTATCTTTTCCTCAGGGCGGAATTGAAAAAGAGAGCCGAAGACTTGCGGGATTTGCAAAGACAGACCGTCTGATGCCGGGAGAGAGCCGGGAAGTAACTGTGGAGATCCGGCAGAAGCAGCTTGCCGTATTTTCTGAAGAACGGCAGGCGTGGATCGTGGAAGAAGGAACATACGGTATATGGGTGGGAAACAGCCTGGATTCTGCTGTGCTCTCGGCTTATCTTACAGTTTCCCGGGAAGTGGTTCTGGAGAAAACGCACCGGATCTGTCCCCGGAAAGAGCCGTTTGAAGAACTGTGCCGGAACAGCTCCGGAAACAGCGAAACCAGAGCGGAGGAAGCAAAGGAAAAAGCGATACCGGTATATGAATTCGTGCCATGCAGCCAACCGGAAATCCAGTATGTATCACCGGCAGAAGAACAGTATCCTGTAGAGGATCTGATTCCGCTTCTCTACGGAAACATTACAGCGGGAGCAAGCACACTTGGATCAGCCGGAATCCGCGTGCCCGGTTCTGCAGGGGAGACAACAGAGACATTGGAAGAGAAGTACAGGATCCGTTCTCTGATCATGGCGGATGGACCGGCGGGCTTAAGGCTCAGACAGAGTTATCAGGTCGATAAGGAGACAGATTCCGTCTATGGAACCGGTGTTCTCGGATCTCTTGAAAACGGATTTTTGGAGCCGATGAAAATTCACAAAAACGCGGATACATATTATCAGTACTGTACGGCATTCCCGGTAGGCACTGCCCTGGCACAGACATGGGATCCTGAACTGCTCACTGAGTTCGGATGTGCGGTTGCGGAAGAAATGAGAGAATTTCAGGTAGACCTCTGGCTGGCGCCCGGCATGAATATCCAGCGAAATCCTTTATGCGGACGTAACTTTGAATATTTCTCGGAAGATCCGCTCCTCTCGGGAGTTCTCGCCTCCGCAGTTACCCGGGGAGTGCAGTATAAAACAGGATGCGGTGTGACGATCAAGCATTTTGCCTGCAATAATCAGGAAGATAACCGGATGGGAGTGGATGCCTGTGTTTCTGAGCGGGCGCTCCGTGAGATCTATCTGCGCGGTTTTGAGATCGCGGTAAAAGAAAGCGCCCCGGCGGCAATCATGTCTTCCTACAATCTGATCAACGGAGTACACGCGGCAAACAGCCGTGACCTTTGCACGGTCGTTGCGCGGGAAGAGTGGGGATTTCAGGGAGTGAT
>DWWO01000013.1 GCA_019119675.1 Candidatus Mediterraneibacter faecipullorum | reverse complement strand
TTGTAAGGCAGATGCTCTCCCAGCTGAGCTAAGACCCCATATTTTTGCGGGTTTCGAAGTTCTTTTCCGCAACCCGCTTTGCTATTATACTATCAACATCCAACAAATGTCAACACTTTTTTTCATTTATTTTTAAGTTTTTTGCAGCGCCTTTTTTGCTGTATTCCGGACGGCTGTCTGCATCAACTGAACTATTGCATACTTTCCTACTTAAAGTACTTCACTCCGGACTCAAATATCTTCATGTCCTGCTCTCCATAGATGTTGATCGCGACAGAAGAATCGCGCCGTTCAGAATGAGCCATCTTTCCGAGGACACGTCCGTCCGGACTTGTAATTCCCTCGATCGCACAATAAGAACCGTTGACGTTCCATTCTTCATTCATGCTGATATTTCCTTCCGGATCGCAGTACTGTGTTGCCACCTGGCCGTTTTCAAACAGACGTTTGATCCATTCCCCGCCGGCTACAAAGCGGCCTTCCCCATGTGATGCCGGATTTGTATAGACGCTGCCGAGTTCTGCTCCCGCAAGCCATGGGGACTTGTTCGTTACAACCTTTGTATATACCATCTTGGAAATATGGCGTCCGATCGTATTGTAGGTCAGTGTCGGCGAATCTTCTGTCTGACCGACGATCTTTCCGTACGGAACCAGCCCCAGCTTGATCAGGGCCTGGAAACCATTGCAGATTCCAAGTGCAAGTCCGTCACGCTCATTTAAAAGTTTCTCTACTGCCTCTTTGATCTTTGCATTCTGGAAAGCAGTTGCAAAGAATTTGGCAGATCCGTCCGGCTCGTCACCTGCGCTGAAGCCGCCCGGGAACATGATCATCTGTGCCTGTCCGATTGCTTTCTCAAACTCATCCACTGATGACCGGATATCCTCCGCATCCAGATTACGGAATACTTTTGTCACTACCTTCGCACCTGCACGCTCAAATGCACGTGTGCTGTCATACTCACAGTTCGTTCCCGGAAATACCGGTATAAAAACAGTTGGCTGACCGATCTTATGGCTGCAGATATGGATATCGGAAGTATTGTACAGTTTCTCTTCAACCGGCTTGTCCGAACTTTCTTCTGACTTTGTGGCAAATACTTTCTCAAGAGTACCTGTCCATGCGTCAAGCGCCTCATCTATGCCGATCTGCACATTGCCGTACTCAAAACAGTCTTTGTCTGTCACCTCACCGATCACGGTATATGTGATCTGGAGATTACCGACCTGTCCATCCTCCACCTCAGCGATGATATCTCCAAAGGCAGGGGCAAACATATCACGCGGATCCATATTATGTTCGATCTTAACGCCCATGCGGTTACCAAATGCCATCTTACTGACTGCCGCGATCACACCGTGACGGTCAAGCGCATAGGCCGACACGATCCTTCCGGAACTGATATCCTCCCGGAATTTTCCATACTGATCCATGATCTTATCGTAGACCGGAAGATCATACTCATCTTTTTCAATTCTGAGCCATACAAGTTTATTTCCGGCTTTCTTAAGCTCCGGCGTGATGATGTCTTTATCAAGCGCCATGTCAACAGCAAAGGATACAAGTGTAGGCGGTACATCAATATCCTGGAAAGTTCCAGACATACTGTCCTTGCCTCCGATCGATGGCAGCCCGAATCCGATCTGTGCCGCGTACGCTCCGAGAAGAGCTGCAAAAGGCTGGCTCCAGCGTTTCGGGTCTTCAGACATCCGGCGGAAATACTCCTGGAATGTAAAGCGGATCTTTCTGTAGTCACCGCCAGCAGCTACGATCTTCGCTATAGATTCTGTCACTGCATAGACAGCACCGTGATATGGGCTCCAGCTTGACAGATACGGATCAAATCCATAACTCATCATGGAAACACTGTCCGTCTTTCCTGTCTGGACAGGGACTTTGGCTACCATCGCCTGAGTCTCGGTAAGCTGATATTTTCCTCCGTGCGGCATAAACACTGATCCTGCACCGATAGAGCCGTCGAACATCTCGACAAGCCCTTTCTGCGAGCACACATTGAGATCACCAAGCGTATTCAGCCATGCTGCTCTTACATCACCTATCTCGTTTCGTCTGAATAGACTTCCCTCCTGCTCAGGCATCTCGACTTCTACATTCGTCTCCTGATGTGCTCCATTGGTATCCAGGAAAGCACGGGAAAGGTTGACAATCTCTTTTCCTCTCCAGATCAGGACAAGTCTCGGCTCCTCCATCACAACAGCAACCTTTGTTGCCTCCAGATTTTCTTCTTTGGCATAAGACATAAATTCATCTACATCTTTCGGATCGACAACAACAGCCATACGCTCCTGTGACTCGGAGATCGCGATCTCAGTTCCATCAAGTCCCGCATATTTCTTCGGAACTTTATCCAGTTCTACTCTCAATCCATCGGCAAGTTCTCCAATAGCTACAGACACTCCGCCTGCTCCAAAGTCATTGCATTTTTTGATCAGCCGGCTGACTTCCTCACGGCGGAACAGTCTCTGAATTTTACGCTCTGTCGGCGGATTACCTTTCTGGACTTCTGCCCCGCAGGTCTCGATCGACTCTTCTGTATGGACTTTGGAAGACCCTGTAGCCCCGCCGCATCCGTCGCGCCCTGTACGGCCGCCGAGCAGGATAATAATATCTCCCGGATCTGAATTTTCACGGATAACGGCCCGTCTGGGAGCCGCGCCGAGTACAGCTCCGATTTCCATGCGTTTTGCCACATAGTCCGGATGATAGATTTCTTTTACAAGACCGGTTGCCAGACCGATCTGGTTTCCATAGGAACTGTATCCGTGAGCCGCCTCACGCACCAGCTTCTTCTGCGGAAGCTTTCCTTTCAGTGTATCCTTCACGGATACGGTAGGATCAGCTGCACCGGTCACACGCATTGCCTGATATACATAGGTTCTTCCCGAGAGAGGATCCCGGATCGCGCCGCCCAGACACGTTGCTGCACCACCGAAAGGTTCAATTTCCGTCGGATGATTGTGTGTCTCATTTTTAAAGTTGATAAGCCATTCTTCTTCCACGCCGTCAACCTTGATCGGCACGACAATACTGCACGCATTGATCTCGTCTGATTCTTCCTGATCTGCAAGCTTGCCTTCCCGTTTCAGCCTTCTCATAGCCATAAGCGCAAGATCCATCAGGCAGACAAACTTATCCTCTCTGCCGTCAAAAATCTCGCTGTGGTCTTTCAGATATTCGCGATATGTGTCCTCAATTGGTTTTCTGTAATATCCGTCATCGAACTGTACGTCTTTTAACTCTGTAGAAAAAGTTGTATGGCGGCAGTGATCAGACCAGTACGTATCGAGGACACGGATCTCTGTCATAGACGGATCTCTGTGTTCTTCGCCTTTATAGTAATTCTGGATATGAAGAAAATCCTTAAAAGTCATGGCAAGGCCGAGTGAATCATAGAGTTCTTTCAACTCGTCTTCCGGCATGTCTTTAAACCCTTCAAACACAAGGATATCTGCCGGCTCATCAAACGATGTAACAAGTGTCTCCGGTTTTTCTTCTGATGCCTCTCTGGAATCCACCGGGTTGATGCAGTGATTCCGGATCGCCCCGAACTCATCATCCGAGATATTTCCTTCGATCACATAAGTAGTTGCCGTGCGGATCACAGGGCTTTCATCTTCTTTGATAAAACGGACACACTGCTCTGCAGAATCCGCTCTCTGGTCGAACTGTCCCGGAAGGAATTCAACAGAAAAGCTGCGGTCTCCCTCAGCCATCGGATACTCCTCTCTGTAAAGGATATCTACCGGCGGTTCTGCAAATACCCCGCTGCATGCTTTCTCAAATGTATCATCAGAAATATTCTCCACGTCATACCGGATCAACACACGGACTCCTGTCACATCCATGATCCCGAGATAACGTCTGATCTCATGACGCAGTTCCTTTGCCGCAACGGCATAATCTGGCTTCTTTTCTACAAATACACGTCTTACACTGCCCATATAAAATCTCCTTTGCATGATTATTCGTGCCTCGTGCACTCAAAATAATATCTGTTAGTATCGTACCACACTTCACTTCATTAGTACAATTAATATAACTTAAATTAGTTATAAGTCATACTAATTTCTTCCTTCTATCCGCTACTACCTATCCGCTATTTTCGGTATAAAACTCAGCACCAGGAGTACCACAAGGCTTACCACAAAAATAGCACCGATCCGCATCACCATATCATAGAACAATCCTTCGGGTAACATCCGAATCATATAGTCTTCAGCCGGATCAAATATCCACAGATCGTTGTCAAAAAATATATGATGAAACTGTACAAACACAGCATTAAAGTCGACAACTGCGGCAATTCCGATCAGAATGACTGCCGCCCCGGTCACTCCCAGAGCGATCCTGTACGACCTTGGTACGACCTTTTTAATATCTGCCCGGGTAATGACTAAAAACAAAATGCACAGAACAGCGGCCACACATGCTCCAAACCGGATATTGAGTCCCCCGATAAACAGTTCCCGCACCTCTCCCATATGGAACCGGTCCTGCTCATTAAAGAAATCCTGTTCCTGCCCTTCGACAGTCGTCACAACGGAAAGAGTATCCCCCTCTCCACGCAGATAATCCATCATCTCATGAGTCACATACATCACATCGTCCATGGTCATATCCAGTTCTGACAGTACATCGTATTTCTCATACTCCTGCCGGTACACATCAAAGTCTGCATACATGGCTATCTCAAAACTTGTGATGAGCAATGCGGCAATGACCGAGAATCCCAGTATTATTCCTGCGCACCAGTGTAATTTTTTCATCTCGTTTCAATCCTTTCTATGTTTTCTTGTAATTCTCTTTTTTATAGCTTATAATGGAATCAGTATTTATTAGGAGGTCTTATAATGATCGATATTAATTATGAACTATATAAAGTATTTTATCACGTGGCGTCAACTCTGAACTTTTCCGAGGCCTCCAAACAGCTTTTCATATCCCAGTCAGCCGTAAGCCAGTCAATCAAGACACTGGAGCGCAAACTGGATCAGACTCTTTTCATACGCAGTACTAAAAAAGTCCAGCTCACGCCGGAGGGCGAAATCCTCATGCGCCATATAGAGCCTGCCATGAACCTGATCCAGAAAGGAGAAGCACAGCTGATCGATGCTGCTTCTACCGGCGGCCAGATCCGCATAGGAGCCAGCGATACGATCTGCCGCTACTTCCTGATCCCGTATCTCGAGCGTTTCCACAAGGCATTTCCCGGAGCACATATCAAGGTAGTCAATCAGACATCCATGAAATGCGCAGAACTTCTGCGTAACGGCCAGGTTGATCTGATCGTGGTAAACTACCCGAACAATCATCTGGGTACATCCGCCTCTGTCCTCAGGATCAAACAATTCCATGATGTATTTATTGCCGGCAGTCCTTTCCGGGAGTTAAAAGACCGCACAGTCTCTTTCTCTGAGCTTCTGCATTATCCGATCCTGATGCTGGATAAGAACAGTACGACCAATGAGTTTATCCACCAGGTATTCCAACAGCACCAGCTGGATCTTGTGCCCGAGATTGAACTGACGAGCAACGATCTGCTGGTCGACCTGGCACGCATTGGTCTTGGCATCGCCTTTGTTCCTGACTATTGTGTCACAAAACATTCAGACGACCTGTTTCTGCTGAAGACTAAAGAAGAACTTCCATTCCGTGAGCTTGCCATCGCATACAATGACCAGCTGCCGTTGTCAAGAGCATCAATGGAGTTTCTGAGTTATTTCCAAAATGAATCTATATGAGCTTCTAATGTAGCGGCACTGCAGACCTGACAGTCTTTCCATTCCCGCGGGAAGCTGTCTCTGTACTGTCGTTGGGAAAACCGCTCATCAAGCAGCAGTATGACCCCCCGGTCCGTCTCTGTACGGATCACACGTCCTGCAGACTGCAGTACTTTATTGATTCCGGGATAGAGATATGCATAGTCAAACCCACGCATCCCCCGCGAATCAAAATATCCTTTCAGGATTTCCCTGTCATTGCATACCTGTGGGAGGCCTGTCCCCACAATGACCGCGCCGATCAGCCGGTCCGCCGTCAGGTCGATCCCCTCCGAGAACACTCCGCCCATCACGCAGAACCCGACAAGACTGTTCTCTCTGTCACGTTCAAATTCTTTGAGAAAGTCTTCTCTTTCATGCTCTCCCATATTCTGAGACTGCAGGATCACATCAATCCCCTCTTCGCTGCCGGCAAACTGTTCGTATACCTCCTGCATAAACTTGTAAGACGGAAAGAAAACCATATAATTTCCCTTTTTACACCGGGCTGTTCTCCCGATATATCCGGCATATCTGCGATACATATTTGTGCCCCTCATCGTATACCGGGTACTCACATCCTGTGCCTGTAAGAGCAGCATATTCTCTTTCGGGAAAGGAGACTGCACATAGATCGCATAATCGTCTTTTTCCACTGACAGCAGGTTTTTATAATAATGTATCGGAAGAAGTGTTGCAGAAAAAAACACAGTGCCGCTTCCGTAATCCAGATATTTCTGCAGATTTTCCGCAGGATTTACGCAGAAAAGTTTGATCTTGAATCTTCCGTTTTCCTCAAATTCACTGTAGATCACATAATTTTCATCGAGACCATCATGAATACTTACAAAGGATCTCACCTGAAAATACAATGAGAGTACACTTTCGCGCGTTACATCATCAGAAGGTTCTTCCAGGAAACGTTCCATCTCTGTCAGAAGGCTCATCAGCTTCAGCGCAATATGGGAGACACTGTTAAGGATCTGATAACCCTCACACTCACGCTTCAGCTCCAGAAAAAGTTTGTTAACTTCCCCGAGGCGGCGCGCAAGCTTTCCGTCCAGATGCTTCACCTGTTTTCTTAAATCCAGAAAATCCTCTTTGTACAATGCTGCACTGTACATTTCTCTTCCGCGTTCCACCAGATTATGCGCCTCATCGATCAGAAAGATATAGTTTCCATCGCTTCCGTCTGAGAAAAAACGTTTCAGATGCGCATTCGGGTCGAATACGTAATTATAATCGCAGATCACAGCATCGACCCATGTGGAAATATCGAGAGAAAGTTCAAAAGGACAGACTTTGAACTTCTCAGCCTGCCTCTCGATTGCCGCACGGTCGATATCTCCACCACTCATCAGCATATCATAGACTGCATCATTTACCCGGTCAAAATGCCCCTTTGCATACGGGCACGCCTCAGGATTACAGACCGCTTCCCCGCAGAAACAGATTTTTTCTTTTGCTGTGAGAGTGATCACTTTCATACACAGCCCCTGTTCTTTCATCGTGCGGAACGCGTTCTCTGCAACCGTTCTGGTGATCGTTTTCGCTGTAAGATAGAAAATTTTATTTCCCAGACCTTCTCCGACTGCTTTTACGGCCGGAAACACCGTAGAGATCGTCTTCCCTACGCCGGTGGGGGCCTGGATAAACAGTTTCTTTCTCCTCAGTATCGTCCGGTAGACTGCCGCCGCAACATCACGCTGTCCCGGCCGATAGTCAAACGGGAACTCCGTCTGCTTTATAGAAGCATTTCTTTTGATTTCCCATTCAATTTGGAATCTCGCCCATTTTTCATACTGGCAGATCAGATCATTGAACCATTCTTCCAGTTCTTCTGCCGTGTATTCTACAATAAATCTTTTAATTTCTTCCGTATCAAGATGACAGTAAGTCATCTGAACTTTAATCTGTTCCAGCCCGTTCTGTGACGCATAAATGTATGCGTAACATTTTGCCTGTGCCAGGTGCACTTTCACCGGCTCTGTTATATGTTCCAGCTCACGGAGCACACCCTTGATCTCATCAATGACTGCTTCTTTTTTTTCGTCTTCACCGTGTAAGATAATGCCGTCTGCGCGCCCTTCCACCTGTAAGATGAATCCGTCACACGGGATCACTGTTTTCATAGTGACTTCCGCATGATAGTCCGATCCCATACTCTTCTGGATCTTCCGGTGCAGCCGGCCGCCCATCAGCATCGCCTCTTTCTCCATACTGCCGGAAGTCCTGTTGTCAATATCTCCGCCTCTCATTATGAATTCGACAAGATTTCTCACAGAGACACGGATGACCTTTTCTTCTGTTTCCACTTCTACGCTGTCGCCTCTTTCATGGCATGTATTTCATCCTGCATGCAGATGCGATGATGTATCTATCATAATCTCATTTTCGGATTAATACAACATTTTTCGTAAGAGTTCAGCCATGACACGTGGCTGAACTCTTATCCGGAACTACGCGGGCCGAATTCCGTCATGTCCCCGCGAAAACGAAGCGGCAGATGATTTCGCTGACATTTCGGATTCTCGCGCTCCCTGATCGAAACAGCATCAAAAAAATCTTTCCACAGAGCAGCATAATCTTTTTCCCCGTCAGATACCTCAGAAACGGCATCCGGATCAAGTGTTTCACCCCGGACAAGTCCCCAGCCCTCCTTTTTTTGATGGATAAGAAAAACTTCATGTGTCTTGTCATATATTGCCCAGTTTTCAAGAGGGAACCTGTCTGCGAAGTGATCTCCGATACAGGTGAGCACCTGGGATTTAGGAGTGATCTCCGAAAACAGAATTCCGTTTTTCAGTTCACGAAAACGGATGAATTCTTCATACATATGAGCTTCATTTGATACGCTGCGGCTCATGGCAAACACTTTCGCGACATCGGGATTCCCCAGATGATCCATGATCTTTCGGCTGTCCGGAATATTTCTTGCTTCCTGCATGACCCGGAACACCTCTGTCCCCTTCTCCTGATCTTCGGACAGAAGCGCGTAATAGATATCCCAGTAAGCGTTATATCCGAGGTAACGCTTTACCATGCGCTGTAATCGCTGAGCTTTTTCATCTGTCTCCTCCACGGTCTTATACTGGCAGAAAAGCTGCTGCTGTATCCTGCCCCGCAGTCCGATACCCGCATCACCGTTCCTGTTCTCAAGCCATGCGTCATGAAGCGCGGAACATAAACCTGTGATCGTATCTGTGCATATATAGATTTCTCTCATAATCCGTTCACCCCGCTAAAATTCACATCATCAAACAGGGACAGCTGACGAAATGTCATACCGTCAGCCCCCTCCGGAAGTCTTTCTTTTGTATTCAACAGATTCCTTGTAATATAATCTTCGTCAATCCGTATCGGATACATTGTTTTACCTGAACAGGTAATAAAATACAGTGCCCGCTTGAGCACCACTCCCATTTTCTTAAGATCCTCGAAGCTGAGATTTCCCATCCTCCTTGCCTTCACGATCCTGCCTGCGGATTTGTAACCGATTCCCGGTACACGGAGCAGCACTCTGTAATCAGCCTGATTGATCTCTACCGGAAAGATATCAAGGTTCCTCAGGGCCCAGCAGCATTTCGGATCCAGCAGAATATTAAAATTCGGATTTTCCTCATCAAGGAGTTCATGTGCTTCAAAATGATAGTAACGCAGCAGCCAGTCTGCCTGATACAGTCGATGTTCTCTTAAAAGAGGCGGTTTATTGTCAAGGAGAGCCGGAAGCGCCTTGTCCTTGTTGACGGGAACAAAGGCTGAATAAAACACACGTTTCAGTTCGAACTTCTTATACAACGCATCAGCAACATTCAGAATCTGATAATCACTCTCGGGAGTCGCGCCGATGATCATCTGTGTGCTCTGCCCTGCGGGAACAAATCTGGGAGCATTCCTATAGAGCGTGATCTCCTGTTTATTCTCTGCCATCTGATTCTGTACAAGGCGCATTGGCGCCAGTATATTCTTTCTGGATTTATGCGGAGCAAGGAGTTTCAGTCCCTCGGCTGTCGGCAGTTCTACATTTACACTCATCCTGTCAGCAAGATATCCTGTCAGCCGGATCAGAGCGGGGTCTGCTCCCGGAATTGCCTTCACATGGATATACCCCTGGAAATTATATACATGTCTCAAACGGTACAACGCCGCATAGATCAGTTCCATCGTATAATTCGGGCTCTTTAAAATGCCGGAGCTCAAAAACAGCCCTTCAATATAATTTCTCCTGTAAAATTCCATCGTAAGTGTACATATTTCGTCCGGTGTAAAAGAAGCTCTTCTGACATCGTTTGAAGAGCGGTTGATGCAATATTTACAGTCATAGATACATTCATTGGTAAACAGGATCTTTAACAGAGAAATGCATCGTCCGTCCGCGGAAAAACTGTGGCATATCCCGGCTTTACTACAGTTGCCCGTTCCTGTGCCGTCCCCTTTTCTCTCAACACCGCTGGAACTGCAGGAGACATCATATTTTGCCGCATCAGACAATATATTCAGCTTCTCATTTAATGTCATTTCCTTCTGTATCGCATCCTGCATATCGCCCTCCGTTATTCGAACGCGTGTTCTTTTTATGTATGATAGCACATATGTTCGGTTATTACAAGTATAAGCCGGAATTAATACAGAAAAATACAAACAGCAAACGTCCCGGAATACCTTTTCGGGTTTTCCGGGACGTCCTGATATAATCAATACTATATGTGATCTGTAAAAAAATTCATATACTCCCGCCGGAGTTTAGTCACATTCCCTGATCCGTTTCCTCAGAGGAAGTACCATGGATGGTGATACAGACAGCTCGTCCAGCCCCATCTTGAGGAACTCTTCCGTAAGCTCAAGGTCAGCTCCCAGCTCGCCGCAGATGCCGATCCATGCACCCTCTGCGTGTGCATTCTCAGCCGCCATCTTTATCATGGCAAGGACAGCCGGATGATGCGGGTCATAGAACTCGTCCAATTTGGAATTCTGACGGTCGATCGCCAGTGTGTACTGAGTCAGATCATTTGTTCCTACACTGAAGAAATCTACTTCTTTCGCAAGCTCACGACTGACCATGACAGAAGCGGGAGTTTCGATCATAATGCCAAGCTCCACATCTTCTTTATAAGGGATGCCCTCATTCTTCAGTTCTTCCTTCACTTCCGCAATGATTTCCTTGATCTTGAGCACTTCACCCACAGATATGATCATTGGGAACATGATAGAAATGTTGCCAAACATGGCTGCACGATAAAGTGCGCGCAGCTGTGTCTTAAAAATCTCAGGTCTTGTAAGGCAGATGCGGATCGCGCGGTACCCAAGCGCCGGATTCTCTTCTTTATCCAGTCCGAAATAATCAACCTGTTTGTCTGCACCTATATCAAGTGTGCGGATGATGACTTTCTTTCCTGCCATGCTCTCCGCCACCTGTTTGTACACTGAGAACTGCTGCTCTTCTGTCGGAAAATCTGTATTCTCAAGATAGAGGAACTCGCTTCTGAAAAGTCCGATCCCGCCGGCGTCATTCTTAAGTACGGCGCCAAGATCCGATACATTTCCGATATTTGCATAGACATTGATCTTCTGTCCGCTCTTCGTGATATTTTCTTTTCCCTTCAGCTGCTCAAGAAGTGCTTTCTGTTCAAGATCTTTCTCACGCTTCTCCTGCATTGCTTTCATCGTCTCTTCATCAGGATCGATATACAGAGTTCCTGTAAATCCGTCTATGATCGCATCCCTGCCGCTGTATTCCTTAAGAAGATCCTCGCCCATTCCGATGATAGCCGGGATGTTCATCGTACGTGCAAGGATTGCAGTATGAGAATTGGAAGAGCCGTACTGTGTTGCAAAGCCAAGCACTTTGCTCTTATCAAGCTGCACAGTCTCACTCGGGGCCAGATCATCAGCCGCAATGATACACGGCTCTGTCATCTCCTTAAGCCCCGTATCAGCTCCGCTGAGGATATCGAGCACACGCTCAGAGACATCTTTTACATCGGCAGCACGCCCCTGCATGTAGGCATCATCCATAGCAGCAAACATCTGGGCAAAATTATCCGAAGTGGTTGCAACTGCATACTCAGCATTTACTTCCTGAGTACGGATGATATTCTCGATCGACTCAAGATAATCCAGATCTTCGAGCATCATCTGATGGATCTCAAAGATCATGGCATTAGCCTCTCCGACATCCGCAAGCGCTTTCTCATACAGCCCTTTCAGCTGGTCAACAGCAGTATCTTTTGCTTCCTGGAATCTTTTCCACTCTGCATCAACATCATCGATATGTGTCCTCTTGATCACTTTATTATTTCTCTGATAGAATAAAAGCTTTCCGATCGACACACCGCCAAACACACTTTTACCGCTAATCGTAATCATAATTTATAAATTCTCCTTATTTGATTTATAAATTCTCCTTGAAGAATGTCTCCAGTTCTGCTGCTGCTGTGTCTTCATCAGCGCCTTCTACAGTAATAGTAATTTCTTCACCTGTCTTTACGCCAAGACCCATAACTCCGAAAATCCTCTTTGCATCCGCACTCTTCTCACCTTTTGCTATCGTAACAGCTGACTGATAGCCGGCCGCCTGTTTTACAAGGATTCCTGCCGGTCTTGCATGGATTCCTTCCGGATCTGTGATCACATATTTAAATTCTTTCATTTTGTATGTCCTCCTTTGATTTTAATCCTTGTATTAGTATATAACAGATTAAATAAATTTTCAATTCCTGATTATCTGCTGTTTTGTGTTTCTGCACAAAACAACAGCGTAATCCTGCTATTCAAACAGAGGTGTAGAAAGATAGCGCTCTCCTGTATCCGGGAGCAGTGCAACTATAACCTTCCCCGCATTTTCTGCTCTTCGCGCCTCCTGCAGCGCGGTGTGGAGCGCAGCTCCTGATGTAATCCCGACAAGGATGCCTTCCTTTGCTGCCAGAAGTCTTGCAGCGGCATACGCCTCGTCTTCTTTCACCCGATTTACTTTATCATATATTTCTGTATCAAGTATCTCAGGGATAAATCCGGCCCCGATCCCCTGGAGCCCGTGAGGCCCCGCCTTTCCTCCCGAAAGGACCGGAGACCCCGCCGGTTCTACTGCGATTACTTCAACATCCGGATTTTTTTCTTTTAAGTACCGTCCGACACCCGTAACCGTGCCGCCGGTTCCCGCACCTGCAATAAATATGTCTGTCTTTCCATCAGTGTCCTTCCAGATTTCAGGCCCTGTAGTCCTGTAATGAGCTTCCGGGTTTGCCTCATTAACGAACTGTCCGAGTACGATTGCATTTTCTGTCTCTTTCTCAAGTTCCGCCGCTTTTTCTATAGCGCCCGACATTCCTTTACTTCCTTCTGTGAGTACGATCTGCGCTCCATAACCAAGCAGCAGTTTCCGCCGTTCAATGCTCATCGTCTCAGGCATTACGAATATTGCTTTATATCCCCTTGCGGCAGCAACTGCGGCAAGTCCGATCCCTGTGTTTCCGCTGGTCGGTTCTATGATCGTGGCTCCCGGTCTGATACGTCCTTTTTTCTCCGCATCTTCTATCATGTTCAGTGCCACGCGGTCTTTTACGCTTCCTGCCGGATTAAAGTACTCAAGCTTTACCAGCACCTTTGCTTTCAGTTTTTCTTCTCTCTCCAGATTTTTCACCTCCAGCAGCGGCGTATTACCGATCAGTTCCGTTACGCTTTCATATATTTTCATAACTCAAAATCTCCTTTCTGATACCATGGCCTTTCTTATTATTCTAATCAAGTATCGTCTCAATTACAACAGTTCGACATCTTTTGTATATTTTTACGAAACGAGCCAGATACTCGTTGACTTTTATTGTTAAACATGCTACACTGAGGCGGTATCGGTTCAATAAACAGCCGATGCAGTAACTTATTTATTTTTTATGGAGGGTAACACAATGACAGGTACAGTGAAATGGTTTAACAACCAGAAGGGTTACGGATTCATCTCTGACTCTGAGGGTAATGACATCTTCGTTCACTACTCAGGACTCGTTATGGACGGATTCAAGACTCTGGAAGAGGGCCAGGCTGTCGAGTTCGAAGTGACAGAAGGCGCTAAAGGACCACAGGCAACTAATGTAGTAAAACTTTAATCAGATTTTTTAATGTACCTTTTTAATATATAAACCGACTTGATTTATATAAAAAAGCATTACAGAGAAATGAGATTAAAAAAGAAACCGTCCGGCAGAACATCCGCCGGACGGTTTCTTTTTTACAGCTTTGTATTTGACACGTAGGCTTCCGGAGCCTCCCAAACATCAAAACCGCTTCCTCTCAAAATATCGACTACTCTCGCCGGATCGTCACACTTAAGGACTGCCGATGCATCTGATCCGTTTGCAAACGCATACATATACTCGATATTTATATCCCCTTCTACGATCTGATGCATGGCACGGCTCAAAGAACCGGTCTCATGCGGCACTCTGAGCGCAACAACATCTGTCAGCATAGCTGTGATGCCGTTGTCTCTGAGTACTGCTTTTCCTTTATTCGGATCGGAAACGATCATCCTGAGCATACCGTACTCAGTCGTATCAGCAAGGCTTAAAGCCACAATATTAACATCATTTCCCGCCAGAACAGAAAGCACCTCGTCAAGTCGTCCTTCGCGGTTCTCAAGAAATACGGATAACTGTTGAATCGTGATTCCCATAACTTTTACCTCCCTTTACAGCTTTCTGTTGTCGATCACGCGGACTGCTTTGCCCTCGCTCCTCTGGATGGATTTAGGCTCAACCAGTTTCACACGGACTGAAATTCCCAGTGCCTGCTTAAGGACAGCAGCAATCTTATTGCGCAGTGCATCCAGTTTTCTGATTTCGTCAGAGAATACTCTCTCATCAACTTCCACCATTACAGTAAGTACATCCATATTGTCTTCTCTGTCTACGATCATCATATAATGCGGTGCTACAACTCCACCCATAGAAAGGAGCGCTGTCTCCACCTGTGTCGGGAATACATTTACGCCGCGGATAACTTTCATGTCATCTGTCCTGCCCGTAAACTTGGAGATTCTTGGCAGAGTCCTGCCACATTCACATTTACCGTAGGTGATGCTCGTAAGATCCTTTGTGCGGTAACGCAGCAGAGGCATTGCCTCTTTTGCCAGGGTGGTAAATACAAGCTCCCCGGTCTCACCTTCTGCACATTTTTCATGAGTCGCAGGATTGAGTACTTCAGGATAGAAGTAATCCGCATGCACGTGAAGTCCTGCCTTATGAATACAATCCTGCGCAACGCCCGGTCCCGTGATCTCACATAATCCGTAAATATCAAAGCAGTTAATGTGAAGAATGCTCTCAATCTTCTTACGCATCTCTTCGGTCCACGGTTCTGCACCGTGGATTCCTGCTTTCAGTTTCATATGGTCGACCAGTCCGGCTTCCTGGATAGATTCTGCCAGATACAAAGCATATGAAGGTGTACATGCAAATGCAGTTGCACCAAGATCCTCCATGACCATCATCTGACGTTTTGTGTTTCCGGCTGACATCGGAATCGCAGTGGCTCCGAGTGCCTTTGCGCCGAAATCCAGTCCCATGCCTCCGGTGAAGAGTCCATAACCGTAACAAACGTGAATGATATCTTCATTTGTAAGTCCGGCCATTGTGAGACCGCGTGCCACACACTCTCCCCACACTTCCACATCTTTCTGTGAATACGGAGCGATCGTGAGTTTACCTGTTGTTCCGGAAGTACCCTGAACACGCACAACATCTTTCATAGGAATCGCCAGAAGCCCGAACGGATAGTTGTTCTTCAGATCTTCTTTTGTTGTGAACGGAAGTTTCTCAATATCTTCGATGGATTTGATATCTCCCGGCTCCACGCCTCTCTGCTGCATTTTCTTCCGGTAGAAGTCTACATTCTCATATACTCTCTTGACAACATCTACCAGACGTTTACTCTGCAGGTCTGCCATCTCATCCCTGCTCATACACTCAGTCTTCGGATCACGGATGCGTTCCACCCAGTTTTCCAGTGCTACACCTGCCATTTTCTCTCTTATCTCCTTTAATTATATTTCTTATAGTTCTTCTTCCTCCATGATTTTCACGTCAGCAGCCTCAAGAACTTTTTCAGCCTGCTCGAAATCATCCGTATGAAATACCATGACCGGAGCTTTTCCCTCGCGTATTACAAAAGAATAAATATAATCTATGTTGATCTTCCCGTCTGCAAGTATCTTTAGCATCTGATTGAGGTTTCCCTGTTCGTCTTTGAGCTCCACACCGATCACGTTGCTCACTCTTGTGACAAATCCTTTTGCCGTCAGACTGTTCTTTGCACTGACCGGATCATCAACAACAAGACGCATGATCCCGAACTCCGGGGTGTCGAAAGTAGAGATCGCACGGATGTTTACTCCTGCTTCTGTCAATACCGACGTAACATTCATCATACTGCCCGGCTGATTTTCCACGAATACCGATATCTGCCTGATCATTGTTATCACCGCCCTTCCCTGTAATATTCTGATTTATCGTAATTTACGGATTTTCCGGCTCTATTTCAGTCCGTATCCTACATCAAACGCTTTCTTATTGATCTCGATCGTCTTCGGAGGCACAGTCTTCTCGATCACATCATACCACTGCTCTTTTGTGAAATCCATATGCTGTGCCGCGACACCGAGCACGATCAGGTTAAATACTTTCGGATTGCCCAGTTTTCTGGATTCTTCCGTGGCATCTACCTTATATACTTTATATTCTTTTCCAAGTTCCTCCAGTATGTTCTCCGGATATTCTGCATTCCCGATCACAACCGGCATCGGATCGATCCGCCAGTCATTAACTACCAGAGCGCCGTCTTTTTTCAGGAAATGGGCATATCTGAGCGCTTCAAGACGCTCAAAGGCAATGATCACATCTGCCTGTCCTTCTTCTACGATCGGCTCAGCCACTTTATCTCCGTAACGCACAAATGTAACGACGCTTCCGCCTCTCTGCGCCATTCCGTGAACCTCGGAAAGCTTTACATCATATCCGCCGGCAATTGCAAGTCCGCCTAAGATACGGCTGGTGAGCAGTGTGCCCTGTCCGCCGACTCCGACGATCATAATATTCTTTACTGCCATGATCTACTCACCCTCCCTTACAAGCTCTATTGCATCAAACTTACACAGATCTTTACACAGTCCGCATCCGGTGCACATCGTGTCATCGATATGGATCGTTCCGTCCGCATTCTTTGTCATGGCCGGACATCCCGGTTTCATGCACATACCGCATTTCTTACATTTGTCCTCATGTGCGACATAAAGCGGCTTTTTCCTCTTGTCGAGAAGCACACACGGCGTCTTGGTAATAATGACAGAAATCTCGTCCTTTGCCACCTCTTCTTTGATCGTCTTCTCGAGCAGTGGAAGGTCAAATGCGTTGATCTCATAAACATTCTTTATGCCCATCGCTTTGCAGATCCCCGGTATGCTGATCGCATAAGTCGGATCTCCCTGCAGAGTCTTTCCGGTCGCTGCGTGATCCTGATGCCCCGTCATACCTGTTGTAGAATTATCAAGGATGATCACTGTACCTGTAGCTTTGTTGTATACCATATTCATCAGAGAGTTCACACCTGTATGCATAAATGTAGAGTCTCCGATCACTGCCACCCAGTTCTTTATGTAATCTTTGCCCTTCGCCTTCTCCATGCCGTGAAGCGTTGAGATGCTGGAGCCCATGCACATTGTCGTGTCGATCACGCTCAGGGGGGCTACCGCGCCAAGTGTGTAGCATCCGATATCTCCCGCTGCATGCATTTTTAACTTATTGAGTGTATAGAATACACTTCTGTGAGGACATCCCGGACAAAGGATCGGCGGTCTCCCCGGCGCCGCTGCCGGTTCTTTGATATCAAGATCCTGTTTCAGGATAGCTTTTCTGAGCATATTTGCACTGTATTCGCCCTGAACAGTGAGGATTTCTTTGCCGATGGCATTGATTCCCCAGGATTTCACCTGTTCCTCGATCACCGGATCAAGTTCTTCAACTATATATAATGTATCTACTTTAGACGCAAAATCTTCGATCAGTTTTCTGGGAAGCGGATTGACCATTCCCAGCTTCAGCACAGATGCTTCCGGCATTGCCTCTTTCACATACTGATACGGGATACCACTTGTGATCACACCAATCTTCGTATCGTTCATCTCCACACGGTTAATTGGAAGTGTGTTTGCCGCTTCTGCAAGCTCCAGATTACGTTTCTCGATCTCAATGTGGCGTATCTTGGCATTGCCCGGCATCATGACATTTTTCTGGATATTTTTCTCATATACCTTGTCCTCAGGAACGACACGGTCCTGAAGCTCCACCAGTCCCTGGGAATGTGCCAGTCTCGTCGTCGTCCGGAAAATAAACGGACGGTCGAACTTTTCACTCAGTTCAAATGCAATCTTAAAGTAATCTTTTGCCTCCGCACTGTCCGACGGTTCGATCACCGGGATCTGCGCCGCTCTTGCGACCATCCTTGTATCCTGCTCGTTCTGGGAACTGTAAAGTCCCGGGTCGTCAGCCACAACAATGACAAGACCACCGTTTACTCCCATATAAGAGACAGAATACAGCGGATCTGCGGCCACGTTCAGCCCCACATGCTTCATACATGCCATGGACCGTACTCCTGCCAGGCTGGCTCCCACTGCTACTTCTGTCGCCACTTTCTCGTTTGGCGCCCATTCTTCATACACATCATCTCTGTACTGGACAAGATATTCGCTGATCTCCGTACTCGGAGTTCCCGGATAAGCAGATGAGACTTTCACTCCCGCCTCATAAGCTCCGCGGGCAATTGCTTCATTGCCCAGCATGATCACTTTTTCTCCCATATCATAAACCATCCTTTCGTAAATCTGTCACTCTCTTTGCCTTGCCCTCGAACCTCTGGAGAGAATTCGGAGCCACAAGCCTGATCTGCGTAGCAAGGCCGAGCTGTGCCTTCAGCGCTTTCTTGATCCTGCTCTCAAGTTCACTGAGTTTTGCATAACTGTCGAGCAGCCTGTCATCGATCAGCTCCACTGTGATCGTCATGACATCCAGCCTGTTCCTGCGCTCTACAAGGATCTCGTAATGAGGTCCGATCTCATCAATCTTAAGGAGCACTTCCTCTATCTGTGTCGGGAATACATTTACTCCGCGGATGACAAGCATATCGTCCGCACGTCCGGAGATATTCTCCATCCTGCATGTTGTACGCCCGCACTTGCACGGTTCATACATCAGTCTTGTAAGGTCTCCCGTCCGGTATCTTACAAGCGGCAGAGCCTCTTTGCCAAGACAGGTCACTACAAGCTCTCCCAGTTCTCCAGGCGGAAGCACTTCCTCTGTCTCCGGATCGATGATCTCAGGAATAAACCAGTCTTCATTGACATGCATACCGCAAAGCTCTGTACACTCACCTGCGACTCCCGGGCCGCAGAGTTCGCTCATACCATAATTCTGTGTACAGACGAACTGGTCTCCCCAGACTTTATGCATCTCATCCCGCATCGGCTCTGTCATGCCCTCGCCCCCGAAAAGCCCGATGTGCAGCTTCAGGTCTTTTTCCGGGTCGATACCGCGGTTTCTTATCTCTTCTCCCAGGTGCAGCGCATAGGACGGCGTTGCAACAAGAAGGGTTACTCCCATATCCTGAAGGAACATGATCTGCTTATTCGTATTGCCTGAAGACATAGGAATAACAGATGCACCGATTTTCTCAAGTCCCCCGTGAAGGCCGAGCGCTCCTGTAAAAGTACCGTAGCCAAACGAAATCTGTGCTACATCATCCGCTGTGGCGCCTCCCATACAGGCAAGTCTCGCTACGTTATTAAGCCACATGTCCAGATCATTTCTCGTATATCCTACCACTGTCGGCTTTCCGGTCGTCCCGGAACTTGCATGATAACGCACAATGTCTTTCTTATCCACTGCAAAAAGCCCGTCAGGATAGTGGTCTCTGAAATCTGCTTTATATGTAAACGGCAGACGCTTCAAATCTTCCAGTGTCTGCACATCGTCCGGCTTAATGCCCGCCGCATCCATCTTGTCACGGTACGGTTTCACCCGGTCGTAGATATAGCGGACCGTATCCTTCAATTTGGCAAGCTGGATTGCTTCGATCTCTTCTCTGGGGAGAGTCTCCTCCTTATCCCATATCATTGTATGTGTCCTCCTTCGTTTAAACATTCGCCTTTGGATAGTATAACACAATACTTTGCCGAGTTAAAGTGGAAAATTCGTATTTTCCGTACTAACAAAGTATCCGCCGGGAGACA
>DWWO01000052.1 GCA_019119675.1 Candidatus Mediterraneibacter faecipullorum | reverse complement strand
ACAACATCCTTTCCCTGATCAACGCCGCACCACAGGCTTTAACTATATCTAGTACCCCTTCACAGTCACCGGCAGCATCCCATCCCCGCCCGTCCCGTAAGGTTCATCAACAGGGCTGTATCCGACTGATTTTCTACATTCATCTAACCGGAAGCGACTCTCCGGTAATCTCAAAAATTACAGAAAAATTATTCGAAAGGGTAAACTTTGTCGACAAAGTTCCGACTTCTTCCGGTTTGTATGAGTGCTTGTATTCCCATTTTTGTATAAATTTGCTTGAATTATCGGACATATCTTTATAAGATAGGGATATGACACTGTGTTCAGTAAAAAACAGGAAATGAGGGCGGAAGAATGGAAAAGAAGGGAAAGCTTAGGAAGATCCTGTACATAGCAGCGGGCTGTCTGGCGGCAATTGTGCTTGTATACCTGGGGATTGCTTTTTATTTCAGAAGTCATTATCTTTTTAATACGGAGATAAACGGGCATGATGTTTCGGGGAAAACGGTACAGCAGGCAGAACAGCTGCTAAAAGACGATGTCGCACAGTTTGAGCTGGAATTGAAGGAAATTGGCGGAAACAGTGAAAGCATTGCGGGAGCAGATATCGGACTGAAATATGAAAGCTCAGCAAATTTGGAGGAAATCCTGAGCGGCCAGAAAGTTATATTATGGCCTGGAGCTTTTTTCAAGGATAATGCGGACGAAGTAAAGATAGAGGTGTCTTATGATGTGGATATGCTGACAGAGAAGATCAACTCGCTGCAGGCAGTTACGGGCGAGCAGACTTCAGCGGTTTCGGCTTATCCCAAGTTTGACGGGGAGCAGTATGTGATCGAGCCGGAGCAGTACGGCACGGCTGTCCAGAGAGACATCCTGGAAGAGAGGATTGCATCAGCATTTGAGAATCTTCAGGATTCTCTTGATCTTGAGGCTGAAAAATGTTATGCGGAACCGCCATATACATCTGGATCTGCCGAGGTGCAGGCGGCATGTGACCAGATGAACCAGTACTGTAAAGCAAAGATTGTCTATCCAATGACAGAGGAGGTAGTGGTGGATGCTTCTGTTATTTCAGGATGGCTTACTGTGGATGACAAGATGCAGGTCACGATCAGCGAGGATGCAGTCAGGAAGTGGCTGGAAGAGTTCGGCGACAAATATGACACAATGGGAACAACAAGGACTTTTACTACGCCCGCCGGAAGAGAGGCAACGGTAAATGGCGGAACATATGGATGGTCGATCAACGAGATCGCAGAGTATGACGTGATCGTGGATGCGATCAAAAACGGAAAGACGCTGGAAAGGGAACCGGAATACTATATTGGAGGAACAGCGGCGACACATGCCATGCCGGACTGGGGGAACACCTATGTAGATGTTGATCTGAGTGCGCAGCATATGTGGTATGTGGTGGACGGCAGTATCGCATTGGAGACAGATGTGGTGACCGGCCAGCCGATTCCCGAGAGGATTACGCCGGAGGGCACTTATTCAATACTGGAAAAGGGGAGAAATCAGGTGCTGACCGGTGCTACAGATCCAGCCACGGGGGAACCTTCATACCGAACACCGGTGAGCTATTGGATGCGGGTGACATGGAGTGGGATTGGTCTTCATGATGCTACATGGCAGCCGGCCTTTGGCGGTACTTTGAATCAGACGCCGGGAATCGGTTCCCACGGCTGTATCAATATGCCTCTTGATCAGGCGGCGGCTCTGTATGATATGCTGGAAGTGGGAACGCCGGTTGTGATCCATTATTAAGATGATAGCAGGGCGGAAAACGTCTAAGCCATAAGAGACGGTCATAAGCAGATTAAAGTTGTCAGAATGGGAAAAGGCGGAGTGAAATTCACTCCGCCTTTTGGTATGCCATACGCTCGCTGCCGTCATCCGTATAGATGATCCCGCAGTATGTAAAACCGTTTTTATCAAGAAGATGCTGCATGATCCGGTTATCATGATGTGTGTCGATCTTTAAATTGCCGCATTGTTCAAATGCCCAGTTCAGGCAGAACGAAGCGGCGCCTTTTACAGTACCGTTCGAGGTAATGCGGTGGACAACTCCGTAGGGACGTTCGTTCAGCCACTCGCCGCTGTAGATCCGCCGGTAGGTATCGTCAGGACCTTCTTTATAATAGAATGTGGCGATGATCTGGCCGTGTTCTTCACAGACATAGGAACATCCGGATTCGATATCTGCCTGAATAAGCGTCTTTTTGGGATAAGTCTGTCCCCATTGAGAGGGATTGCCATGCCCTGCCATGAACAGTCGGGCACTTTCATACATTTTCACAAGTAATTCCAGTTCGTCTGGACGGGATTTTCGGATTTTCATAGTGATTTAACTGCCTTTCAGATTGCTTAAAACAGATTATAAAATAGATACTATCAGCAGAAAACAGATGCGAATGCTCTGTGAGCTTACAGCTGCCTGCTCCTCGATGTATTATAACAGAATGTTAAAATAGTGGCAATGTATAAAATCAAATACACGAACAAAAATGATAACTATTATCATAATAAAGCTTGCATTTTTACATTCATGATGATATACTAGCGCATGTCAATAAGAGATTCAAAGATTTCAGAGGAGGTTTTCAGAAAATGGCAAAAGTGAATTTTGACCAGTGGGAAGGTTTTGGCGGACATCTCTGGAAAGAGGAAGTCAATGTGCGTGATTTCATTCAGCACAACTATACTCAGTATGACGGAGACGAGTCTTTCCTTGCTGATCCCACAGAGGCGACAAATAAACTTTGGGGTGAACTCTCAAAACTTCAGAAAGAGGAGCGCGCAAAAGGCGGCGTCCTTGATATGGAGACAGAAGTAGTTTCCGGACTGACAGCATATGGCCCGGGATATATTAATGAAGATATGAAAGATCTGGAGCAGGTTGTAGGACTTCAGACAGATAAGCCGCTGAAGCGCGCGTTCATGCCGTACGGCGGAATAAAGATGGCGGAGCAGGCTTGTACAACTTACGGATACACTCCGAGTGAAAAACTGCATGAAATCTTTACAAAATATCACAAGACACACAATCAGGCAGTATTTGATATTTATACACCTGAAATGAAAAAAGCGCGTCACAACAAGATCATCACAGGACTTCCGGATACATACGGAAGAGGACGTATCGTAGGCGACTACCGCCGTGTGGCTCTCTATGGTATCGACTACCTGATCGAGAAGAAACAGTCTGACTTTGTAGAGTATGAGAGACATGGAATGAAAGGAACAGATTTCCGTCTCCGCGAAGAGATTGCTGACCAGATCCGCGCGCTCAACGGCATGAAGGAAATGGCAGAGTCCTATGGCTATGATATTTCCAAACCGGCTACAAATGCAAAAGAGGCTGTACAGTGGCTGTACTTCGGATACCTTGCAGCGATCAAGACTCAGAACGGTGCGGCTATGAGTGTGGGACGTATTTCTACATTCCTTGACATCTATATCCAGAGAGATATGGAAAAAGGTATCCTGACAGAGGAGCAGGCACAGGAACTCATCGACCACATGGTAATGAAGTTCAGAATGGTGAAGTTCGCAAGAATCCCGTCCTACAACGAGCTGTTCTCCGGAGACCCGGTATGGGCTACACTGGAGATGGCAGGAATCGGAATGGACGGACGTCATATGGTAACAAAGAACGACTATCGTTTCCTCCATACACTGGAGAACATGGGACCGTCACCTGAGCCGAACCTGACAGTACTGTACTCTTCACACCTGCCGGAAAACTTCAAGAAATATGCAGCTTATATTTCTGTTAAGACAAGCTCTATCCAGTACGAGAACGACGATGTAATGCGTCCGGTATGGGGCGATGACTACTCGATCTGCTGCTGTGTATCCGCAACAGAGACGGGTAAGGAGATCCAGTTCTTCGGAGCACGTGCAAACCTTGCAAAATGCCTTCTGTACGCGATCAACGGCGGCGTTGACGAGAAGACAAAACAGCAGGTTTCTCCGCTGTACAGACCGATCACGTCAGAGTACCTTGACTATGACGAGGTCATGGAAAAATATGACCAGATGATGGAGTGGCTGTCCAAACTGTATGTGGATACACTGAACATGATCCACTATATGCACGATAAATATTACTATGAAGCTGCAGAGATGGCGCTTATCGACACAAATGTAAGACGTACATTTGCGACAGGTATCGCAGGATTCTCACATGTAGTTGACTCCTTAAGTGCAATTAAGTATGCGAAAGTAAAAGTGGTCCGTGACGAGGACGGCGTTGCAACTGACTTTGAGGTTGAGGGTGATTTCCCGAGATACGGAAATGATGACGACCGTGCTGATGAGATCGCAGTATGGCTGCTCCGCACATTCATGAGCAAGCTGAAAAAGTGCCACACTTACAGAAATTCCGAGCCGACAACATCCATCCTTACGATCACATCCAACGTTGTATATGGTAAGGCTACAGGATCACTTCCGGACGGAAGAAAAGCAGGCGAGCCGCTGGCGCCGGGAGCTAACCCGTCTTACGGCGCAGAGAAGAACGGACTTCTTGCTTCTCTGAACTCTGTGGCAAAACTGCCGTACGAGCAGGCGCTTGACGGAATCTCCAATACACAGACGATCAGCCCGGGAGCACTGGGACACGATGATGACGAGCGCAAGAATAATCTTGTCCATGTAATGGACGGATACTTCGATCAGGGAGCACATCACCTGAACGTGAACGTATTCGGTACAGAGAAACTGATCGATGCGAT
>DWWO01000012.1 GCA_019119675.1 Candidatus Mediterraneibacter faecipullorum | reverse complement strand
CAGCCACCCTGCAACACGGTTGCCCTTATCGGTATTCTATCATGTTCATGTGCCGCTGACAACTGATATGTAATGACTTTTGTCAAGTAAAATTTCAGGCTGAAGTCACATAGTAACATCAAGACCACTTTACAGACCTATGTTCATGACACTGAAAAAAATGGGCGAACAGTCCGTTGATCTGTTTGAGCAGATCATCAACGCAAAAACATCATAACTGCCAAAAACAGCACTGATAACGCTATTTGTTCAGCGTGTTCAGTGCTGTTTCTATGTTCAGTATTGATTTTTAAAATTGCGGTGGCAAATGGGTGGCAAATCGACTGAACCGCACCACACAAATGCCGGAAAACCGCCTATTTCCGCACAAGTTTACAGATTGTTTCGCAATGCACCGTCATCGGGAACTGGTCCACAGCCCTGACCCGTTTCAGCTCATACCCGTTCCCGCACAATATTTTCAGATCTCTTGCCAATGTCGCAGGATCGCAGCTGACATATACCACCTTCTCCGGCGCCATCTTCACGATCGTATCCAGCAGCACTTCATCGCAGCCTTTACGCGGCGGATCTACCACGATCACATCTGCCCGCGCCGCCTGGCCGTCGTGTTTCCGGGTATATTCTTCATAATATCCGGGCAGAACTTCCTCCGCCTTTCCTGTAAAGAACTCTGCATTCTCAATTCCGTTTATCTGTGCATTCTCCCGTGCGTTATGGATTGCCTGCGGTATGATCTCCACTCCGTACACTTTCTCTGCACGCTGAGCTAAAAATAACGAGATCGTGCCGATCCCGCAGTAGAGATCCCACACAGTCTCGTTCCCTTTCAGGTCAGCGTATTCCAGGGCAAGTGAATAAAGTTTTTCCGTCTGGACCGGATTGACCTGGTAAAAAGACAGGGGCGAGATCTGATATCTGATCTTACCTATATAATCTGTGATATAGCCCTGGCCCCACAGTACCTCATAGGAATCTCCCATGATCACGTTTGTCCGGCGTGTATTCACGCTGACCGTAATGCTGGTCATCCCCGGAATCTTTGTCAAAGCCTTGATCAAGTCATCTGCATGAGGGATCTCAGTGCCATTTATCACCAGACAGACCATGATCTCCTTTGTCGTAAACCCATAGCGGATCAGCGCATGACGGATCAGTCCTTTTCCGGTTTTCTCATCATAGGAGAGAATTTTATATTTCTTCATAAATGCAAGGATGATCTCGAGGATATCCTTGTTTACAGGTACTCCAAGGGCACAGTCCGTATTTGCGATGATATCATGGGTCCGCCCGGCGTAAAATCCGGTGACCGGATTTCCTTCCTTATCCGTTCCGAACGGAAACTGAGCTTTATTGCGGTATCCAAAAGGGTTCTCCATGCCGATGACCGGTTCCATGGCCTGATCGATCAGCTCCGGCGCAAAACCGCCGATGCGTTCCAGATTGCCCCGGACTTTCTGCTCCTTGAATACAAGTTGTCTGTCATAGGACATTTCCTGGATCTGACACCCGCCGCACTGACGCGCAAACCTGCATTTTGGCTCCACCCGGTACGGGGACGGCTCGAGCACCTGCATGAGCCTTGCATAGCCGTAATTTTTCTTTGCCTTTATGACTTTTACTTCTGCTTTGTCACCGATCACGGCATCCTTCACAAAGAGTGTATAGCCGTCAGCTTTTCCGATGCCTTCACCGCCTGCACCGATATCCGTGATATCGATAACTGCCGTATCATTTTTCTGCATGTTATGCTCCCGATGTTCTTCTTAAGTTCGACTCAAACAGCTTATTATAACCCAGCCATTCTGTTCCTGTCTTTCCTTTAAATATCTCGGTCAGAGTCTGCATCTTGGCATCTGCATTGTCTGCCAGATTGAGCGCCATAGCCTCTGCCAGAGCCGGTTTCTTCGGAGACCCGTATTCCAGTTCCCCGTGGTGGGCGATGATGCAGTGCTTCAGCTCATTTGCAAGACGCACCGGAAAATCCGGAATCGAGCGGATCGCCTCATCCACCATCTCGACACCGATCACGATATGCCCGATGAGCTGCCCTTCGTCCGTATAGTCATTATCCGGGAATGAAGAAAGCTCCTTTGTCTTGCCGATATCATGGCAGATCGCGGCTGTGATCAGAAGATCCCTGTTCAGGATCGGATATGCTCCTGCGAAGTAATTGCACATATGGACAACGCTGAGGGTATGTTCAAGAAGCCCTCCCGAGAATCCGTGATGCACGGTCTTCGCGGCTGAATGGCCTTTGAATTTTCTGATAAACTCCTCATCTTTGACAAAATAAAATTCCAGGAGCTGTTTCAGCCAGGAATTAGATATTTTGCCGATATACGCGGTCAGTCCGGCATACATTTTATCTACATTCTTATCTGTTGTCGGCATATAGTCAGCCGGCTCATACTCTCCCTCTTCTGCTCTCCGGATCTGTTTGATATTGAGCTGGAGATTGCCGTTATAGCTGATCACATCGCCGTAGACTTCAATAAAATCCTTCTCGTCATAATCCGCGATCCCCTGAGAGTTCGGGTCCCAGACCTTACCGTCCAGGGTTCCCGTCTTATCCTGCAGGATCAGATTATCATATGGTTTACCGTTCCGTGTCTCCGCGGAACGCTTTCCCCTGCAGAGATAGACATTCCTTATTGTCTCGCCTTCATGTAATCCGTTAATATATCTCATGTTGATCCTCTTTCTATAATTAATGTTTTTGCCCCATACTGTTACTCTTTGCTTCCTACCGCCACAGTAAACCTCACATCCACATATCCGTCTGCTCCGAGACGCATACCCCTGACTAAGACCTGTCTGCCGGCCTTGATCTGAAGGACTGCACTCTGATATGTCACGATGCTGGACACACTCTCTTCCCCGACCTGACAGATAATATCGCCGCTCTGGATTCCCGCCTCCATTGCCGGCGAATCCGGATCCACATCTACCACATAGACCCCTGACGGCATTCCCTGCTCTTCCTCAAGTTCTTTTGTGACCGTAGTTCCGTAAATCCCGATGTATGGCACGCTCTCGCCATTAGCCAGGATCTCTATAGCTGATTTCAGATCAGAAATAGCATACGCATTTGCCACATTACTATCGTTATCATTCCAGACAGACTGCGAGATAAGTCCTATGACCTCTCCCTCTATATTAAACAATACGCCTGTACCCGACGTCTCTGACACGATATCAGTCGCAAGCACATCACATTCACCGTCGAAAAAAGCGGTTTTGTAATCTGTTGAACTGATCAGCCCGTAGCTCATTCCGTCAGAGTATCCAAACATACTGCCAAGAGCCATTACAATATCTCCCTGCTTCACCAGGTTCGAATTTCCGAGTACAGATACTTTGATCGCGTTCCATGTACTATCTGCTATATTTCCGCGCGGTACACTGAACATGGCCAGACCGATATTTGAATCCTGTTTCTTAAGTGCTGCTTCATAGCTTCTCCCGTCATCAAACGTGACAGCCCACTTGGAAGCATCCGCACAGATCGAGCTGTCCGCAAGGATCAAAAGCTCCTGTCCGTTATCGGCTGTGATCACCCCTGTTACACTTTTTCCGATGCCGGTCATCTCGGCATCCCAGTCAGTCTGATCGGAAACCTGCCGGACTGTCGCTATTCCTTTTCCAGCTTCTTGCGCTCTTTCATTCATGGAGTCCATGATCTGCTGGTAACTCTCTGCGTCTGCAGTAGTTTCCGGAACTGTTTCTTCTTCCGGTGAGGCATTCTCGTCTCCCGAAAGCTCTCCGTCTCCTGAAAGGTTCTCGTCTCCCGAAAGATCCTCATCTTCCGGAATGCTCACTGTCTCAAGATTCCCTCTGAAAACATCCTGCATCCATGGTTTGAGCGCAAAAAAACCAAGGCAGGCAAAAGCTCCGAGAATCACGCCGTATATCGCGATCCGCACAAGCTGTTTTACGAGCTGCTGCCTGCTGATTGGTTTTGGTTTGATCGTCTCTTGTAAGAAAGAATATTTCTTTTCTTCCGGTCTTTCATCCGGTTTTGGGATCTGATCTTTATCGTCTGGCATGGATCTGTTTCCTCCAAATCCTAGTATAACCGATTCAGACGGATAGTTCAATCATTTGGAAAAGACTTTTCTTTATTGAAAGAATGGGGTAGAATATTATGTATCAATCTGAAATTTCAGTTTGTTCCATACCGGGACAGACTTAGCGCAGACGATATATATAAAGGGGAATATATGAATCAGAAAACACTCACCAAACTTGAATTTGACAAGATCATCTCGCGTCTGGAAGAAGAGGCCGGATCTTTCCGCGGCAGGCAGTTATGCCGGCGTCTGAAACCCATGACAGACCTGGAGAAGATCAACACATATCAGGAGCAGACAGCCGCGGCATATACACGTATTGTCAGGAAAGGACGGATCTCTTTTTCCGACGCCGCGCCTGTGGAAGAATCCATGAAACGCCTTGAGATCGGCGGAGCATTGAGCAGCTCCGAGCTGCTGCGCATCTGCAGGCTGCTGGCAAATACGGCGCGTGCGAAATCCTACGGACGTCACGACACGCAGGAAGATTCCGCTGACTGCCTTGACGCGTACTTCGACCAGCTCGAGCCGCTGGCCAGCCTCTCAAACGAAATCGAGAGATGCATCATTTCAGAGGATGAGATCAGCGATGACGCCAGCAGTACTCTGAAGCATATCCGCCGGAGCATGGGCAGCATCAACGATAAGATCCACACAACCTTAAACGGTCTGGTCAACGGTTCTCTGCGGACTTATCTGCAGGATCCTATTATTACCATGCGCGGCGACCGCTACTGTATCCCGGTAAAGGCCGAGTACCGCTCACAGGTACAGGGCCTGATCCATGACCAGTCTTCTACCGGCTCCACCCTGTTCATTGAACCAATGGCAGTTGTAAAACTGAACAACGACCTGAAAGAGCTGTATGCAAAAGAACAGGAGGAGATCCAGGTGATCCTCGCGCGGCTGAGCGAAGAGACTGCGCAGTATATCGAAGAAATCCGTGCGGATTACCGCGCTATGACGGATCTGGACTTTATATTTGCCCGGGGAGCCCTCGCACTCACAATGAAAGGAAGCCGTCCGGTACTCAACGAGGAGGGCCGCATCCACATACGGGAAGGCCGGCATCCGCTGCTTGATGAGAAAACTGTCGTTCCCATCACGGTATCTCTCGGGGAAGATTTTACACTGCTCATCATCACCGGCCCCAATACAGGCGGCAAGACCGTATCCCTGAAGACAGTCGGACTTTTCACTCTGATGGGACAGGCAGGGCTTCATATCCCTGCGGGAGACCGATCGGAACTGGCCGTATTCCATCAGGTATACGCGGATATCGGTGACGAACAGAGCATTGAGCAGAGCCTGAGTACATTTTCATCGCATATGACGAATATCGTCTCTTTCCTGAAAAAAGTAGACGAACATTCCCTTGTACTTTTTGACGAGCTGGGCGCCGGTACGGATCCCACGGAAGGCGCTGCCCTTGCCACATCCATCCTCTCTTATCTGCATAAGAGAAATATACGCACAATGGCGACCACACACTACAGTGAGCTGAAAGTATATGCACTCTCGACGCCGGGCGTGGAGAATGCCTGTTGTGAATTCGACGTGGAGAGTCTCCGTCCTACTTACCGGCTGCTCATCGGTATCCCTGGAAAGAGCAACGCATTCGCCATCTCCGGCAAGCTGGGACTGCCCGATTTTATTATCGAAGATGCAAAGAAACGGCTCAGTGAACAAGATATCTCCTTTGAAGATCTGCTCACCGATCTGGAGACAAGCCGCCGGACGATCGAAAAAGAGCGGGAGGAAATTGCCGCTTACCGGCGTGAAACGGAAGCCCTGAAAGAGCAGGCCGAGAAGCGTCAGGAGAAGCTGGATGAACAGAGAGACCGGATCCTTCGCGAAGCGAATGAAAAGGCCAACGCCATCCTGCGCGAAGCAAAAGAAGTGGCAGATGAGACAATCCGCAATTTCCACAAATTCGGCAAAGAAAATATCTCTGCGGCAGAGATGGAAAAAGAGCGGGAACGCCTGCGCAAGAAGATAAAAGATACCACCCCTGCGGCCTCACCTTCCCGCAAGGCAAAAAAAGCGCATAAACCGGAAGAGTTCAAACTCGGAGAGACGGTAAAGGTACTGAGCATGAACCTGACCGGAACCATACAGTCTCTGCCCGATTCCCGCGGGAATGTCACCGTACAGATGGGAATTCTCAGATCCCAGGTCAACATCTCCGATCTCGAGATCATAGAAGAGCCGTCGCCATACACACCGAAGAAATTAAGCCGTACTTCAAAGGGAAAGATCGGCATGAGCAAATCTCTCTCCGTCAGCCCTGAGATCAATCTGCTCGGAAAGACAGTAGACGAAGCGATAGCGGAACTTGACAAATATCTCGATGACGCCCTTCTCTCACACCTGAATACTGTGAGAGTCGTTCACGGCAAAGGGACAGGCGCTCTGAGAAAAGGGATCCACGAGTACCTGCGCCGGCAGAAACACGTGAAAGATTATCATCTTGCCGAGTTCGGCGAGGGAGATGCCGGCGTAACGATCGTAGAGCTGAAATAACACCAGACTGCTGCGATTTTCTGACAATATAAGGAGGACATAACATGATAGGGAAACAGAAGATCCTGATCGTCGATGACGATGAAAATATTGCTGAACTTATATCACTTTATCTTACTAAGGAATGTTTTGACACTAAAATCGTATACAACGGTGAAGATGCACTGGCCGCTTTTGATACATATCAGCCCAATCTGATCCTTCTGGATCTGATGCTCCCCGGCATTGACGGCTATCAGGTATGCCGCGAGATCCGCGCACGTTCTGCCACCCCGGTCATCATGCTCTCCGCCAAGGGGGAAGTATTTGACAAGGTACTCGGGCTGGAACTGGGAGCCGATGATTATATCATGAAGCCTTTTGATTCCAAAGAAATGGTAGCAAGGGTCCGGGCTGTACTGAGACGGTATCAGCCGGCCAAACCTGACACAGATGACAAAGAGAAAGCAAAATGCGTAGAGTACGAAGGCCTTGTGATCAATCTGACAAACTACTCTGTTGTCTGCGATGACAGGAATGTAGAAATGCCGCCAAAGGAACTCGAACTCCTCTACTGCCTGGCGTCCTCACCGAATCAGGTTTTTACGAGGGAACAGCTCCTCGACAGGATCTGGGGATATGAATATGTGGGGGATACCCGCACGGTTGACGTGCATATCAAACGTCTCCGCGAAAAGATCAAAGATCATCCTCACTGGAGCCTGAGCACAGTCTGGGGGATCGGATACAAATTTGAAACGAAATAACGGATTTAAGATAAGATGAAAAGTATACTGCACCTGAAATTTATCGCACTTTATATCATATTTGGCTTTCTGTGCCTGTTCACTACTGCAACGCTCACGACGCAGCTTGTAACAAACCGGCTTATGGAAGATTCATCACATACCCTGTACAGAGAAGCTACGCTTATTGCCAGCGACTACCTGCCCTCTTATTTCTCGGATGATTCTTCGCTGTATGCCGTACAGGCGCAGCTTGCAGCCATGCGGCTGTATCTGGAATCTTCCCTCTGGTTTGTGGATGCTTCAGGTACGATGATCACTTCATCCAATCTGGAAAACACATCATCTCCCGAGGCGATCGAAGATTTCAATCCGGCCGAGATCGGCGGGAACCAGTATATCTCCGGAACATATCACGGATATTTCAACGAAGAAGTCATCACTGTGATGGCACCCGTGACAGAAGGATTTTCAACAAAAGGATACCTGCTGATCCACAGTCCGGTCACCAACATTGAAGAACGCTGTCATTCCATCATGGTCCCGGTATATATTACGCTGTGCGTCATTTTTCTGCTTTCTTTCATCTTCCTGCTGGGATTCCAGTTCTTTGTGTACCGGCCCTTAAGGAAGATTTCTGAAGCAGCACAGCAGTACGCCATGGGAAATCTTGACTATGAGATCCCGGTGTACACCCACGATGAAATGGGGTATCTGTCGGCTTCGCTCAACTACATGGCCGCACAGCTCAAGGACATGGATGACTACCAGAAAAAAATCGTGGCAAATGTATCCCACGACTTCCGCTCACCGCTCACCTCTATTAAGGGCTACGTGGAAGCTATGGCGGATGGTACGATCCCGCCGGAACTGTACAGCAAATATCTGAATATCATCCTGTTCGAGACAGAACGGCTTACAGATCTGACCGGGGATCTGCTGACTTTAAATGAATTTGATACGAAGGAATTAATGCTTGACAAGACAGAATTCGACATTCAGGAAGTGATCAAAGGAACTGCCGAATCCTTCGAGGCCGTATGCACCCCGAAGCACATTTCGATCGAGCTGCTCCTGATGCCCGGATCCGTGATCGTCTATGCCGATAAGCGCAAGATACAGCAGGTGCTCTATAACCTGATCGACAATGCGATCAAATTCAGCGAAAATGATTCCTCTATAGTGGTCGAGGTAAGCCTGAAAAATGAAAAGGCCTTTATCTCTGTAAAGGACAACGGTATCGGTATCCCGCGGAAAGACCTGAATAAGATATGGGAGCGTTTCTATAAGTCAGATCTCTCCCGGGGCAAAGACAAAAAAGGGACCGGCCTCGGCCTCTCCATTGTAAGAGAAGTGATCCAGGCCCACGACGAACATATCAATGTCATCAGCACAGAGGGAGTAGGTACTGAATTCATCTTCTCCCTCAGCAGAGTGATATAACTGATGATTCTTGATCACTCATACAGCATTGGCTGTATACTCTCATCTTCCATATTCTCAGCATCCACCCATACAAACCCGGTGTCTACCTGAGCCTCATTTCCGATCTCGAGAGCAGTCCTCGCCGCTGCTACCACCGTCGCATATCCCATACCGAAGGGATTCTGGACGACAAGTCCGTCAATACTTCCGTCTGACAGGGCGCTCAGCTGATCCTTTCCTGCATCAAAGCCCATCATGACGATGTCTTCTGTCTTTTCCATGCTCTTAAGTGCCTGCGCACCGAGCAGCACTGTCTCGTCATTTGTTCCGAAGCATCCCTTCAGATCCGGATGCTTCTCAAGATAATAGACAATTGCATCTTCATCACTCATCCCGCCTGCAATGGAATCAATATCTTCCAGCCGGGTCCTTGCCTCTTCAGATATATTTTCGGAAGTATCTTCGTCCACGTCTGTACCATCAGCCACTGTTTCCGCTTCTTCAATTGCTGTCTGCTCGCCTGCCGCCTCTGCGGTCCACGTCGTCAGCTCTTCTGCGGACACACCCAGTTGTTCCGCAGCAGCCGCTCTCTTCAGTTCATCGATCTGATCCATATATATTGTCTCCGCGATCGATACACCCGGATGGTTTTCCGATATCTCCTGCTGGAACGCAGAAACCCTGTCTTTTGCATTGCCGGAAACGGAGTCTGGGACGATCAGGGCAACCTCACCACTTTCGCCGATAGCCTCACACAGTTTTTGCGCTCCCATTGTTGCCGCTTCAGTATTATTGGTCATACAGGTACACTGAATGCCCTGATAACTGTTACCAGAGTCAAAAGCAACGATTGAAATTCCGTTCGCGATCGCAAGGTCGAACTGTACTTCCGATGCATTTTCGTCGATACTTGCAATTGCGATCACATCCGGATACCTTGCCATCTCTTCATCCAGGATATTGACCTGCTCGTCAATGTCCTCCCCGTCCGCAGGCGCGTTAAAAAGCACCTTCACGGCATCATCCCCTGTGTATCCGAGCCTCTCATTGATATCATCGGCAGCCTGCTGCACACCTGCCGCTACCTGCTGCCAGTATGACGAGTTTTCCGTTTTCCCGATCACTGAGATATAGGTCCCCGGCTCAAGGTCGAGTTCACTAATATCAGCATATACCGCAGGTGAAATCGCATCCAGATTCTCCTGCCATTCGGGGACTTCCGGAGTATCCCCTGTAAAAACATCTTCTTCATCTGCAGAACTGCAGCCACAGACTCCCACTGTCATGCAGGCAGCAAGAAAAACTGCCATAAATACTCTTTTTTTCATACTCTGCCTCCATATGATCCAAAACATGATCTGTTCGGTTGTTTTTTTCCTGCACTATTGTACTATCATACACCAAAATTCCGAAAAAGAAAGTGATTTTTTTCTAAATTTTCAAATAAGTACTAAATTTAGAACAACTAAATCTCTTGTATATTCACCTGCATTGTATTAAAATAGGAGTAGCGAAAAGGGACAAGACTTTTTCGGAAATCAAAAAAGGAGGGTACATACTATGGCACACGTAATTAGTGATGAATGCGTAAGCTGTGGTTCTTGCGAAGGCGAATGTCCAGTAGGCGCTATCTCCGAAGGCGATGGCAAATATGAGATCGATGCTGATGCTTGTGTAGACTGCGGAGCATGCGAAGCTGCATGTCCTACAGGTGCTATCTCAGCAGAGTAATAATAGAAAATCGCAGAGTGATCACACGCAGAAGAGACACTGTATCCGGGAGTTACCCGTTGCAGTGTCTCTTTTTTAAATGCAAAATCAGGTAACAATTTGACGAACGATTGTTTGAAGCGTCTCCACATCCCTGTGCTATAATACCATTATAGTTGAGGGTGTTTTTGATCTGCTCTCAACATGTTGAGGCTGATAAAGGAGGTATAAATATTAATGGGTGAAGTCAGATTCATGATTTCCGAAGCCGCCAAGCAGGTCGATGTAGAATCCCATGTATTACGATACTGGGAAGAAGAACTGGGACTTACGATCGGACGGACGGAAATGGGCCATCGATATTATACAAAAGATGATATCCAGCTTTTCCGCTGTATTAAGAAACTAAAAGATGAAGGCATGCTGCTCCGGGACTTAAAACCGCTCATACCTGAGCTGAAAGCTACACGCCTCAGACTGCGCACGCCGGAAGGGGAAAGCGGCGACGCGGGCGGAGCACAGAATGCATCTTCCGCCTCTGCGGCAGTTCAGGCAGGCCCTGCTTCCGCAGACACATCCGTATCCCTGCAAACCGCTGCGTCCATGCAGACAGCTGCTGCCGATCCGGAAGACGCGGAAGTCGTGATCCCGCTGGAAAAGCTGGATCAGATACGAGCCTTATTTGCTGATGTATTCCGGGAAGTATTAAGCGAGAATAACACTGTATTAAAAAAAGACATCAGCAGTACAGTGACTACTGATGTCATGCATGAAATGGATTATCTTCTCCAGGCTAAAGACCGCCAGCAGGAGGAACATTTCCGCAAGCTGGACACTCTGATCCGCCAGCAGCAGGCTAACCGGAAAGAGTCTGCAAAGGCAAATCCCATCATGAAACTCCGAAAGATCTTTACATAGTCCCTGGCACGGACTTTTCCACAGTTCTCACTGCTGCCGCAGTTCATTTCCAAAGCGTGTGTACTGCGGCATCCATGCAAGCCGGACGGTCCCGATCGGGCCGTTCCTCTGCTTCGCGATAATGATCTCCGCAATGTTTTTATCCTCAGTATCCGGATTATAATAATCGTCCCTGTAGATGAACATACACACATCGGCGTCCTGCTCGATAGCTCCGGACTCACGCAGGTCGGAAAGCATAGGGCGCTTATCTGTACGCTGCTCCACCGCACGGCTCAGCTGGGACAGTGCGATCACAGGCACATTCAGCTCACGCGCCACCCCTTTGAGCGAGCGGGAGATTTCGGAAATCTCCTGCTGACGGCTCTCATTCTTCCGCCCTCCGCTGCCGCTCATGAGCTGCAGGTAGTCGATGATGATAAGGTCAAGCCCTATTTCAAGTTTATATTTTCTGCATTTTGAACGCATCTCCGATATTGAGATACCGGAAGTATCATCAATGATCATACGGGAATTTCCAATAGTTCCGGCTCCTTCGATCAGCTTTTCCCAGTCAGTATCCGAAAGATTTCCCGTCCTGAGCACCTGAGCATCTACGTGGGATTCCAGCGAAAACAGACGGTTCACAAGCTGTTCTTTTGACATCTCGAGACTGAAGATCGCCACCGCAAGATTCTGGCGGAACGCCACATGCTGTGCGATATTCAGCACAAACGCCGTCTTTCCCATAGAAGGCCTTGCCGCGATCAGAACAAGATCCGATCTCTGCAGACCGGACAGTTTATAATCAAGATCGATAAACCCTGTCGGAATCCCCGTTACAGTTCCTTTTGTCTTTGACGCTTTCTCGATCACGTCCAGGGCGTTCAGGACTACCTGCCGGATCGGCACATACTCCTGGGAATTCCCATGCTCTACCAGTTCAAAAACCTGTTTTTCTGTTTTTTCCAGGATTTCCTCAAGAGGCTGGCTTTCCAGATAACATGTGTTTGCAGTCTCTTCGTTGATCCGGATCAGTTTGCGCAGTACCGCTTTATCCCGCACGATCTCCGCATAGTATTTTACATTTGCCGATGTCTGCGTCCCTTCGAGAAGATCCTTTACGAATTCCATGCTGCTGATCTCCGGCGGAACATTCTTCGCCTTTAACTGCTCCTGCAGAGTGATCAGGTCAACCGGTTTCCCCTCTTTGAAGAGATCCACCACACTGTCAAATATAATACCATAAGCTGTCTGATAGAAATCCTCTCCCGTGATGATCTCGGATGCGACCATAACAGCATCCTTATTCATCAGCATCGCCCCAAGCACAGCCTGTTCGGCCTCTATGCTGTGGGGCGGAATCCTCTTCATTGCTGCTTCTATATTTTCCATCAAGAAGTCTCCTCTGTGCTTCTTCTGCGTTTATATCAATGTTTTCCTTACGCTTCCTCTTTTACGACAACTTTCAGCTCCGCAGTAACCTCAGGGTGGAGTTTTACATTTACGATATGGGTGCCGAGTGTCTTGATATTCTCTTTGAGAACAATCTTTTTCTTATCCACATCAAGTTTCATCTGCTCTTTGACTGCCGCCGCGATCTCCTTGCTGGACACTGAACCGAATGTCCTGCCGCCTTCCCCTACTTTGATAGCAAGCTCTACTTTTCCGGCTGCCAGCTCTGCCGCCAGCGCTTTTGCCGCTTCCAGATTTTCCTGAGCCACTTTCTTCTCATTATTTTTCTGGAGTTTCAGGTCATTGAGATTCTTAGGCGTAGCCTCTGCCCCGAGCTTTTTCGGCAGGATAAAATTTCTTGCATATCCGTCATTTACATTTACGATCTCTCCTTTTTTGCCGAGAGATTTTACATCCTGTAATAATATTACTTTCATCTTTTAAATATCTCCTTCCTCGATCATCTGGTCGATCGTCGCTTTCAATGCTTTGATCGCCTCGTCCATATTTGTGTGGTCAAACTGTGCTCCTGCGGAATTGATGTGGCCGCCGCCGCCCAGTTTTTCCGCGATGATCTGCACATTCACTTCGTCAATAGACCGTGCACTTAAGTAAATTTTTCCGTCATAGACAGTCAGGACAAAAGACGCCTTGATGCCGCTGATATCCAGCAGCTCATTTGCCGCCTGCGCCCCCAGCACTGTCGGGCTGTCAATATCGCTCGGGCACTGGGCAATTGCAAATTCCTTCCGGTATACTTCAGCCATACGGACTGCCTCTGCCTTGGCTCTGTATGACGCCATATCATCACGGAACATCTTGCGCACACGGGTGATGTCCGCACCGCATCTTCTAAGGAATGCTGCCGCCTCAAAGGTGCGCACTCCTGTCCGGTTCATGAAGTTTCTCGTATCGATCATGATACCGGCATACAGGCAGTCAGCTTCTACAGACGGAATCTTAATATCGTCTGCAATGTACTGGAGGACCTCCGCTACCATCTCACATGAGGAAGATGAATATGGCTCCACATATGACAGCACCGCGTTCTCTATCACGTTGCTGCTCTGGCGGTGATGATCGAGTACTGCGATCATACGTGAGCGTCTCAGAAGTTCCGGGCACTCTGTCATCTGCGGTTTATTCGTATCAACTACAATTACCATGGTGCTGTCCGTAATATAATCCAGAGCCTGATCCGAAGTCAGGAAAATATCATCTTCATACGCCGGACTCTCCGCAATCTCGTCATATAGCGGCCGCACAGACTCTGTAACTGTATTGATCACGATATGCGCTTTCTTCTCCAGGCTTACTACCGCCCTGTAAATACCCATACACGCGCCAAATGAGTCCGGATCTGCAATCTTATGCCCCATGACGATGACCTGGTCTTTCGTCACGATAAATTCTCTTAATGCTTCCGCCTTTACACGAGCCTTCACACGGGTATTCTTAGCAGTCTGTTCTTTCTTGCCGCCGAAATATGTGATGCCGTTGCAGTCTTTGATGACCGCCTGGTCACCGCCTCTGGCAAGGGCAAGATCAATGGCTACGCGGGCAAACTGATAGCTCAGTGCGTAAGTTGCAGTATTCAGCCCCAGACCGATACTGAGCGTTGCCGAACGGGCATTTCCGATATTTACCTGCTTCACTTCTTCCAGAATGGAGAACTTATCCTCAGCGATCTTCCGATAGCTGGACTTGCGGATGACAACGAAATACTTGTCCTTCTCCATCTTCTTGACGATACCGTCCACATCACCGATGTACTTATTGATCTTTCTGTCGATGAGAGCCACGAGCAGCGACTGGCGTACTTCCTCGACACTCTCCATCACTTCATCATAGTTGTCAATATAGATCAGACCGGCGATCATCCTCTGGTCTTCATTCTCCCGGATATATGCGTTCAGTTCCGTCACATCCCTCATGGAGACTGCCACGAAATACTCTTCCTCCTCCGGGATCTGCAGAAGCTCTTCCTTCTGGCTGAAGCCCTGGAGGGATACACGGCGAAGCTCTACCTGGTAGTCCCGGTCATGATAAGTCACTTCCAGCTCCACATGTTCCATGTCTTCCTTCGGAAAGACTCCCGGATGCAGTTCCGGTATCATCCTGTTCAGATATTTTTCCTTTCTCGGGCTGTCCATGATAGACGCAAACGCATCGTTCTTCCACAGGATACGTCCGTCCTCAAGTGTAATGGCATAAGGAACTGCAAGCTCTTTTAAGAGCGTATGCTCGATTCCTTTGTACTGCGCTGAAAACTGGATCAAATCCGCAAGGATCAGGGACCGGTTATAAAAATACAATCCCCCTGCGATCCCCAGATAGATCAGGATGAATACCGTCATGATAAAACCGGCCCTTTTATCGATCACATAGACCCAGACATCCACTGCTGCCAGAAGGATCGTCATGATCAGCGGCCAGCTCATATACATCCTGAGTTGTCCTTTCAAGCGCATTCTGTTTTTCTTCTTCATATCATTCTCACCTCATCCGCGCCTGTCTGCAGGCAGCGCATAACGCTTATTCTAAAAGAAATACTCAGCCTTCTTCTAAATGCTAACGACTTATTATACCATTTTTTCACGGATTATGCCACTGTATAATCTAAAAACGCCGGACAGGGCAGGTATCACTCCCGCTCTGTCCGGCCTGTATGACCGTTCATTTGTCAAATATCTTATACCGATACCTAGCAGGTTGCCCCGCCTTTCATATGTTTCTGCGCTTTCAGATTGTCATCTTTTCTCGTCAGCAGATCATCCTTAAGGAGCTGTTCCTGCACGTTTTCAAATCCGAGTCTCGCCACAGTATCGGCAAATCTCTCACCTGTGATCCCCTGCTCGCGGAACAGAAGGATTGCTTTTTCAACGATAGCAAGGACTTCTTCTTTATCTGTAAATACTTTATCCAGATATCTTCCCTGAGCTACTTTCTTGCCCCAGCGTCCGCCGATGTATACGCGGTACCCGTTCGTGTAATCCTCAACCGCATGGAACGGGCACTTGCCGACGCAGCGTCCGCAATGATTGCAGGCAGTCTCATCAATGGTAAGCTTGCCATCCGCCAGCTTCGCCACGCCGATCGGGCAGTTATTCTCAATCTGGCAGACCTTGCAGCCGCGGCACTTCTCCAGATCGATCTGGGGAACCCTCTGACCGATAATGCCGAGATCATTCAGATCCGGCTTCACACAGTTATTCGGACATCCTCCGACAGCGATCTTGAACTTATGCGGCAGTTTCACTTCACGGTAGCCGTGATAGAATCTCTCATGGATTTCCTCTGAGAGCGCAAATGTATCGATCAGTCCGTACTGGCAGGTTGTTCCCTTGCAGGATACGACCGGACGGACTTTGGAACCTGTGCCGCCTGTCTCAAGACCTGCCTGCATCAGATATTCTCTCAAAGGCTCGATGTTGTCAAACGGCACGCCCTGGATCTCCATTGTCAGACGGGAAGTCATGGTCACTTCACCGCTTCCGAACTTCTCCGCCGCCTCAGCGATCACCCTCGCCTCATCTGCCGTGATCTTACCATTCCTTGTGATCACACGGCCGTTGAATTTATCCGGCGTTCTCTTGTCTTTCAGGAATCCGAGCGCCTTTACTCTTGTCTCCTCCTCTTTCGAGACCTCAGCTCCGGCATTTTTTACTTTTACATCATTAAAGAATGTAGCGCCTTCAAGTACAACAGTGTTCTTATAACCGTAATAACGCATTCTGTTCTGCAGGAAATATGCTCTCTTTCCTTTTGCACATACAAGCAGGATTTTTTCATCTTTGCCAAGACCATCAATCTCACCGTTGACCTGACCCAGATTTACAAAGAATGCTCCGCGGATGGCCGGCTCGGGCTGTACGTCCACTACACGGTATCCTTCCGCCGCGCCTGCTGCATATTCCGCCGGCGTCATGCTCGCAAATGTACCGTCAATCTTGTTCATCAGTACATAAACCGCCTGCACAAACGGATGGATTGCAGTGGAGAACGGCGGAGCATATGCGAAGTCCGCATTCTCGAAGTCGTCAAGTTTCGCATCCATATTGATGCCCATGACCGCGATATCTACCATCTTGTCCACTTCGCCCGGTCCGAACACCTGAACTCCGAGCAGCTTCCTTGTCGTTTTATCTGCGATTACCTTCGTAATAAAGAAAGATGCATCCGGATAGTAATGCGCCTTGTCATCCGTCGGCACAAGTGCGGTAATAACATCATATCCTGCCTCTTTCGCCTGTGCCTCTGTAAGACCGGTGCGTCCTATATTCAATCCCGGAAGTTTTACAACACCGGTACCAAGCACACCCGGATACGTCTTCTGCGCTCCTGCAAGCACCTGTGCCAGGGTACGTCCTTCCATATTGGCAGAAGACCCCATAGGCGACCACTGTCTCTTTCCCGTGATCCGGTTTGTCACCATCACACAGTCTCCCGCCGCATAGATGTCGTCAAGGTTTGTCTTCATCTGTCCGTCCACAAGGATGGTTCCCTTAAACATCTCGATCCCTGTATTCTCGAGGAATCCGGTATTCGGGCGGATACCTGCAGCCATGATCAGCATCTCGCAGGGCAGTGTACCCGCTGATGTTTTCACGCCTGTTACTCTGCCCTCTCCGAGCACTTTCTCCGCACTCGTCCCGGTGATCACACGGATTCCGATGTTCAGGAGATGTTTCTTTGCATAGGCAGCCATTTCCGGATCCAGTATATTAGGCAGGATCTGGGGAGCAAAATCAATGACCGTCACGTTGATCCCCCGTGCGTGCAGGTTTTCTGCAGCCTCAAGGCCGATAAATCCGGCGCCGATCACAACTGCTTTCTTCACACTGTTATCCTCTGCATATGTACGGATAGCTTCTGCATCATCCGGCGTCCTCATCTTGAATACGCCCGGAAGATCTTTTCCGTCAATCGGAAGCTCTGCCGCGGATGCACCGACTGCGAGCACCAGCTTATCGTAAGGACAGACTTCCGTATTGCCGGTCTGCATGTCTTTTACCGTAACTTCTTTCTTTTCTGCATCAACTGCAACCGCCTCTTTTCCGGTGCGTACTTCCACTCCCGTAAGCCCGGAATACTTCTGAGGTGTATTTACGATCAGCTCATCCCTGCTCTCAATAAATCCGCCCACATAATACGGAAGTCCGCATCCCGCATAAGAGATATCCTGGTCTTTTGTGATGACTGTCACTTCCATGCTCCTGTCTTCTCTCTTTAACTTGGCCGCAGTTTTTGTTCCGGCTGCGACACCGCCGATAATGAGTACCTTCATCATCTTCTACCTCTCTTCTTTTTCAAATTTCTGACTCTGAGCCCTCTGCCGTTTTCACTCATCCGCCGAGTCATCTTCAAGCGTCCTGACGCCCCGCGACAGATCCGGATTCTTATGACAGCAGTGCTCTTCCCCTGCACACTCCGGCCGCATTGCCGGGCAGACAAAGACATCGCCTCCACCGATCGTAAGAGTCTTGCCATTCACGAGCATATCCGCCATCTTCCGGCGCGCCTCGTCGTAGATCCGCGTCACAGTCGGGCGGGAGATCTGCATCCTCTTCGCGCACTGTTCCTGCGTCATCTGCATGTGATCCAGCAGACGGATCACTTCGTACTCGTCATATGTAAGATTAATACTTCCGGGCGGCTCACAGCCCGTCGGGCCGAAACCGGCCACCTGTGGAAGCGAACAGATACACCTTTGCTTCTGCGGTCTTGCCATGATCTTCTCCTCCCTTCTGTTTCTATAGCTCTGACTATAAGTATACTATGTTATGAACATATGTCAATAATAATTTAATTTGTATGAAAAAAGAGACCATCGCACTCTGGCGACAGTCTCCTGTTATCTTCAATTAGTCCTGAACGTACGGCATCAGCGCAATGTGTCTTGCTCTCTTGATTGCTACTGTAAGAGCTCTCTGATGCTTTGCACAGTTTCCTGTGATTCTTCTCGGAAGGATTTTTCCTCTCTCGGAAATATACTTCTTAAGCTTTGCTACGTCCTTGTAATCAATCTCGTTATTCTCTTTGCCACAGAACACGCAGACTTTTTTTCTTCTGCGGGCCGGTCCTCTTCTCTTGAAACCGCCTTCCGGTCTGCTTCCCTTTTCGTAAGCCATGATGGTTATCTCCTTTCCTTAATTGAACGGTAACTCCTCATCAATGCCATCCGGGATATTCATAAATCCGTCCCCTGCCGGTGCACTCGGCGCCGGTGCCGGTGCAGAATGCTGGTAAGATGCTCTGTTTGCCTCGCTCTCAGCTCTGCTCTCTGCGAATTCCTGCTCCTCCACGATCACTTCCGTTGTGTATACTTTTACGCCGTCTTTGTTCGTGTAGCTTCCGGTCTGGATACGGCCGGAAATGGAAACGCGCATTCCCTGACGGAAATATTTCTCTGCAAACTCTGCGGAACGTCCGAACACGACACACGGAATGAAATCCGCTGTCGGCTCTCCGTCTCTCTTGAATCTGCGGTCAACGGCAACTGTATATCTTGCAACTGCCGTCGCATTCTCTCCCTGTGAATATCTGACTTCAGGATCTCTTGTCAACCGTCCTACTAATATTGCCTTATTCATATATACCTCTTTCCGCTTATGCTTCCTGTTTCAC